>JBBSQL010000003.1:0-159704 GCA_038257845.1 Chitinophagales bacterium
TACGCTAAAATTTTTTTTCAAAAAACGATCATCACCGCAGCATGCTGCGGCTAAAATGTAAAATATGGTAGATATAAAACCAGATGAAATTTCGGCAATACTTCGCCAGCAATTAAGCAACTTCAATGCTTCTGCAGATTTAGAAGAAGTAGGCACTGTACTCCAGGTGGGAGATGGTATCGCCCGCATTTACGGACTCAACAATGTTGGCTCCGGGGAACTCGTGGAATTTGAAAATGGTGTAAGAGCTATCGCCCTGAACCTCGAAGAAGACAACGTGGGTGTGGTATTGATGGGTGAAAGCCATGAGATCAAAGAAGGTGACAGTGTGCGTCGTACCGGCCAGATCGCATCTATTAAAGTAGGTGAAGGATTGGTAGGCCGTGTGATCAATACTTTGGGAGAACCAATTGATGGTAAAGGCCCGATCACCGGGGAATTGTATGAAATGCCGCTGGAAAGAAAAGCGCCGGGTGTAATTTATCGTGAGCCGGTAAAAGAACCTTTACAAACAGGTATCAAAGCGATTGATGCGATGATCCCGATTGGCCGCGGACAACGCGAATTGGTAATTGGTGACAGGCAAACCGGTAAGACCGCTATTTGTATTGATACCATTATCAATCAAAAAGAATTTTACGAAGCAGGCAAACCTGTTTATTGTATATATGTAGCGATTGGACAAAAAGCATCAACAGTTGCTGGTGTGATGAAAACCCTGACTGATTATGGTGCGATGGTTTATACCACGATTGTTGCTGCAAGTGCCAGTGATCCTGCACCTTTGCAGTTTTACGCGCCATTCAGCGGTGCTGCCATCGGAGAATTTTTCCGGGATACAGGCCGTCCTGCATTGATCATTTTTGATGACTTGTCAAAGCAAGCCGTGGCTTATCGTGAAGTTTCCTTATTACTTCGCCGCCCGCCGGGACGTGAAGCATATCCGGGTGACGTGTTTTATTTGCATAGCCGTTTATTAGAGCGTTCTGCAAAAATTATCACCAATGATGATGTTGCAAAAAATATGAATGACTTGCCGGAATCCATTAAACATTTGGTGAAAGGTGGTGGTTCATTGACAGCTTTACCGATCATTGAAACGCAGGCTGGTGACGTATCCGCGTACATTCCTACGAATGTGATCTCTATTACAGACGGACAGATATTCCTGGAAGGAAACTTGTTTAATGCAGGTATCCGCCCGGCGATCAACGTAGGTATTTCTGTAAGCCGCGTGGGTGGTAATGCGCAGATCAAATCCATGAAAAAAGTGGCTGGTACTTTGAAACTCGACCAGGCTCAATATCGTGAACTGGAAGCCTTTTCAAAATTTGGTGGTGATATGGACCCGGCTACAAAATATGTAATTGAAAAGGGTGCAAGGAACGTGGAAATATTGAAGCAATTACAATATAGCCCGATGGCTGTGGAGAAGCAGGTTGCCATTATTTATTTGGGTACACAAGGTTTATTGCGTGATGTGGCAGTGAAAAATGTAAAAGCATTTGAAGAACATTTTTTAGTGGAAATGCAAAACAAATTACCTGAAGTATTGACTGAGTTTAAGAAAGGAAATTTGCCGGAAGATGGCGTTGCCAAAATGGTAGAACTCGCCAAAGGCATAGCAGAGCAATACAAATAGCGTTTTACTTTTGAATACATTAAAATCCCGGGAGCACCGGGATTTTTTATTTATATTCAAGCAACATCCGCAGGTGACGATGTGATTTTAATTTTTAATTTTACAAAGTTTGAATTTTCTATCGCTGCATTTTGATTTTTAAAATTACAAAATGCGTGACGCTAGTTTATAAAAAAACTCATTCCTATTTATCGTTTCCAACAAATTAAAATGAGTTATAAAAAATTCTGTATCGATCAACACCAAGCACAAAACAAGAAACATGGAAATTATTCTTTAAACTCCGGCTTCGGCTTCGCTCAGCCGGCAGTTCATCGGGCATCAGTTCATTTACAAACACAAAACAATTCATACCAACAAGAAATAAAAATCACTTTAAACGATCTTCCTCCACTCCTTTAAAAGTGATTTTCACCGGGAGAATTTTTCCATCTTTATCAAAAAACATTTTATCAATACACACCACGCGGTGATTGGCATCAGTTTCGCCCAATGGCCTGCGATGATACACGATATACCAGGAATCATTTTTTAAATTATGAAAAATGGAATGATGCCCCGCGCCGGTGGCGACACTGGTATCTTGTTGTAAAATTTTCCCCACTCTTTTAAATGGTCCGAAAGGTGTACTTGCAATTGCATACGCAACAGAATAATTGGGGCCGGTCCAGCCGCCTTCACTCCACATTAAATAATACATATTGTTGCGCAGGAACATCATTGGCCCTTCCACATAATTCTCCGGCGTAATTTCTTTAAAAACAGTACCGTCCGCAAACGGAATAAAACCAGTGAAATCATTTTTTAACTGCGCAATATTGCAATGTCGCCAGCCACCATAAATGATATAATATTTTCCATCATTGTCTTTAAAAACAAACTGGTCTATCGGCTGCGCGCCATTGTGAAATGAATCAATTAATGGTTTGCCCAAATAATCTCTGAAAGGCCCGGCAGGATTATCTGCAACGGCTACACCAATGCCGCCTTTTTCCTCATTATTTTGAATATCATTCGCGCCAAAAAATAAATAATATTTCTGATCTTTTTCTATAATCGCAGGCGCCCACACAGCACGCTTTGCCCATTTCACATTCAATGTGTCCATCACTTTTTCATGCTTCGTCCAATGAACTAAATCAGGTGATGAAAATGCATCGAAGAAAACCTGTTCGTTATAAGGTGCTGAATACGTTGGATAGATCCAGTATTGATGTTGAAAAATAGCTGCTTCAGGATCGGCATACCAGCCCGGAAAAACAGGATTGCCGGATGTTTCGTTGTTTTTTAAATCCTGCGCGTTTAACAAAAAACAATTTAAAAACAGGATGGTACAATAAATAATTCTTTGCATAAATGATGATTTCATTGAATGAAGTTAAATAAAATTTGCAGGAAATATTTTGCGAATGACAAATTATGGATCTCTTGCCGTTCATCCAATAATGCATTTTTACTGTTTGAAATAATTCATAGCTTGTATTTCTAAACTTAATTGTATGAGAAAAAAATATTTTACTTTAATGATAGTTGCCCTTTGTGCAACTACTTCCTTTGCGCAGAAAATTCCGCAATCTCCCTGCAGCACAGACCCGGTTTACCGCCAGTTTGATTTTTGGATCGGAGAATGGGAAGCGTATAATTTGCAGGGAAAAAAATCGGGTGACAGCAAGATCAGTTTGATATTAGACAGTTGCATAGTGCTGGAAGAATGGACCAGTGTGCCTATACCCGGCATCTTTGAATATAAAGGAAAAAGTTTTAATACCTACAGCGCCGCAAGTAAGCAATGGCAGCAGACCTGGGTGGATAATGTAGGTGGAAGTACCAATTATACTTTGGGAAAATTTGATGAAAATAAAATTATTTTTCAAACAGAACCCTTTCAATTTTCAAAAGATACCATGGCCACCATGCGACTCACTTTTTTTAATTTAGGAAAAGATGAAGTCCGGCAATTTGCAGAAATTACCAAAGACAATGGAACCACCTGGGCAGTACAATATGATTTGGATTACCGGAGAAAAAAGAAATAATTTTTAAAAATCAACTTGAATTTTTTTTGGCGCTATTCAAATTTTTTTTCAAATCATTTTTTAAAAGTTGAATAGTAAAAAAATTATTCCACAGTGAAACCCGCTTCTTTCCAGGCCGCAATTCCACCATCCATGTGTGCTACATTTTTGTAACCCATTTCTTGCAACGTAACAGCAGCCAATGCCGAACGCCCGCCGGATGCGCAGTGCAGGATGATGCGTTTTTCCCTGTCAAATTCAGGCTTGTGATAAGGTAATTCCGGGTCGGCATAAAATTCCAGTAAACCACGAGGTGCATTTACAGACCCCGGAATTTTTCCATGTTGTTTTAATTCTTCACTGCCACGAATATCAATTAGTGTCGCATTTCCATTTGCAATTTCTTCTTTCACTTGCTGAGGTGTAAGATTTTCAATTTTTCCTTTGGCTTCTTTTACGAGGTCTGTTGCTGATTTGTACATGATTGAAAAATTAAAGGTTTTTAAAATTGTAATTTACAAATTTTCATTAATAAAAGTTTTAAAATATATTTTTATTTGTTGCCGCACTTCTTTGAATTTTTCATTAATTTCTTCTTTTGTACCTATGGCTTTTGCCGGGTCAGTAAAATTCTGGTGAAACTTTTTTGCTGTACCAGGAAAAAAAGGACAATGCTCTTTTGCATTGTCGCATACTGTTATGACAAAATCAAAATCAATATGACGATATTCGTCAATGTTGTTGGAGGTTTGTTTAGAAATATCAATACCATCCTCTTTCATGGTTTCAACAGCAGCCGGATTTAAACCATGAGTTTCAATACCTGCACTATACACTTCCGCCTTTTCTTTGGCAAAATATTTTAAATAACCTTCAGCGATCTGACTTCTGCAACTATTGCCGGTGCAAAGCACAATTATTTTTTTCTTCATGTTTTTTAATTACAACAATCCGGCCCGCAACAGGCATTCTTTTCTGCATAGACTGTAATGCTGAATATACCGGTATCACCATTTTGATAACTTTTTAATTCTTTTTCATTTAAATATTTTTGAAGAATATCCGCAGGAATATCAATCGCTTTTTCTTTTTGAATTGTTATATTTGAAAAACCATTCGATTTTATTAAATCCATATAGGTCGTTTTTTGAATTGCGCCGGTTACACAGCCTGCATACATTTCTGCATCCTGCTGAAATGATTCAGGCAATTCGCCAACCAGCACAACATCTGAAATACTAAAATGGCCGCCGGATTTTAGTACCCTAAATATTTCTTTAAACACGGCATCTTTATCAGGCACTAAATTCAATACACAATTACTAACGATTACATCGGCAATATTTGAAGTCAGTGGCATATTATCAATATCACCTTGTACGAATTCAACATTATTGTATCCAAGTTTGGCTACATTTTCCCTGGCTTTCGCGATCATTGCCGGCGTGAAATCCACACCGATCACTTTGCCGGTTTCTCCTGTTTCGGCACGTGCAATAAAGCAATCATTCCCTGCACCGCTGCCGAGGTCAACCACTGTATCGCCTTTTTTTATTTTGGCGAAAGCCGTTGGCAGTCCGCATCCCAGGCCGAGGTCTGCATCCGGGTTATAACCTTTGATATCCGTATAATCATCTGTCATGATGTTATACACTTCGTCGGAACAGGCACCCGAACCACAGCAGGAGGATTGATTGGTTTCTTTATCCTGTAAAGCGATCTCGCTGTATTTACGCTTTACAATTTCTTTTAAATTTTCTGAATTTTCCATGTTTATTTTGTTTTAATTTTGAATATTATCTTTTTCCAAATTGCGTATAATTCTTCTTTCTCTTTGTTTCCAGTGCAGCAGGATATTTCTTTAATTAAATTTTATTTTCTACTTTTTCATTTGCAAAATTATGAGCAAGCCCGCCGCCGCCTTTCTCCCATAAAGCACATTATTGCTTTAATTTAAATTTATACGTTTTCTTTTACCAAATTATGAGCAAGCCCGCCGCCGCCTTGTCTCCCGACAAGCGGCCTAGAGCATTTATAAAAAAATATTTTCAATAACCCATCACTTATTCCCCTTTTCATTTCAAAAATTATTTACTTAACAACAATTATTTTTCTTCATTATTTTCCCGGAAACATTTTCAAAATAGGCCAACACACGAGCGATCATTTTTTCATCCACACAATAGCAAATCGAATTCCCTTCCACATTACCTGTAATTAATCCCGCGTTTTTTAATTCGCGGAGGTGTTGGGAAATAGTCGGTTGAGCCAGGGGCAATTCATTCACGATATCCCCGCAAATACAGGTATTTACCTTGATCAGATATTCCATGATGGCAATGCGTGCTGGATGCCCGAGTGCTTTAAAGAGAATAGCCATTTGATTTTGCCTGGCAGGAAAGTGTGCTGTTTTTGTAGCGCCCATGTTTAAAGTTATATTGCAATATTACGATTAAGATTTGAATTGCCAAATATTTTTTAGATTTTTTCCAAAAAATTTAATCCTTGCTTTTTTTAAGTAAGCATCCGAAGAGACATATAATTGATTACTTTTAAAATCAAATAAGCCAATATTTTGAAACCGTGCTGCAGTGAAAAAAAAATTGAATCTCTTCAAATTGTTGAAGTGGTAAGGATTTTATTAGACCAAAGCTAAAAATATCATGATGAAAAGAGAAATAGAAAACGCAGATACAGACAAAAATGGTGTTCATTTAAATTCCGGGAAATATTATGTTCGTCTGTTTCTTATAATTATTGACCACCTGATTATTGGGTACAAGTTTTATTGCCTGGTTGGATATATATTTATCTATAGGAGTGCACTAAATAATATTGCACAAAAAGAAGTGTTTCATTACCTTTTGCCATTTATTATTTACTCAATTATTGGTATCATAAGAATTTTGAAATATCAAAAATTATCAGTGATACTGCTTTTAATTGAAGTAATTTTTAATATTTATTTTATTATAACTGTTAGTAAATGGCATGTCATTTATTTAGTATTGACAATTATCAGTTTGGGTATTATATTCTGGTTATATTATAATGTTTCTTTTATGAAAAAAAATAAAGTTTCTGACTAATGTGTTATTTGACAATTTTTGTAAGAATAATTCATTCTCATAACCAACATATTTATTATGAAAAGTAAAGTTTATTTTTCACTTATTGTGCAAATGCTTTTGAAATTCAGTATTATTTAGAATCATATTAAAACCTTTTTTTTATAATAAAACCTTTAGAACACTCTATTCATTTTAATGCGCAGTTCATAAAGATTTTTCCTGCATCATCCGCTTCTATAACCATCAAGATATTATTATGCTTCCACAATCATCTTACCTGTATTCTCTCCTTTAAATAAACCCAGGAAAGCTTGTGGCAATTGATCAAAGCCATGAACTATTGTTTCAGAATAAAGCAATTTTCCTTTTTTCAACCATTGCGATAAATGCTTCATTCCTTCGGGAAAATTATTTTTAAAATTGCTCACGATAAATCCCTGCATTAAAACACTTCTTGTCAATAACATGGGTTGTAACCTTGGTCCCAGAGGAACTTCAGTAGCGTTATATAAAGAGATATGACCGCATAAAGGTATGCGTGCATGAAAATTAATATTACTGATAACCGCATCAGAAATTTCACCACCGACATTATCAAAATAAACATCCACACCATTTGGACATGCTTTGGCTATTGCTTCTTTCATATCTGCAGTGGTTTTATAATTGATGGCGTCATCATAACTAAAGTCTTCTTTAAGTGATTTTATTTTTTTATCAGAACCTGCAATTCCTACAACATGACAGCCCTGGATTTTTGCAATTTGTCCAACAACTAATCCTACTGCACCGGCAGCTCCTGATACAACAACGGTTTCACCTGCTTTAGGTTTTCCTATGTGCATCAAGCCGAAATAAGCAGTAAGTCCCGTCATGCCTAATATGCCCAAAAAATAACTTGGAGGCGCCAACGTTGCATCAATCTTTTGAATTTCTTTTCCCGAAACAATCATTTGTTTTCGCCAGGGTAAATTTCCGGTTACTATGTCATCAATTTTGAAATCATTCGATTTACTTTCTTTCACCTTCGCGACTACACCACCACTAATTGGTTGCCCGGTTTCAAAAGGCGGAACGTATGATTTCGCATCATTCATTCTCCCACGCATATAGGGATCAACAGAATAATACATACCTTCTAATAATACCTCGCCCTCTTTGATAGCCGGTAATTCAAAATCTTCCATTTTAAAATTTTCTTCTGTCGGCAAGCCTTCTGGCCTGGATACTAATATGATTTGTGTAGTTGTCATCGTCTTTATTTTTGTGTTTTTACCTTCCATTTCCAATTAAGGATTTCCGGCATGTCTTTTCCATGCTCGTGTACGTAATGTTTGTGTTCTATCAACTTGTCTTTTAATTGCTGTTTCAGGTAATCACCTTTGCTGCCCAGATGCGGCAAACGATCAATCACATCAATTACCAGGTGAAAGCGATCAATATCATTTTGAACTCTTAAATCAAACGGCGTGGTAATAGTTCCTTCTTCTTTATAACCTCTTACATGAAGGTTGTGGTTTGTGCGGCGATAAGTAAGGCGATGCACCAGCCATGGATAACCATGAAAGTTGAAAACGATGTGTTTATCTTTCGTGAAAATAGAATCATAATCCTGCTCACTTAAGCCATGTGGATGTTCTGAACTGGATTGTAATTTCATGAGATCAACCACATTCACCACCCTCATTTTAACTTCGGGCAAGTGTTCCCGTATTATAGAAACAGCCGCCAGTAATTCCAGCGTCGGCGTATCACCACAACAAGCCATTACCACATCCGGTTCAAAGCCCTGATCATTACTTGCCCATTGCCAGATACCAATGCCTTCGGTACAATGCACTGCTGCTTCATCCATTGTAAGCCATTGCGGGAGCGGATGTTTGCCCGCAACAACCACATTTACATAATGGCGACTTCGCAGACAATGGTCAAAAACAGACAACAAACAATTGGCATCCGGTGGTAAATAAACCCGGACAACATCTGCCTTCTTATTAATTACATGGCCCAGAAACCCCGGATCCTGGTGCGTAAACCCATTGTGATCCTGTTGCCACACATGCGAAGCCAACAAATAATTCAAAGAAGAAATCTTTCTGCGCCAAGGCAGTTCCAGTGTTACTTTCAGCCATTTGGCGTGCTGGTTGAACATGGAATCAATGATATGGATGAACGCTTCATAGCAATTAAACAATCCATGTCTTCCTGTTAATAAATATCCTTCCAGAAATCCTTCGCACTGATGCTCACTCAGCATAGAATCAACCACTTCTCCTGACGGCGCCAAAAATTCATCATACTTTTCTGTTCGGGCATTCCACTGGCGATTGGTCGTTTCAAAAATTGCTCCGAGTAGGTTTGACATGGTTTCATCCGGACCGAATACGCGAAAATTATGATGATCACGATTCAGCGTTGCCACATCTCTCAGAAACTTTGCAAGCACCATTGTATCCTGTCCCATTACTGCTCCTGGTGAAGGAACATGCACTGCATGTTTATGGAAATCCGGCATGTGAAGGTCTTTCAAAAGTATGCCTCCGTTCGTATGCGGATTAGCGCCCATTCTGCGATTACCCTTTGGTGCGAGCTCAGCCAGTTCGGGCATAAGCGTTCCATTCTCATCAAATAATTCTTCTGGTTTATAGCTCTTCATCCAGGTTTCCAGGAGCTTCACATGATCTGGATGATCTGCATCTATTATGATTGGAACCTGGTGGGCGCGAAACGTTCCTTCAATTTGAAGGCCATCTACTACTTTCGGCCCTGTCCAGCCTTTGGGTGATTTTAAAACAATCATTGGCCAGCGCGGACGTGTGTTATCGTTTGTGCTTCTTGCATGTTCATGTATGTTTTGAATTTCTTCTATTACTTTTTCAAGTGTAGAAGCCATAAGCTCATGCATTTTTGCCGGATCAGTTCCTTCTACAAAATGCGGTGTCCATCCGCAGCCAAGAAAAAATTGTTCCAACTCATCGTTTTCTATACGAGCTAGTATAGTTGGGTTACTTATTTTATAACCATTCAAATGAAGGATCGGTAATACGACGCCATCTGTAATAGGGTTCAATAATTTATTCGATTGCCATGAAGTGGCTAAAGGACCGGTTTCTGCTTCACCATCACCAACTACACATGCAACGATCAAATCAGGATTGTCGAATGCAGCACCAAAAGCATGGCTTAATGAATAACCCAATTCACCACCTTCATGAATAGAGCCTGGTGTTGTGGGTGCCACATGACTGGAAATACCGCCGGGAAAAGAGAATTGCTTAAATAATTTTTTCAATCCCGCTTCGTCCTGTGTTATGTTTGGATATACTTCAGTCCAGGTGCCTTCCAAATAAACATTGCCAACTATTGCAGGGCCGCCATGTCCAGGGCCTGCGATATAAAACATATCGAGATCATATTTCTTAATTACCCGGTTGAGATGTACATAAATAAAATTCTGTCCAGGCGTAGTTCCCCAATGCCCAAGCACCATTGGTTTTATATGTTCCAGTTTCAGCGGTTCTTTTAATAACGGGTTGTCGTATAAATAAATTTGTCCTACTGAAAGATAATTGGCAGCCCGCCAATAGGCATTTATCTTCTGCAATAATTCTGGTGGTAAAGTTTCCACTTCGGTTTCAATCATTTCTGTTTCCATAATATTTATTTTTATTTTTTATTTTTATAACTCATTTTACTTTCCGACTGCAATACCCACATCCGCCTGGGCAAGCGCTGGTGCATCATTTACACCATCGCCAGTCATAGCTAGAAACTCGCCCTTGTATCATAGTTGATAACAACAAGATGGGTATGGATAATACCAATACCACATAAAGTCGCTTTTTTAAAATCTGCAATCATCATGTTTCATTTTAGAATGGTCCATAATAATTCACTATTTATTTATTACCAGGGTGAGCAGAAAAAAACTTTCTTTCAATGCAGTTACACTGTGTGGAATATTTGCTACTAAAGTGATCATTTGTCCTTTCCCCAGTGAAAATGTTTGTTGTTCAGCAAAGAAGTTTATTTCGCCATCCAGTACCTGCACGCTAATATTTCCAATGGCTTTATGTTCTTTTAATTCGGCATTTTTATGCATTCCAATTAATACCATAGTGGTCGTATCAGATTTGAATACGGTGATGGAATTACGATCACTGTCTGCCCAGGTGGATTCCTGTTTTAATTCAGCAATAAATTTATTCAAATCTATTTCAACTAACCGCGCATTCAACATCCGTTCACCTTCCGGCCGTAACTCAGTGGATTCGTTCGATTTATTTTCCATTATTTTATTTTTATATTTGATATGTTTTTAATTTTTCAATTCATGTATTTGAAATTTCAACTTCAGAAAAACCATAACCATTTCCCTACAGATTTATTTTGACTTACTTAGCCGGTGGAATTATTATATAATAATGACTGGTCACCGGGATTTGATTCATCCTGAAAACGATAAACCTGATCAATTTCAAAATCATCCGGTGATATTAAATCATTGCGTTTAAATTTGAAGAGATTACTAAAATCTAACACAGCGATCAACGTTCTTCTTCGTAAATAGGCACAGTGCCTTCATTGGCAAACCCACTCCCTGCACGGGCTTTGACATTTTCAACAGCGCCTGTTATAATATTATCAAGCTGTGCTGCAGTTGTGTGTTGACCTTTTTTAAATTTATTTACAGGGTTACTTCCCGGACCTGTTTTTTTCCCTTTTGATGCAGGGAGCACTTTTTTTTCTTTTTTCATTTTTCTTTTTTTATTTAGTTATTAAAATATATTTAATGAATGAACTATTCTCATGTCCTCATTAATATTCTTCTTTTTTTTTTACTTTTATCCATTAAGCTATTGCATCAATTTCTCTTATGGTATAATTTCCCGCTTTACTAAGCTGAGCCTGCAATACTTCCATAGCAATCGGTTCACGTAAGGTAAGCAATGCGCTTTGTGGTTTCAATTGAACATCTGCATCTTCAACGCCGGGAATTTCAAGTAATGCCTGCTTAACGTGATTCACACAACCGCCGCAACTCATGCCTTGTAATTGATATTTTTTTTTCATTTTTAAGTATTTTAAATTAATAGGTTCATCCTTTTATTGGCATCCGGAAAATAAAATCAACTAATACAATATGATGTGCTTTTGATACAAGCTTTTTAAATGACTTCATACTTCGATGCACTAGTATATTTCTTTCCCAACTTCAATATTATTTTTTCGAGATTCAATAATTCTTTTTTAATAACAGCATATTAATTACAATCCATAATAGCTAACTCTTTTTAATTTCATCTTCGAAACCACGCTTACGAACGATCTCTACCGAACAATTGGCATGCAAAGCCACAGCCTGGGAAACCGAACCCAGGAGAAAGCGGGATAAACCACTTTGACCATGAGAACCAACCACAATTAAATCAGCAACGAATTCATCGGCTTCATTTAGAATGGCGTGTTTCGCAGATGCGTTAATCACTTTGGTAGATATTAATAAAGCTGGATTTTTTTCTTTTATAGTTTCAAAGGCAACATTAACTGCATCTTCTGCAAGTTTTTGAGCGTGTGCATCAGTTTCGTCATACGCACCCGCCAGCGCACCCATTGGTGCCTGAACTGATACGATTAATCCGGTACTTTGAAATGCTGATACAATACGAACTTCTGTACCGGGATGAAACAGCCTGTTTGCGACTTCCTCAACTGCCGCATCGCTATGCAAAGAACCATCTATGGCTAATAATATTTTCATGATTTTAGTATTTTTTGTTAATCGTTGTTAATGATTTCTCAATCGTCCAAGTATTGTACCAAGGGAAGTTGTTAACTTATCAATTGCACTGTCAACTGCAAGCTCATACGTATTTGCCAATCCCGTAACAGCAATCGGTTGCCTGCCTTCAAGACGGGCTTCCAATAAACATCTTTTATCATTTAGTCCTTCTTTGAAACCATTCTCATCAGACAGGTGAACTTCCAAACGTGTGATGTGCTCACTAAACCTGCTTAACTCTTCAGAAAGTAAGTCATCTAATTTGTTGCCAAATGCTTCATGTACATTTAAATTGTTATCGGTGTTTATTTGAATGGTCATACTGTTTTTTTTGAAGTTTTTTTTTATATACAATGATTATTACTTAATTATTCAACTTTCAATTTTTTTTTAATCTGCTATTATTCACTTTCGTTTACGGGACCAGATAATCCACCCCATTATTAATATTACAATGACAAGTATAAAAAACCACCAACCCATCTGCATTCCCCCGAAATAATAACCGTCGTTATTGTGCATCATAATGCTAATTTTTTTTAAATTTTAAATCATGGTAGTCAATGAGATTAGTGCTTCATGTCTTGCATCGGTTGCATACCGTTCATCATGCCATTGCCTGATTTGTTTTGCATCATCTGCATCATTTGTGGATTTGCCTTCATCATTTCAACCATTTTGGACATCATACCTTTGTCTCCCCTGGCTGTTTCCATCATTGCTGAGAACATGCTCTGCATCATTTCGGGATTGGCCTTCAGCATATTCATCATAGAACTATGATTCTCCATCATCATCATTTGATGTTGCTGCATCATCATCATACCATTTTTGTTATTCATCATTGTACCTATCATTTCCTTAGACATCATACTATCGTTAGCAATTGTGTTCATAATTTCACTTCTTGTTTGTGCGTTAGCAAGAGGACTCTTTTGAGCGGAAGCAGACTGGCATGAGGCAAATAATGTACACAATACTATTGCCCAGGCTACTGTTTGTAATTTTTTCATTTTAATATTTTTAGATTGTTTTGAATACCTGAAAAGGTAGGCACTTAAGTTCTTTAATATGTTACACAATCAATGATAATAGTTACATCATTCACACATTTGATTTTCGATTTTATTGATTGCTAATAATTTCACTTTTTAATGGAGTAATTCCAAATTTGGCAAACCATTTTTGCGATCATTAACTCTTCATTTGTTTTTATTACACGAACTTTAACTTTGCTTATTTCAGTAGAAATTATTGATTCATTATTCATGTTTTTTATTTTATCTAATTCAATTCCCAGGAACCCTAGATTATCGCATATTTTACTTCTTACTTCCGGTGAATGTTCTCCAATTCCACCTGAAAAAATCAATACATCTATACCTCCAAGTGCAGCAGCATAAGCGCCAATCCATTTTTTGGTTTGATAACAAAACAATTCAATGGCTTCTTTCGCACGTTGGTCAGAGTCTTCAATTTTCATGAGTTCCCGCATATCGGAATTTGTTTCTGATATTCCCAGCAAACCGGATTCATGATTAATCAAATGACTGAATTCTTTTGGGGTAAGCTTTTCATCCTGCATTAAATACCAGGCAACCCCGGGATCAAGATCCCCTGTGCGCGTGCTCATGGGCAACCCGGATGCCGGTGTAAAACCCATACTGGTGTCCATGCTTTTACCATTTTTTACGGCAGCCAGGCTTGCACCGTTACCGAGATGCGCTAAAATTATTTTGCCTTTCGCGGTTTCTTTTCCAGCAATATTTTCAAGTTCCTGCATCAAGTAAGCATAAGAAAGGCCATGAAAACCGTACCGCTGAATGCCCATTTCATAATAGCGGCGGGGAATAGATAATAACTTTGCAACCACCGGCATGGTCGTATGAAAAGAAGTATCGAAACAAGCTATTTGTTTTATAGCTGGATAACGTTTCCTGAATACTTCTATCAATTTAATTTCTTCGGGTAAATGTTCGGGATCATAATTGCTGATCTTTTTTAATTCATCTAATAATTCATCTGAAATTAATTCTGGTTGGGTATGTTGCATGCCATGAACAATGCGATGGCCAATCGCTTTCACTGAATCAAAGTGTTCTTGTTTTTCCAGCAAGTCAATTAAATGATTCGCAGCCTGGTCATGATCAGCCGCTTCAATATCAAAACTATTTTTTTGTTGATCTGTGAAGTTATTAAAATTGAGTCTTGCCTTTTCAGAACCGATGTTTTCTATCTCTCCATTAAACAATTGCTTAAGTGATTCATTAATTTTGTATAAAGAAAATTTAATGCTGGAGGAACCGCCGTTAATGGTTAATATGCAATCGTCGTTATGCATATTCGATTTTTTCCTGTTTGATTGTGCATCCCAAATCTGCTAACTCGTACACCCATCCGTTTGGAAGCAGCACGCCGCCGATATCAAAGAATAATGTGGTGAATTTTTTGCTTTTGTTCATTTTTATGTCCGTACGATTTTCGTGAGTACCGATGCTTTTTAATTTTAAGATTCAGCAATCCATTTCTTTGCCTCATCCAACCCGGCATTGCCAAATACTTTCACTTCGCCCGGTAAAAGGTAACCAAAAAATTTCGCAAATACAATTATCATTTGATTGTCGGAAACAAGAGCAACACGATCCCATGCCGAGAAATTTTTTATGCCCACTTCTGCATCATCTATCATCGCCTTCAGGCTGAATCCCGTAAAGCCTGCTCCCAGGTAATAGAGCATTCGTATTTTTTTATTTGCTTTTAATTTTTCATCCACGGCGGGAAAAAAAACATTTTCATAATCTGCACCTGTTACTTCTCCTTCTGCTTCAATGCCTAAAACATTACCAGGCAAATCGTTTATTATTTTTAACATGATTGATTTTAAAAGTGATTTAATAAAAACATTCTACATCAATTATTATTCCCAAATTTATTTTTTCAAAGCTTCAAAGCCGGCCACTACATCAAACAGTTCTTCATCAATAGTACTCTGGCGCAGGCGATGATATTTTTTACCCAGGTCTTCCAGCAAATCAGTTATATTTTTTTCAGCCCGTTGCATCGCATCTAAGCGGCTTGCATTTTCGCTGGCCAATGATTCTACGCTGGCTTTAAAAAGAGAGGCGAAAAGATATTCGTTAATCAATGCGACCAGTGTAGGTTTTATACTTCCTGCAATTTGCGGAAGTAATTTTGTAGGCCATGGAATTTGTTGTAATGAATTTTTCCATTTTTCATCCAATGGTAAAAAACGCTGCATCACCGGCGTATAACCTGAGCCGGGATTTGGTTGGTTGTGAAAAATATAAAATGATGTAACTTCTTCTTTTTCCTGGCTTTCCTGGCTCTTACTCAAAATCTCTGCTACTAAAGGAGTGACAGCATTAATATCATTTGGAACGGGATATAATTTTGATGTATTAAATCCTTCATCCGACAAAAGTAATTGCACACGTTCTCCCACAGCCCAAATAATTTTTTTTCCTGGTAAAGTCTTGAGCGATGTGGAAACAAATTCTGCCATCGAATCATTGAACTGGGCAACAAGCCCCTGGTCTGATCCGAACACTATCGCGCAGATCACTTCTTCCGTTTTCTTTTTTAATACTGTTTTCTCATTTATCGCTGTAATCTTTTCAGCTTTAAAATAAGCGATGATTCCTAAAGCGATGGTGTGAAAATAATCTGCAAACGAACTCACTGCGGTTTCGTATTGAACAATGTTTGATGCCGCCATCGCCTTCATAGCAGTGACAACAGATTTCAAGTCTTTTGCACTTTCTGTTTTACTTCTTAAATTTTCTAAAGTATCCATTACTATTTATTTTGACCTGGTTTAGGTTCGTCTTTTTTTTCTTCTGGCTTCAACTTATCCTGATCTGCTTTTGGCTTGTCTTTATCTTGTTCCGGATCGGGCTTTGGCTTCTCCAGAAACGGTGCAAGAATTGTTCCGGCAATTTTTAAAATAGCCTTACTATCGTCATCACTCAGTTTTGCATTTGAAGATAACCGCTTGATTATTTCATCCGGAAAATTGTTGAAATTTTTAAGCAAGGCATCTTGCGCGTTCTTAATTTTTTCAAGTGGTACCGTATCAAGTAAACCATTTTTCAACGCAAGCAAAATCACGATTTGTTCTGAAACCGGCATCTGCTGAAGCTCCGGTTGTTTAAGACATTCACGAATTCTCTTTCCATGCTCAATGGTCTTTTTTGTATTTTCATCGAGCCTTGTACCAAAACGTGCAAAGGTTTCAAGTTCTTCAAATTGTGCATACTCCAATTTTAAATTTGCAATGGAACGATATGCGGGTAACTGCGCTTTATCGCCAACTCTTGATACAGATTTTCCAACATCAACGGCAGGTAAAATACCAAGTTCGAATAATTTGGGGGATAGATAAATTTGTCCGTCAGTAATTGAAATTAAATTCGTAGGAATGTATGCTGAAATATTTTGTGCCTCTGTTTCAATGATAGGCAAAGCGGTTAACGAACCACCTTTCAGGTCATTACTTAAGTGTGTTGATCTCTCCAATAAACGGGAATGTATATAAAATATATCTCCGGGAAAAGCTTCACGTCCGGGCGGTCTTCTCAACAATAATGAGATCTCCCGATACGCACGTGCATGATGTGTAAGGTCATCATAAACGATCAGCACATCACGACCCTGTTCCATAAAAAATTCTGCAATGCTGGTGGCAGCGTACGGTGCGATATATTCCAAACCCGGCGAATTATTTCCCTCAGCCACAACAACAGTTGTATAATCCATTGCACCTTTTTCCTCCAGGTTAGCAATCACTTTTGCAACTGCCGATGCACGCTGACCGATAGCGCAATAAACGCATAAAACATTTTTATCTTTTTGGTTAAGGATGGCATCAATTGCAATCGCAGTTTTGCCTGTTTGACGATCACCAACAATCAATTCACGTTGTCCGCGACCAATTGGAATTAATGCATCAATCACTTTAATGCCTGTCTGCAACGGAACGGTAACGGGATTACGATCCATGATAGCAGGTGCCGGTCTTTCAATCGGCAGTCTTTGCTGGCTGGCAACATCACCTTTATTATCTATCGGTTCGCCCAAAGGATTTACTACTCTGCCTGTCAAAGCATCTCCAACCGGAACATCCATTACACGACCTGTTCTTTCTACTTCATCACCGGCAGTTAGCAAAGAATCTTTGCCTAAAAGAATTACACCAATTTCATCTTCATCAATATTGTAAGCAATGCCAAACAAACCGTTGGGAAATTGAAGCAATTCTTCAAACCCAACATTCGGTAAACCGGAAACTTTTACAATGCCTGTTGATACACTTGTTACAATACCAATTTCGCGCGGTGCAAATGGAAAAACGTAATTATTTATACTATCGTCTGATAGTTCTATTGTATTTGTTGTAGTTATATTTTTTTCCGTTTCTGTCATGTTAGACTGTTGCTGGTTGGCTATTTATTGCAGGCTTTGCATTTTGTTTATCCTTTGTTGACGCAGCTATATTTTGTTGAAGTGATTGAAGATATTCAGCAAAACTCCAGGCGAGTTTATAACCGTTTGTTGTAAGCTCAATACCACTGATTATTTCTGGTACTGTTTTAAATTGCAATTGTGCATCTGCACTTAATATTATATTAACTGCATCATGAATTTCGTCTTGTTGTTTTGCAGGTAAATCAAATGCGCTTCTTACTAAAATAGTATTTGCATTGGATTTAAATGCCGTTATGAATTGTTGTTTTTCATCATCATTCAATGCCTGCAACCGTTTAATAAAAGTATTCACTGATTGTTCTTCGAGGCTTGATGAAGCCATTTCTTTCAACGCTTTTTTTGCGATGGCAAAAACCTGTTGTTGTGTTTTATCGGCACTTGCCAAGGCATCAGCTTCCTGTTTTTCTTTAGCCGCTTTTTCAAGCTTGTCACGTAATGCATTGGCTTCATTTTTTGCATCTTCCAACAACTTATCACGCTGTGTATTGGTATCTGCAACTGCTTTATCCATCAATGCTTTTTTCTGCGCATCAAAATCATCATTTCTTTTTTTGAAATCTGCCTGCTCATTTTCAGCCACTGCTTTTTTATCATCCGCATCCTTTATTTGCGCAGCAATTTTTTTCTCTCTTTCATCAATGGCTTTGAGTATGGGTTTATATAAAAACCGTTTCAGTAACCAAACCAAAATGAGAAAATTAATTACTTGCGCAATTACCGTAAACCAGTTAATTTTCATCTGATAATTTTTATATTTAGTTTTTGCTCATTTGATTATTTATGAGTTGCGATGATGTGATTCCAAAAGGGATTAGCGAAAATGAGAATCATCGAAACCACGAAACAGTAGATTGCTGTTGACTCAATCATTGCCAGGCCCACGAATAAAGTCCTTGTAATCGTTGGTGCAGCATCGGGTTGTTGCGCAATAGAGCTTAATGCCGATGATACTGATTTGCCTTCACCCAATGCAGGCATCATGCAACCAATGCCTGTTGTAAGTCCGGCAGTAATGATTGATGCAATTGCAATTAAAGTTGTACTATCCATTTGATTTTTATTTATTTGTTACTGATTTTGTTTTACTACTTTTTTTTGAATCGTGCACAGCGGCAGTTATATATACTGTTGCCAGGATGCTGAAAATATAAGCCTGTACTGTTCCTGTGAGCAAGCCAAGCGCACTCATTATAATTGGGAAAATAAAAGGCGAAATGCTTAATAAAATTGCGACGATCATTCCCCCGCTCATAATGTTCCCAAACAATCTTACTGCCAATGCAAGTGTGCGTGAAATTTCGCTGATGAGATTAAAAGGCAGCATAATAAATGTTGGCTGCAGGTATGATTTTAAATATCCTTTCAAACCGCTTTTGCTGATGCCAAAAAATGGTACTGCCATAAATACACAAAGCGCAAGTGCTGTTGTTGTAGAAAGCGATGCGGTTGGCGGCGTATAGCCTGGAAATATAATACAGATATTAGCAACACCAATAAACAAAAATAACGTGCCGATAAAGCCAATATATTGTTCCGGTTTATTTAATCCAACTTCTTTAATTTGCTGGTTGATGCCTGTAACGATCATTTCAAGAAAGCATTGCCAGCGTGAAATATGAATATCCGTTTTGAGTTTGCGTGTAACCAATCTTGCGGCTATAATTAACACTAGCATTAAAGCCCAGGTAGTAACGATGGTAAGATTGATGGTGATGAAACCATGTTGCCAGAAAATAGTTTGGTCGGGGCTAAGCTTCATGTTTATTCTCCTTTATTAGTTGTAAATTTTTTGCATCAATTGCTTTGGTGAAATGAATTACAATAAACCTGGCTGCGATAAAACCAATTAAACAACTAACAAGGCGTTGCCAGTTTCCGGAACTGATAAAATAAAATCCGAATAGTACAATTCCCACACGAACGATGAAACTGCCTAACATCAATAGCGCCGGTATTTTAGCAGTAACTATTTTTTTTACGGTAAACCAAAGCCCGCCAAAAAATATAATGCCCAAGGCAATTCCTGCAACAAAAGCGAATATGATTAATAGGGTTTCATTCATTGTTTTCTACTTTATCGTTATGCATTTCTTTATCTTCTTTAGCAACCCAATACCAGGCAATAATGCTACCGGTGAATAACCCAATAACCAGGCATGAAAGCGTCCATGAAAAGGTTTGCGGGTATTTTTTATCCAGCCAAAACCCAAGAGCAGCACCCAATAATGTAGGCACCGCAACTGACCAGCCTACCATTCCCATCATACCTAAACCCATCCAAACGCCTTTGTTTTTATTACGCAACGCTTTTAGCTTTTGCCTTTCTTTTTCAGCAATCTGCCCGCTAAAAAAATCTTCGTACTTGTTTTTTACAGGTCTCATAATTACTTGTTTCGAAATTTATCAAAGCTGTAAATGAAACCGCTTTCGAGCTTTAGCGTTATTGCACGCATACTCATTTCTGTTTCATCCTGCTTTTTAAATTCATTTTTTACCAACTCACTCAACTTGCCCAGATCAACGCCGCCAACAGCATTGCGAACAGATACCAAAACTTCACTTCCTGCTTTTACCATTACACCTGCATCAACAGCGATATATTTCGCGCTACCATTTATTTCATACATAAAAATTCCCGGCACCAAGGCTGCTACACAATCGAGTCTGTGTGGTAATAAACCATAAGAGCCTTTGCTTGTTTCCATCACTATGTTGCTTACATTATTGATGTCCGCAAACACTTTGAACGGAAGTAATATTTTAAGATGCATTGAATTCTTATTTTTTGTTGACCAGCATTTTTACTTCGTGGCATCTTCGTTGTGTCACTCTCTTGTACTTCATATTTACATGGCAACTTTCATTGTCTGAATCACTGATTTAACGGATTAGAGGATTTCACAGATTTACATTATTCAATCCGTGAAATCCGTGCAATCATTTTAATCCATGGTTCAGACAGCTTTCTTTTTTATTTCATCTATCGATCCAATCATATAAAAAGCACTCTCCGGATAATCTTTAAATTCATCCGCCAAAATTCGTTCACATCCATCCAACGCATCTTTCAAACTCACCTGTTTTCCTTTGATGCCGCTGAATTGTTCGGTTGCAAAAAACGGTTGTGTGAGAAAACGTTCTATTCTTCTTGCACGATTCACGACGTTACGGTCTTGCACCGATAACTGTTCCATGCCAAGCATAGAAATGATGTCTTTCAGTTCTTCATATTGCGCCAGTGTTTGCCGTAATTTTTGTGCAAGATTATAATGTCTTTCTCCAATAATTCCCGGCGTTGCCATTTTAGAATTTGACTGCAATAAATCAATGGAAGGATACAAACCTTCACTTGCTTTTTTTCTTGATAAAGCAATAGAAGCTGAAAGATGTGAGAACGTATGCACAGCAGCAGGATCAGTTAAATCATCTGCTGGCACATAAACAGCTTGAATAGAAGTGATGGCACCTGTATTTGTATACGCGATGCGTTCTTCTAATTCTGATAACTCCGTTCCCATCGTAGGTTGATAGCCAAGCCGTGAAGGCATTTGTCCCATCAATCCGGATACTTCCATACCGGCTTGTATAAAACGAAAAATATTATCTATCAACAACAACACATCACGGTGTTCATCATCCCGAAAATATTCAGCCATCGTTAGTGCCGCATGACCTACGCGAAAACGTGCACCGGGTGGTTCATTCATTTGTCCAAAAACCATCACCATATCTTTTAGCAGATCGGCATCTTTCATGGCGTTGTACAATTCATTCCCTTCGCGGCAACGTTCGCCAATTCCGCAAAACATGCTCACACCTTTATTATGACCAACCATGTTGTGAATCATCTCGGTAAGCAAAACAGTTTTACCAACACCTGCCCCACCAAACAATCCCGCTTTGCCGCCACGTTCTAATGGTATCAACACATCAATAGCTTTTATTCCTGTTACAAATACTTCGGATTTGGTAGAGCGGCTTGCCAATGATGGCGGCGACTGGTGTACATTGCGTTGCTGCATATTTTTCAACGGCTCAAGATGGTCAATAGTGTTGCCAAATACATCGAACATGCGTCCCATAATTTCTTTGCCGATTGGAACAGTGAGTTCAGTTTCATTTGTTTCTACTACCATGCCACGGGCCAATCCCTGTGTAGGATTTAAAGAAATGCCGCGCACACTATGATCATCCAATTGTGCTAAAACTTCAATGGATATTTCTTTATTTTTTCCGGAATGCAATAAAGTATAAACCGGTGGTAAATTATTTTCAAACCATACATCTACAACACTGCCACGAACAGAAATAATTTTTCCATATTGTAATTTTTCAGCCGGATATGTTTCTGTTTCATTCATGTATTATGGTTCAATAATTACTTTCATTGCTTTCTCTTTCCCGGCATTGCCAAACACTTTGTACGCTTTCATTATCTCCTTTAATTTGAAATGATGTGTGATTAATTTTTTCGGTTTCAGCTTGCCCGACGAAACAGTTTTCAACAGCATGGGTGTTGTGTTTGTATTCACCAAACCCATGGTAATCGTAATGTTTTGTATCCATAGATTTTGAATCTGCAGGTCAACAGGTTTACCATGCACACCAATGTTCGCAAGATGGCCACCGGGACGAACAATTTTTTGACAAATATCAAAAGTTGCTGGAATACCAACCGCTTCAATAGCTACATCAACGCCATCTTTTGTTACAGCCAGCATTTTTTTTACTGCATCTTCTTTGGCTGAATTAATCGTGTGCGTTGCGCCGAATTTTTTAGCCATTTTCAAGCGATTATCATCAAGGTCAATCATATAAATTTTTGCAGGAGAATAAAATTGTGCAGTGAGCAAAGCCGCCATACCAACTGGTCCTGCGCCGACAATGGCAATTGTATCTCCTGGTTGAACCTGCCCTGCAATGACACCTATTTCAAAACCGGTTGGTAAAATATCACTCAACATTACCAGCGCTTCTTTGTCAGCATTTGGTGGAATTAAATACAGACTGTTATTGGCATGCGGAATGCGAACATATTCTGCTTGTGTGCCATTAATCAAATGACCTAATATCCAGCCACCATCTACACAATGCGAATACAATTGCTTTTTGCAATATTCACAAGTGCCATCGGATGTAATACAAGAGATAATTACATGATCACCTTTTTTAAAATTAGTAACAGAAGTTCCCACTTCTACAATTTCACCAACACCTTCATGACCCAATGTGGTACCGGGTTTTACCGATGGCGTTTTCCCATGTAAGATGCCTAAATCTGTTCCGCAGATCGTTGTCTTTATAACTTTCACCAAAGCATCTGTTGATTTTTCAATAACAGGTTTTGGTATTTTTTTTAGGGCAATTTTTCCAGGTCCATCATATACTAAACCTTTCATCGTTGCATGACTATCTAACGCTTTTTTTGCTTGTTTCTTTTTGTTTGAAACTTTCATTTTCTTTTCAATCATAGTTGGTATTTATTTATAAATTTTTTGTATCAAATAAATTCGTTTTATTCATGCTCAAAACTCTGCATTATAACAGTTTATTTAATTGATCTTACTCTTAAAAAAATATGATTTTCATCATACAGATTTAATTTTATTTTGATTAACAGGAGTACTGACTTGTATAATTTCAGTCTTTGCGGGATCAGCCAATCCATAATTTTGCGAGAGTAACTTTTTGAACAACTTTATAAAAAGGTCATGTAATATTTTTTCTTATTCTTCATTTTGAACATTCATACTTTCTTGTTCTACCCGACAGATGTTTCCTTCATTTGCCGCCACGTAGGTGTTAAATAAAAGCGTAAATCGGGTAAACACACTTTCATCGGATTCTACTTTAATCTCCACATTATTTGCCTCAAGAATAGTTTTTGTTATTTGTAATCCAAAACCCAATCCGCCGGGTTTATTCGTAAATCCTGCATCAAATATTGACTCTAAATGTGCTTCGCTGATGCCGCATCCATTGTCTTCAATTTCTATTACATATTTGCCCTCAATATATTTGCCGCTCAGCTTTAATATGCCTTTTTCAGAGGGCATTGCGTCTATTGCATTCACGATAATATTTGTGAAGGCAATTTTCATTTTTTCTTCATTCACCACTATAACAAAATCATCAGCAGAAAATGTTTTTATAACAGTGATGTTTTTCAGTTTCATCCTGTCATGCACAATATTCAATACTTCAGTAAGAAGCCCGTTAACGGAATGGCTTGCAATTTCTCTTTCATGCTTTTGATACGTAAGTAACCTGGTAATCAGGTCATTTATTCTGACTGAATTTCTCATGATAATTTCGAGGTATTCTTTCTGATCATTATCTTCTAAAATGTTATACAGAATTTCAGCAGATAATTTAATACTCCCTAATGGGTTACGCACTTCATGAGCAAGAAATGCTATAAATTCATGCTCATCATCATTAAATTTTGGAAAGTCTTTCTTCTGTAAATAATTATTTTTCTTTGGAATTAACGGCTCAGAAACAGCAGATGACAATGTTTTCATTTTTTATTATTTTTTGTCAATCTTCATAGCCGCTTTTGATAACTGTAGAAATCATTTTGAATTGAACATTCGCATTGAAGTGATGTTTGGTATGAGCGGGAATAATAATTCCATCGCCTAACTTCAACTTATATTCTTTATCATTAATCGTAAGATCCGCAGCTCCGTCAATGATTTGAACATAATTATCAAATGGCGAAGTTTTTTCGGCTAATTCTTCACCTGCATCCAATGAAGAAACAGTTATGTTTCCCGTTGTCTTTTTGATAATTGTCTTACTTACCACGGCGTTGGGCATATATTCAATAATTTCAACCACAATATGAACTTTTGACTTTTCAATTTCGGAAGCACCATTCTCAATTTTCATTTCTTTTGTTATCATTATTTATTGTTTCGTTTATAAAAAAATATTACTCTTAAAAGCTTGCGCCAATAAGAATTTGTTATGTAACAAAGTTCCGTTGAATGAAGTTCTAAAGCATTACAGATTAAAAGAAAAGCCTTACATAAATCACAGGTTTTCTAAATTGCTTTGACGTTTTTGCTTTAACTTTTTGAAGAAAGATGGAGAAAGCCCGGTTATTTTTTTGAATTGATTTGATAAATGAGCCACGCTGCTGTAGTGAAGTTTATAAGCAATTTCTGTTAGGTTTAATTCATCATAGAGTATCAATTCTTTAACCTTTTCAATTTTATGTATTATAATAAATTGCTGAATGGTAATTCCTTTCACTTCTGAAAAAGTGTTGGACAGGTAAGTATAGTCCTGCTGCAGTTTTTCACTGATGTAATCAGAATAATTTGCATCCGGCAATTCATCTGAATAATGTATCATTTCTACGATCACATCTTTTATTTTTTCGATTAAAATACTTTTTTTATCATCCAGTAATTCAAGTCCTGAACGAAGCAAGTTTTTTTTAAGTTCGTTGCGTTGCTCTTGTGTAATGTCTTCCAAAATTTCAACAACACCCAAATCAACAGTTACATAGCGCAAGCCGAGTTTTTTCAATTCTTCTTTTACCATCATTTTGCAACGAAGGCTGACCATGTATTTTATATAAAGTTTCAATTTTGGTTTTAATAAAGTATGGAAAGGTATGCTTAATAAGCCCTTTTCTTTAAAACTGATACGTTAAAAATAATTGATTCGGGAAATTTAGGTAGCGAGTTGAATTTTGAAGTTTGGATACTTTTTTATCCAATATATTTTGCCCGAAAATTTTATTGAGGAACCAAACTGGTTTTGAAATAGAGAACTAAAAAATCAAATAAGAAAACTTTCCACCATTTAAAAGCAAATCCAGTTTCAGAGGTATCGAAAAAATAAGTTCTTGAAAAGCAGCCTTTATCAAAACTAATTTTGATTGATATAGTACAGGCCTTATTTTTGCCGCGGAGAGATGGCAGAGCGGTCGAATGCGGCGGTCTTGAAAACCGTTGAGGTGAAAGCCTCCGGGGGTTCGAATCCCTCTCTCTCCGCAAAACAATCATTGCCCTGTGAAAACGGGGCATTTTTGTTTTAGGAGCGTTATGAACTTATTCATAAAAGCGCATGTAGTAAAAAGTAATTTTCCACTTATTTATATCACTTTCCATATTTCACCTCAATAACTTTATTTTTGCAAAAAAAGATTTGAAGAGCCTCGGAGTTTTAAACGCCTATTTCTGGAAATACCGTTACCGCTTTTTTGGCGGGATAATTTTCGTGATCGCTTCCAATTATTTTGCCGTGCTGGCACCAGAGATTACCGGCTTTATCGTGGGGAAAATGCAGCAATTCCTTTCCGGAAAATTTACAAATACATCCACCGAAGTATATGGCAAATCAATGAACTGGTTCATTCACTGGGTCAACCAATTTGATTTCTCCAATATCGTCATTATCAGTAGTATCACCATCCTTGTAGTGGCACTCATCCGCGGACTTTTCCTCTATTTTATGCGCCAGACAATTATTGTCATGAGCCGCCATATTGAGTACGATCAGAAAAACGAAATTTATAAAAAATACCAGGCGCTTGATGCATCCTTTTATAAGATCAACCGCACAGGTGACCTGATGAACCGTATCACCGAAGATGTAAGCCGGGTGCGGATGTACGTAGGCCCGGCGATCATGTATTTTATCAATCTTATCACGCTGATCAGTTTCAGCGTGGTGAATATGATGCGCAAAGATGTACACCTTACTTTACTCGTGCTTTCACCTTTGCCATTACTTGCGATCACTATTTATTTAGTGAATTCCATCATTCATAAAAAAAGTGAAAAGGTACAGGCGAGCCTTTCTGATCTTACAACCAATGCGCAGGAATCCTATGCCGGTATCCGCGTTATTAAATCTTTTGTGCAGGAAAAAGCGATGTTTAATTTTTTCAAAGACAACAGTGAAACCTATCGTCAAAACGCAGTAGGACTCGCACGCGTGGAAGCCATTTATTTTCCCAGCATTTCTCTGATGATCGGATTGAGTACACTTATAACTATTTTGGTGGGTTGCTTTATGGCTATTCGGGATCCGCAAAATGTAGGTTTGATCGTAGAGTTTGTCATTTATATCAACATGCTCACTTTTCCTGTAAGCGCAATTGGCTGGACCGCCAGTATGATACAAAGAGCAGCGGCTTCACAAAAAAGGATCAATGAATTCCTGACCATTAAACCGGGAATGGCTGTGCAGGAAAATGAAAATAATGCGGAAAAAATTGGAGGCGATATACAATTTAAAAACGTGTCATTTACCTATGCACACACGGGAATTCAGGCCCTGAAACATTTTAACCTGGACATTCGTGAAGGTGAGAAAATATTAATATTGGGTAGAACGGGCAGTGGCAAAACAACCTTAGCTCAATTACTTTTACATTTTTTTAATTTGAATGAAGGAGAGATTACGATTGGTGGTAAGAATATTAATAATTTTCCTTTACACACACTGCGTAATTATATCAATTATGTGCCGCAGGATGTGTTTTTATTCAGTGACACAATTGAAAATAATATTGCTTTTGGTTTAACTGAAAAACCTTCATTGGAAGAAGTGGAAAAAGCAGCACAACTTGCCTGCATAGATGCCGAAATAAAAGCATTGCCCAACGGTTATCAAACGATGGTAGGAGAGCGGGGTGTAACATTAAGCGGCGGACAGAAACAACGGGTTTCCATAGCGCGTGCACTTATTAAAGGCCATGGCATTTTATTATTTGATGATTGCCTGAGTGCAGTGGATGCAAAAACAGAAAACACGATCATCAATAATCTCTATGAATTTATTGAAGGGAAAACAGCGATATTAATTACGCACCGTATTTTCACTGTGTTGAATTTTTCTAAAATTATCGTGATAGATGACGGCGTTATTTCTGAGCAGGGCACACATGAGGAATTATTAAAACAAAATGGCTATTATGCGGAATTATATCATAAGCAACTTGCGGGTGAACAAGACCAGGCAGAAATTTTAGTTTAAAGCAAATTTTGACAATTTAAAAACAATACTATATTTGCGCTGATCATTTATTTTTTTAAACAAATCAACAACAGTGGCTTACGAAAACAACGACAAGAGAATTGAAAGCGTGTTCAGCAACAGGGTTCGCGCGGGGAAAAGAAGAACTTATTTTTTTGATGTACGGGAAACACGCGCCAGCGATTATTTCCTCACTATAACGGAAAGCCGAAAACGTCCGAATGATGACGGTTATGACAGGCATAAAATATTTTTATATAAAGAAGACTTCAACAAATTCGCGAAAGCGTTGAATGAAGCCATTGATCATGTGAAAACAGAATTGATGCCTGATTTCGATTTTGATGCTTTTAATCATGATGAAAATGAAAACGGTTATGAGCCGCAAAACACTGCACCTGTTAGTGAAGAACCATTAAGTGTAGCGGCAGAACCAGAAGAGCCGGAAGTCATTACACCACGTGAAACGATGCATATTGTAGGTCCTGATGAACCAAATGATACCGCATCGGAAGAAGCTGATAAGTGGTAAAATTTTCCAGGCCATAATTTAATGCTGCACGATAATTTCTGCTGATTTACTATTTCCTTTTTCATCGGAAACAAATAATGTATAAATACCATTTGGAATACTTCCCGTGTTTAAAGAAAATAAAGATTGTTTTCCCGGCACCTGTTGAAATTTTTCCTGTAAAAATAAGCGACCGGTTTTGCTGAATAATTTTGCTTCAACACCTTGTGAGAAACCTTCCAGTTTAATTTGTAAAATATTATTTACAGGGTTGGGAAAAACAGTAAGTTTGATGAGTTGGTAGTTAGTCAAAAATGAATTTTCTTTTTCAACAAAACGTGCCAGGGCAAAGTCTGAACTGCCAGTTTGATTTCCACCTGAAGAACCGGCAATAATTATTCTGCCGAAAGGTTGTAAGATCATTGAATTAGCAGCATTTTTAGGACGATTAAAAAAAGCGCTTAGCATACGGCCATGTGTGCCAAATGATTCATCCAGGCTGCCATTAGGATGATAACGTGCAATTGCAACCCTGCTTTGAAATGAATGTTGATTATCATAAGCCCTGCCGGCAACTAAAATTTTGCTATCATTATCAACCTGTAAAGAAAAGGCATCTTCAGAATATCCAAAATCAGTATGCACAATACCATCATCACCGAAAGCAGCATCTAAATTACCATCATTGTTTAATTGAATTATTACAAAATCATCATTGTCCAAAGTTTGTCTTACCCATCCGGCAACGAGGATCTTATTCCCATTCATCGTAATGGATTTGCCTTCAGCAAAATTATTGAAAGTAAGCAAATTGATGCCACTGGTTCCAAAGGTATTATCCGGCCTGCCGTTATGTAATACACGGGCAACAATAATATTCCTGGAACCGCTATTACTTGTTGCTACGCCCGTGAGAACAATCTTCCCATCTACTTGCAAAGCAATACTTTTTGCCTGCACCGATTGACCGTTATTCAGCAGCATCCAGCCCTTATTATTAAAAGAAGAATCAATTTTTCCATTTGCTTTGAAACGGGAAACTACGATAGAGGCATCCAAAAATGATAATGCATATCCACCTATTATTATGTTATCATCGTTATCAATGACAATGGATGTTGCAAAAGAGTTTTTGCCCGGAATATTAAATTCTGCGATCCCATCAACTCCAAAAGAACTATCAATGTTTCCATCCCGGGAAAAACGCATTAAAAATGGTTGATTTGACAAGCCCTGGAAATTTGCATAACCAGCGGCAATAATTTTTCCGTTAGATTGTAATCCAACGGAATAAAACTCTGAAAAACCTTTTCCAATTTTTAAAGAGATTTTTCCATTTTGGCCAAAGGATTTATCCAGGAAACCATTGACCAGGTATTTAGTGAGCGCACTCTTTTCGAGTACACTTGATTGGTAATAATGTCTTTCGCTGCCAGCGGCAATGATTTTTCCATCATTTTGCGCGACGATACAATATATAAAATCATCACCTCCAATGTTTGTCAGCATTTGTCCATTGATTCCAAAAGTTGAATCAGGTTGCACTTGTTGTGCATGTAAAAATGAGAAGAAGCATAAAGTTAATAACGTAAAAATTGTTTTCATGGCTGTACGATTTAGTGTTTATAAAGATACAGGTTTTTTTAAAAATGAATTTTCGGGTATCATAAGAACCAAAAACAGGCACAAAAAAACCCGCAAAAAAATGCGGGTTTGTAGATCTTTATATGAAAATGATTAAGGAAATATTCCGAGTTCTGCATAAGCAGTTCCCACTTTATCAATTGCTACCACATACGCAGCGGTGCGCATATTTGGAATGGAAGGATTATTTTTCCAGCAATTCATGATTTCATGTGTTGCTTCGATCATTGTTTCTTCAAGTCCACTATATACCAAATCCACTTCACTTGCTCCGTGCTCAATGAATTGTTTTTCTGTTTCATTTACTTCTTTGCCTGTCAATTCTTCTATCTGGCTCAGGATATGTTTATTCATATTTTCTGTAAATCTTTTTTCCATCCGGCCATAACGAACATGGCTCAAATTTTTCAGCCATTCGAAATAAGAAACGGTAACACCACCCGCATTTAAATACATATCAGGAATTACCAGGATGCCTTTTTTATCTAAAACATCATCGGCATCAGGCGTTAAAGGGCCATTCGCAGCTTCGCCAACAATTTTTGCTTTGATCCTATCCGCATTGTCTTTATTGATCACATTTTCCAAAGCTGCAGGAATTAATATATCGCATTCCAATTCTAAAGCATCTGACCTTTTTTCTAAATTCGTTGCGCCGGGGAAATTGAGGATAGTTCCTGTTTTCTGACGATGTAAAAACAAGTCGAGTTCATTCAAACCATCTTCACAAAAAATAGCACCTTCATATTCTGCAATAGCAACTATTTTAGCGCCACCTTCCCGGAAAAATTTCGTGGAATGATAACCCACATTTCCGAGGCCTTGTACCACCACACGTTTTCCTTTTATGCCGGTTGTTAAGCCTAATTTTTCCATCATGTCCGGCATGTTACATACTTCACGCACACCATAAAAAACACCAAGACCCGTCGCTTCTTTTCTTCCGCGAACACCACCCTGTGTTACAGGTTTACCAGTTACACAGCCCATAGCATCTATTTCGCCCGGACGCATGGTAGAATAGGTATCTAATATCCAGGCCATTTCTCTTTCGCCTGTTCCATAATCTGGTGCAGGAACATCGGTACCCGGCCCGATAAAATTTTTCTTGATTAATTCCGCAGTATAACGACGGGTGATCTTTTGCAATTCAAATTCACTGTATTTGCGAGGACTAATTTTGATGCCGCCTTTAGCACCACCAAATGGAACATTTACCAATGCACATTTATATGTCATTAAAGCAGCGAGTGCCATTACTTCATCCTGGTTTACTGCTTCGCTGAATCGAATACCCCCTTTACAAGGTGTTTTGTGATGACTATGCTGTACGCGATATGCTTCCAATACTTCGACTGAACCATCATCACGCTTCACGGGAAAGCGCATTTGATATACTGCATTACAGGCTTTAATTTGTTCTAAAATTCCCTTTTCCCATTTGGTGAATACCGCCGCCTTATCAAAGCTGCGTGTAACGCTTTCGAAGAAGCTGTACGTTTGATCTGACATGATTTAATTTTTAGTGATAAAGATATTTATTAATTGTGTATATAAAAAATTGACTTGCAGGATTTGCCATTACATTAGCGTTTTTGTTCGGGTAATTTTTTTTCTACCTTACCGATCTTACGGTCTAAGTTGATGAGGTAAATGAGAAGGCCGGTTACAATAGTTACAACGACGGCCATAACAACAAAAATTTTACCGTTGCTATGCATGAAATCAGTCGGCTCTTCTGTTTTAATATCCATATTTTTTTGAGCAAATGAATAAATGCTTAACAAGAAGACACAGATAATGGTTAAAACAGTTTTTAATTTATTAATATAATGCATGTTGTTCTTTTATTTTTTGAAGCCTTATTCGCAATGTTGTGATCCATACGCCTAAAAGTATCCAGCCAAAAACTGCAGGCCAAAAGACCATACGCATGGAAGGTGCTAAATCGCTGCCATTTAATGCAGGATTCCCTTCACTTCCCTGTCCGCCGGGATGCAGTGATTCCGTCATTCTCGGCAATATCCAGAGGGTTGGAAATAACATGGCAAAGGCAAAAATATTATACACAGCACTAATATTCGCCTTTTTATCAGCATCCTGGAATGAGCCACGTAAAATGAAATAGGCAAAGTAAATAAGCAAAGCTATAGCAGCGCCATTTTGTTTCGCATCACCAGACCAGGGAGCGCCCCATTGATAATTCGCCCAGATAGCGCCGGTCGTAATTCCAAGTACACCAAACACGAGACCTGTACGCGCAAATTCCACTGCATACATATCACTTTTCAAATCCTGTTTGCGTAGATGCAAAATGGAATAAATCACGGAAATAATAAAAAGTGTCTGCATGCAAAACCACATGGGTACATGGAAATAAAGATTGCGGATTGATTGCTGAAGCCTGCCATCGAGGACAGGTATTTTTACTAAAAAACCCATTGTGCATGTATAGAGTAACAAAACAAAACATAAAACTTTCCACCAGGATTTCTTCATGCCAATAACTTTAAGTGATTCCATTTTTAAACTTTGCAAAATTACTACATGAACGCAGGAAAATAAAATTTGTTTAATCTCTCCACAAAAATGGAAAGAGGATAATTGCTAAAACAATGATCAATGAATCCAGGCAAACCAGCAATAAAATCATTTGCGAAAAACCCGCCTGCACTACTGGTTCAAATGCTTGCCGCGCGGCTTTTCCCAGTAATAATAATTGCGGAATAATGAGCGGGAAACCCATGATAGCCATGAGTGCAGCCTGCTGCTGTGCCTTTGCCGCAATGGCGGCTAAAAAAGTAAATACCAGGCTCAGGCCAAAGCCGCCCAATAAACTGATCAGGATAAATTGCCCAAAATAATAAATTGGATTTCCTAATAGTAATAAAAATATAAGGATACTCACGATTGTCATCACGGCCATTAAGATGGCATTAAATAATAATTTTGAAATAATATAATCTGTTGCACCCGAAATGGTATAATAATATAACATGCGGCCACGGCTTTCCTGCAGGAAACTTTTAGCCATCGCATTTACACAAACAAATAATTGCACTACCCAAAACAAACCATTCCAGACAACGGATTCCGGCTGGCCCATTGAAAGATACACAATAAAGATCGTGGAAGCCACATACAACAGGATGCCGTATAATGTATATTGCTGGCGCACTTCAAGCAATAAATCTTTTTTTAAAAGCGTATTTATATTTTTATAAGATGCCATTAAAAGGGGTCTTGAATTTTATTTTTAAAAATGAATTATTGACTCGTAGCAAAACATTCACATAAAATTTATAGTTGAAATTCAAATGAATTGTACTTTTAACCTTTAATGGCCAAAAGTAATTGAACTTATGGAAAAACCGGGTGCTTTAATACATCTTTTACTGGAACAATACAAACAGGGCGCAAAGCCTGAAACACTGATCGTAACTGCTCAGATGATCCTGGCAGAATTGTGCATGGTACAACAGCCACAAAATAATTCACATAGAAAAGTTGCTGTGAAGATGCCCGCAAACCCTTATGCAGCATATAAAAACAATGAAGCAGTGCTGAATGAAAACCATGAAATAGCCATTAACGGCGAACCAGTTTTTGCTGAAAAAGAAGAAAAATATATACCGGAAGCCACGGAAGATTTGCCTACAGAAATTGCCGTTTCCTGGGGAATACATTCCGTAAATGAAATACCAACATTTGCCCACCAGGAAAAAGAATTGTTTGAATTAAATGAAAGCATGCGCTCAAATGATTTTAGTTTAAATGAACGCTTAAAACCTTCACATGTGGAACTGGCAAATACATTGAAAGATGCACCGGTAAAAGATTTAAAAAAAGCAATTGGTATTAATGACCGCTTTCTTTTTATCAATGAACTTTTCCGCGGCGATGAAAATATGTATGAAAGAAGCCTTAAAACCATCAACGCTTTCCATTCACTTCCCGAAGCAGAATATTGGATTCAGCGGGAGTTAAAAGTAAAAATTGGCTGGCCTGAAAAAAATGACACGGTGGACATGTTTGATCAGTTGGTCAGGAGACGCTTCTCTTTAAAATAATCCAGTATTTGTTTCGTAGCGCCGGCATGTGACTCTACAAATTCACGGGCTTTTACGCAAGCAGCTTTGTATAAATTTTCATCACTCATTAATTCATCGAGCCTTTCCTCCAGTTCAATGGCATCAATGACGGAAAATGCGCCGCCATTTGCCACGAGATCTTCTGCTTCCGGGAATTTTTCATATACCGGGCCAAATAATACAGGACGCCCATACACCGCGGGTTCCAGCACATTGTGTACACCATCTCCACCAAAACCGCCTCCCACAAATGAAATCGTGGCATAACCATATAATCTTTTCAGCATACCAATATTATCAATGATGATCGTATTAATTCCGGGTGGTAAATAAAGTTCTTTTATATATTCAGAATACAGGATAGAATTTTTATACAAAGCCATACATTCTTTGATCCTGTCCGGGCCAATATCATGCGGCGCAATAATAAAACGCATGTCCATTTTTTTATTGACAAAATGATTTAATTCTTCATCATCTTCCAGCCAGGTACTTCCGGCAATAACGGTTATGGCATTCCCGCAAAAATTTTCTATACCCGGAGAAGTAATTTGATTTTTTTCCATATTAATCACCCGGTCAAACCGCGTATCTCCGCAGGTAGTGAAATTTTCAATGCCGATTGATTGAAGCAGTTTTGCGGAGTTTTCATTTTGTATAAATAAATGCGTAAAACATGTCAGCATATTGCGGTAAAATTTTCCATACCAGGAAAAAAATGGCTGGCTCTCCCTGAAAATACCAGAAATGAGTAATAGCGGAATTTTTCTTTTACGTGCTTCCTGTAAATAAAAATTCCAAAACTCATATTTCACAAAAAGTACGCAAGCCGGATTGATGAGTTCATACCATTTCGCGGCATTTTTTTTAGAATCCATAGGTAAATAAAAAACATGATCTGCGCCGGCATAATTTTTTTGCACTTCATACCCGGAAGGGGAAAAAAAACTGACTATTATTCTAAAGCCAGGATATTCATTCCGCAATTTTTCCAGTAGCGGCCTTCCTTGTTCAAATTCTCCCAATGATGAACAATGCATCCAGATTTTTTTTCTGTCATCATGAGGAAGCTCGTTTTTAATTTTTTCAAAAATATTTTTACGGCCGTCAAGCCATTTTTTTGCTTTGGGATTAAATGGTGAAATCAGCGAGGCAATGGCAGGATAAAGCCGGAGGAATAAAAGGTAAAATATTTTTCCCATTTTCTACAGGTTTTGTAAAGAAACGGAATTCATTTGGAACAGTCCGCTTCATGCACCATTTATTCTTTGATTTTTTAAGTAAATTTGCTGCCTTAAAAATCTTTTATGCGCCCCATACAAATGGTTGACTTAAAAAAACAGTATCATAATATAAAGGAAGAAATTAATAAAGCAGTGCTCGATGTACTGGAAAGCAGCGCATTTATCAATGGAAACCCTGTACGGGAATTTTCTGAAAATCTTGCAACATATCTCGGTGTGAAACATGTAATTCCATGTGCAAATGGCACAGATGCTTTGCAAATTGCTATGATGGCTTTGGATCTTAAACCTGGTGATGAAGTGATCACACCATCTTTTACTTATATCGCTACAACTGAAGTGGTGGCGCTTCTTCGCCTTACACCGGTTTTTGCCGAAGTGGATAAAATGAGTTTTTGTATGGATCCCGCATTGCTTGAAAAAGCCATCACACCGCGGACAAAAGCAATTGTTCCTGTGCACTTATACGGCCAACCGGCACCCATGGAAGAAATTTTAAAGATCGCTGAAAAGCACGGCCTGTTTGTGATTGAAGACAATGCACAGGCAATCGGAGCAGATTATTATTTTGATAATGGAGCTGTGAAAAAAACAGGTGGCATCGGGCATATCGGCACGACTTCTTTTTTTCCATCAAAAAATTTGGGCGCTTATGGTGATGGCGGCGCAATCAGCACGAACGATGATGCACTCGCTGAAAAAATGCGCATGATCGCTAATCATGGTCAGCAAAAAAGATATTATCATGACATGGTTGGTTGTAACAGCCGGCTTGATACAATTCAAGCCGCCATATTAAAAATCAAACTCGCGAAATTGGATGAATATATTGAGGCCCGAAGATCTGTTGCTGATTATTACGACCGTGCTTTTGAAACTTGCGAAAAGATAAGAACACCATGGCGTGCACCTTATGGCAAACATGTTTTTCATCAGTACACTTTGCAATTGCAGGATGTGGACAGGGATGGTTTACAAACTTTCCTGGCCGAAAAAAATATACCTTCCATGATCTATTACCCCGTTCCCGGTCACAGGCAGAAAATGTTTGATGCTTTAGATATTGAGCCTGTAAATTTACCTGTTACCGATTGGCTTACAGAGCGCGTAATATCTTTGCCAGTACATACAGAAATGGATTCCGATCAACTGGAATACATTACAACTTCTGTTTTAGAATACGTGAACAGGTAATTAATTTTTTATATGACAACTGCGCGTTTAATTAATAAAGAATCTTCCCTGGCCGTGATTGGGCTGGGCTATGTTGGTCTGCCTGTCGCACTCGCTTTTGCTAAAAAAATTAAAGTGATTGGCTTTGATATAAATCCCGGTCGAATTGATTTGTTGAAAAAAAATATTGATCCGAGCAAAGAAATAGTAGCGGCTGAATTTGATAATTGTGATATCTTTTTTACATGCGATCAAAACGATTTAAAGCAGGCAGATTTTTTTATTCTTGCAGTCCCTACTCCTGTGGATGAATACCATGTACCTGATCTTTCAATGTTGAAAAAAGCATGTAAGATTGTTGGTAGTGTTGTAAAACCCGGCGATTATATTGTTTTTGAGTCAACTGTTTATCCCGGTTGTACCGAAGAAGATTGTATTCCAATTGTTGAGCAGGAAAGTGGTTTAAAAATGTGCGCAGATTTTAAAGCCGGTTATTCACCGGAAAGAATTAATCCCGGAGACAAAACCCATAGCCTGCAAAAAGTAATTAAAATAGTTTCAGGTTGTGATACAGAATCACTCGAGAATATTGCAGCCGTTTATTCACTGATCATTGATGCCGGCGTACACAAAGCGCCTTCCATAAAAACTGCGGAAGCAGCTAAGGTGATTGAAAATGTGCAGCGCGATCTGAACATTGCTTTAATGAATGAACTCTCTTTAATCTTTGATAAAATGAATATCAACACGTATGATGTGTTGGAGGCAGCAGGTACAAAATGGAATTTTATAAAATTTTCACCGGGTCTTGTTGGCGGGCACTGCATTGGCGTTGATCCTTATTATCTCACGTATAAAGCTGCGCAGCTTGGTTATAAATCACGGGTTATTTTGAGTGGCCGGCAGGTGAATGATAATATGGGCAATTATGTTGCCGGGAAAATCATCCGTCATTTAATATTACATACAAAAGATGTGAAAGCCGCAAAGGTGCTCATTATGGGCGCTACATTTAAAGAAAATGTAAGTGATATCCGCAATTCAAAAGTTGCTGATATTGTGTTGTCTTTAAAAAATTATTATTTGAATGTGCACATCACTGATCCGCATGCTTCTTCTGAAGACCTGCAAAAAGAATATGGTTTTTCATTGACAAAAAAACCGGATAATGATTATGATGCAGTGATCGTAGCTGTACCGCATCATGATTATTGTGCATTAGATGAAGCGTATTTTGAAAGTATTACAAAAGAACACGCTTTGATTGCAGACCTGAAAGGCATTTTCAAAAACACAATTCATAACAGGAAATACTGGAGTCTTTAATGGCCGCATCAAAACCCTTAATATTAGTTACCGGCAAAGATGGCCAGCTCGGAAGGTCATTGCAACATGTGGCAAACAGGTTTAAGCAATTTGAATTTTTATTTACAGGTAAAGAAATATTGAACATTACTGACAATGAAAATGTACGCCATTTTTTTGAAAAAAATAAACCTGTATTTTGTATCAATATGGCGGCTTATACTGCTGTTGACCTGGCTGAAAGCGAACGGGAGCAGGCATTTCGGGTGAATGCTACGGCCGTTGCAAATTTAGCGAAAGCCTGTGCTAACTTCAACTGCACATTGCTTCATATTTCTACAGATTACGTTTTTAACGGGGAAAAAAATACACATTATATAGAATCAGATAAAACAGATCCGGTAAATTATTATGGTTTTACAAAAAGAGCAGGAGAGGAGTTTGCTTTGCAGGAATGTAAAAAAACACTCATCATCCGCGCATCCTGGCTGTATAGTGAATATGGAAAAAACTTTGTAAAGACCATGCTGCATTTATTTAAAACCCGCAATGAAGTTTCTGTAGTTGGTGACCAGTTTGGTTCACCTACTTATGCAAAATATTTTGCAGTTGCATTATTGAAAATTTGTTCGCACGTGAATGAAAAAAATAATTTTAATGAATATGGCATTTATCATTACAGTGATGCAGGAAATATCAGTTGGTATGATTTTGCAATGGGTATTAAAAAATTATCAGGTGCGGAGTGTTTTATAAAAAAAATTTCCACTAAAGAATATCCAACACCGGCGAAAAGGCCGCTGTACGCTGTTTTCAGCACCTCCAGGATAGAAAATGAATTTGGTATAGAAATAAAAAATTGGGAGAAAAATCTCGCTGAATGTTTGAAAAATATGCCTGTATAATGTTATTCGGAAATGCGTTTTTTCATTTCCCTGATCTCATTTCCATCAACTGAAATATTGGTGATATCTTCCTGCATGGACTCTTGAATGAATTCCATTTCTGATGGAATATTTTTTCGGGCTGAAGTATGCAATTCTGTAGCGCCTGTATATTTTGCGAGTTCCAGAATGTTTTCTTTTCGCACGCCACTTCCGGGTATAATGGTAATCCGGCTCTCTGCTTTTTCGATCAATGCTTTAATTAAATCTTTTCCCAATATCGCATCCGGTTTTTGTCCGCTGGTTAAAATTCTTTCACAGCCACAATCAATAATTTTTTCCATGCTTTCAAAAGGATCTTTGGAACGGTCAAATGCCCTGTGGAATGTAACATCCATGGGGAATGCGGCTTCTACAAGCTTATGTAATTTTTTTACATCCACTTGACCGTTTTTTTCTAAAACGCCGGTTACAATTCCCGCAAAGCCGAGTGATTTACAAAATAAAATATCTTTCAGCATGATTTGGAAATCTGTTTCGCTATATAAAAAATCTCCGCCGCGCGGCCGGATCATGGGGAAAACTGGAATGGAAAATTTCTTGGCAGCCATTTCTAAAAAAGTATGCGATGGCGTGGTGCCTCCATCATAGATATTATCGCAAATCTCCAGCCGGTCAGCGTTTGAAGCTGCAGCGAGTAAGGCTGAATCCATATTAAAAACCGCTATTTCAAGTAACATAAAAATTTATTTAAAGGACAAATTCACTATTGGTCAATTGATTATAATCATCCGAATAGCACACGGCATAATTGAAACCGGGATGAATACAATAACCGCCATATTCACCTTTCGGATTTAAAGCAATGAAGCCAACTTGTATATCTTTTATTTTATCAGAATTTTTATACCGGTCAATAATGCGGTTCACTGCTTTTTTACAGGCATCACGTGGTGACAATCCCTGCCGCATAAATTCCACTACGAGATGCGTTCCACATATACGGATCACTTCTTCTCCAAGTCCCGTGGATACAGCCGCTCCGGCTTCATTGTCCACATACAAACCCGCACCGATTATGGGTGAATCGCCTACACGGCCACGCATTTTAAAAGCCATTCCGCTTGTAGTACAACTTCCTCCAAGATTTCCATTCGCATCCAGTGCAATCATTCCAATCGTATCATGATTCCATTCATTATTTGAAAGTTTTGCCGGTGCAAATGCATTTTGTCCTTTTGAGTTTTCAATATTTACCTGGGGTTTATAATGATGTTCTTTCAGCCAATCATCATACGTTTTTTGTGCATCAGGCGATAAGGTTTCGCTTTCCAATGGAAACCCTTCTTCAACGGCGAATTGTTGCGCACCAACTCCAACGAGTAACACATGCGGTGTTTTTTCCATCACTTTTCTGGCAACTGATATGGGGTGTTTTATTCTTTCTAAAAATGCCACAGCGCCACAATCACCATTTCCATTCATAATGCTCGCATCAAGTGTTACATAGCCATCCCTGTCAGGGTTTGCGCCCAATCCCACGCAACAGTTTTGTGAAGATTCCGTCACCATCACACCTTGCTCCACGGCGTCCAGCGCATGTCCTTTTTCGCGCAAAATTTTCCAGGCAGCTTTATTGGCTTCGATGCCTGCATCCCAGGTAGAAAGTACAATAGGTTTCCTGCCTGCATGCCCGGAAAAACCTGAAGCAAATAGATTTTTGGCAGCAAGTGTTCCAATTCCTAAAGAACCAATCTGTAATAATTTTCTGCGATGCATCTTGTTTAAAATTTGGTTTCAAAAATACGAAAAAGGAATCAGCATGGAGTCCGTGTGATAAAATGAAGTGATATTATCAATAACACTTCTATAAGATTTTCACTAAAACCATCTTTGGCACTATTTTTTCCGACCTTAGCGAAAACATTTAATATGAAAGTAAATCCAAAGATGATTTTTACCGCCCTGGTCGGTATGATTATTCTATCAAGTTGTGTAGCAAATAAGAAATACCGGGATGAACAGATCGCTAACAGGTACTTAAGAAGTGACAGCGCCGTATTGGCTAATAAAGTTTCTGATTTGCAGGGTCAAATAACAATTCTTCAAAGACAGATAGATGATTTGAAAAATAAAAATGCATCATTATCCACTGATATAAGCGACAAAACAAATACACTGAATCAAAATCAGCAAACACTTGCAGCGCAACAAAAGAAACTGGCTCAATTACAGGCTTTACTCGATCAGCAAAAAATGAAAGCAGAAGAATTGAAAAAGAAAATGGCAGATGCATTGGTTGGCTTTACCGCAAACGAGTTAACGGTCACTCAGAAAAACGGGAAAGTTTATGTGAGCCTGAGTGAAGGTTTATTATTTCCTTCAGGAAGTGCCGTCGTAAATGTGAAGGGTAAAGATGCACTAAGTAAACTTGCCGCAGTGCTGGTTTTAAATCCAGATATTTCTGTGGATATTGAAGGCCACACTGATTCAATTCCCATTCGTGGTAAATATGAAGATAACTGGGCGTTGAGTACTGCACGTGCAACATCTATTGTTCGGATTTTGGTGAATGATTATAAAGTAGATCCCCGCAGTGTTGTAGCTTCAGGGCACAGCATGTATGATCCTGTTGCAACAAATTCAACACCGGAAGGAAGAGCGCAAAATCGCCGTACCGAAATTATTCTTTCTCCAAAACTGGATGAATTATACAACTTGATAAACCAGAAATAGTTTTAATAGCTTAATAAAAAAAAACGTTGTAAGATTTTTACAGCGTTTTTTTATTTTATGAAACGACGCATTTCTCTTTCGGTATCACGCGTTTTCATGGTTTCTCTTTTGTCATGAATTTTTTTACCACGTGCGAGGCCGATTTCAACTTTCACCAAATTTTTTTCTGTAAAAAAAACACGCAGCGGAATGATGGTAAAACCTTTTTCTTTGGTGGCTGCCTGGAGTTTTTTTAATTCTCTTTTTGTAAGCAAAAGTTTGCGGTCGTGCACCGGGATATGATTATTTACATTGCCATGTGAATATTCGGAAATGTATAAAGCACGCACCCAGCATTCACCACGATCCAAAATGCAGAAACTATCATTGAAACTTACTTTTCCTTCCCGGATGGATTTCACTTCAGTTCCCAGCAATACGATGCCGGCAATAAATTTTTCTTCAATATTATAATGAAAATATGCCTGCCTGTTTTTCATTTCTTTCGTAGCCATTTGCTTCATGCTTTATCGTTCCGGTAAAATGGAATTTGCAGGGTTGCAAAAACCTTTTTAAAATGAAAATCAGTTTTTGAAAAAACGGGCTATTTGCGAGAGTTTATCTTTCAGCTTTTTACGGTCAATGATAAAATCGAGGAAACCATGTTCCAATAAAAATTCGCTGCGTTGAAAACCTTCCGGTAAATCTTTTTTAATGGTTTCTTTAATCACGCGTGGGCCTGCAAAGCCAATCAGGGCGCCGGGTTCAGCAATATTCAAATCGCCCAGCATGCCGAAGCTAGCTGTAATACCGCCAAAAGTCGGATCTGTCAACACAGAAATATATGGCAATTTTGCATCGCTTAACTGCGATAATTTCCCACTTGTTTTTGCCAGTTGCATCAGGCTGAAAGCACTTTCCATCATCCGCGCTCCGCCACTTTTTGATATAACTACATAAGGTAATTGATGGGCAATACAATAATCAACGGCGCGACTGAATTTTTCCCCCATCACACTGCCAAGTGATCCGCCGATGAATGCAAAATCCATACAGGCAATGATCATTTCTACTTCATTCACTTTTCCCAGGCCAACGCGGAAACTGTCTGTGAGACCGGTTTTTTCCTCAATATCTTCCAGCCTTTTTCCATACGGTTTCAAATCAGTAAATGATAAGAAATCTATGCTGCGGATATTGTCAAATAATTCTGTGTATGCCTTATTATCAAATAAAAAATCAAAATATTCCAGGCTGCCAATGCGGTGATGATAGTTGCATTTTGGGCAAACAAATAAATTTTCCCTCAGCTCTGTAGTCGTACATATATAACTGCATTCCGGGCATTTTGTCCAAAGCCCTTCCGGCATTTCTTTTTTCTCCGAAGTGGATGTAGTAATCCCTTTACGCAATCTTTTATACCATTTTTGCCTTTGCGCAGAGTCCTTGTTCATAGCATCTTCCTCGCCGGAAAGGGATGTTTCAAAAAAGTCTTCCTGGGGTTCTTTAGGATCTTTATTATTTTCTTTATTCATTATTTTTTCAGCATTGGGAAAATGAAGGTAAGAAAAAAGCAATAAGCAAATTTCTTTATGAATTGTAGAAATTTTAAAAAAAAATCCTGCTGCACAATTCATGCAGCAGGATCATTATACAGTTTTATTAAGCAACGGTTATAGAATTGTCTAAATAAACGTCCTGGACTAAATTCAATAACTCGATGCCCTCTTTCATGGGTTTCTGGAAAGCTTTTCTGCCCATTATCAAACCCATACCACCCGCACGTTTATTGATGATAGCAGTTTCCACCGCATCATATAAATCTCCGGCACCTTTACTTTCACCACCACTATTGATCAGGCCAACTTTACCCATATAACAATTCATCAATTGATAACGGCAAAGATCAATCGGGTTATCAGTTGTCAGTTTCTCATACACGGCTTTATTTGTTTTACCAAACTTAATAGTGTTGTATCCGCCATTATTCACCGGTAATTTTTGTTTAATAATATCTGCCTGGATCGTTACACCCAGGTGATTTGCCTGGCCAGTAAGGTCGGCTGAGGCGCTATAATCAACGCCATCTTTTTTGAAAGCATCATTTCTTAAATAACACCACAATATCGTAGCCATACCCAACTCGTGCGCCTGTTCAAAGGCTTCTGAAATTTCTTTCAATTGACGGGTGCTTTCTTCGCTACCCCAATAGATTGTGGCGCCAACTGCCATGGCACCGAGGTTCCAGGCATTTTTTACAGTGCCGAATAAAGTCTGATCAAATTTATTCGGGCAAGTCAATAATTCATTGTGATTTAATTTTACGATAAAAGGAATTTTATGGGCATATTTCCGGCTCAATATTCCGAGTACGCCAAATGTGGAAGCAACACCATTGCTCCCCGCTTCAATCGCTAATTTCACGATATTTTCAGGATCAAAATAAATAGGGTTTGGCCCGAAAGCACTGGCTCCGCTATGTTCTATGCCCTGGTCAACCGGCAGGATACTGCAATAACCTGTGCCACCAAGTCTGCCATGACTTAACAATTGTTCCATACTGCGCATCACCTGAGTGTTGCGGTTACTAAAAGCCCAGACTTTATCAATATGGTCAACAGAAGGTAAAGTCAGCATTGATTTATCAATGGTAGTACACTTGTGATCCAGCAGGTTTGCGCCTTTATCACCCATGATTTGAAGAATCTTTTCATTTGCCATAGCGGGAAAATTGATTGAATAAAATGGTTTGTTTATTTTGGAAAAATGGGAAATTCCGAAGATATTTCCCCCGGAAAAATTCCAGGCTGCAAATATAAGGAATCGCCGGATAATGGCCAATGAAATTGGCTTATGTATTCATAGCAGAAACACAATTCTTTTGCAATTGCATGAAGTATTTCGCAGAAACGATCATCCTGCTGCCATACCAACTGAACATTTCCCCATCAACAAGTATTATTTTTATTCCGGGTAAAAGTTTTTCAAATGCTTCTTTGTGTTTTTCTTTAAAGGGGTATGGCTCCGAAGAAAGGAATAGGATTTCTGTTTGCCGCTCAATAATATTTTCCAGGGAAATCTCCGGGTATCGTTTTTCATTTTTAAAAACATTTTGCAAGCCTGCTTTTTGCAGCATGCTATGAATAAAAGTATCGTCGCCAACGGTCATATATGGTTCTTGCCAGATGAGATAAGTTACTTTATATTTTTTTTCCGGGGGTGTGATTTGCAAAAAATTTGAATGGATCTTATTGATAAACTTTTGGGCTACTTTTTCCGTGCCGGTAATTTCACCAACTTTAAAAATCATATCAATTGCTCCTGAAAAATCATCCACATCGCTCAGCCAAACGGGGTACAATTTTTCCAATAATTCAATTTGACCTTTTTCATTTTCCTCTTTATTAGCAATGATTAAATCCGGGTTTATTTGTTGTATTTTTTCAGGATGAATATTTTTTGTGCCACCAATAATGGTCTTGCTTTTACATTTGTCTTTTGGATGTACACAAAACTTAGTGACGCCGGCTATTTGATTTTCCAGGCCAAGGTCAAATAATAATTCCGTGATAGAAGGTACCAGTGAAATAGTTTTTTGCGGAGGAAAAACCGGCAATGTCACAGTCCTGTTCATTTGATCTGTACAAGTTTTCATAAAGATTCTTTGCCAATGTTTAAAATGGAATGCCGAGATTAATATAAGGCAATAATTTTTTTGACTGGTCGCTATACATGACGCTTAATTCTAAAGGTCCTAAAATAAAATTATATCCCAGTGTGATGGAATAGCCGGATAAAAAATTGCCGGATTTAGTGAGTTCGGAATTATTAATAAAATCATAAGCCATCACGTTTGCTTTAGCAGTGAAATACAAATTTGTATAAGGATGGTAACGCAGGCCGGACTGCAACATCAGGGCACTGTTGGTTCTGATAGTTCCTTCATTTAACCCGGCAAAAACTATTTGGTTTGGAAAACTTGCAATAAGGCCGCCAATATAATAATCACCATTAAAAATAGATTTGCTATGAAATGAGATGCCCAATTGCATGGTAGTAAGTAAAGTAAATTTTGATATTAACGGTGCATAATTTTTGAAACCGGCTTGTATATGCCAATAATCCGAAAACTGGCCTTTCAGTGAATCCTCACTTAAAATAATATTTCCATTATGATAAAAATCAATATCATGGTGCTGGTTATAAATATACCCGGCCTGTCCGAAAATTTTTGTTCCTTTTTTTGGATAAATAGTATTGCTTAAAGTGTTCAATTTTATAAAGGCATAAGTATTCAAAAAATTGTTATAACCACGCAATTCAAATTTTGAGGGAATGTCCGGTTTATAATAATAGGATTGAAAATTTGTACCAATTCCAATCGCATAATTTCTTCTCAAAGTCCAGTGCATATTTACATCAGCCGTAAAAGAGTTTTGTTTATAAGTGCCATCTTTTATAAAATTAATATAATTGGTAAAGCTGGTATTTGCAGCTTCAACAGATGCTGCTAAAGTGAGCGTTTTAAATTTTCCAAAATACTGCAGGTGTTCACCGCGGACACGCAAATTTTCCCCGATGTTCACAGACACAAGGCTTCTCGAATAAGGTGTAAAGAAATTTCTCGAAGTGATATTTCCAATAATACTGATGCCATTAAAAGAATTGTAGGAAAGCGCAGCTTTGGCAAATGTGAACGGGTTTTCTTCTATTTCAAAAATAATCTTTACGCTACCGTCTTCCAGGGGTTGCAATTCGTAAATGATTTTTTTATAATACCTCGTCCCGAATGCTTTTCGAATATGGCTTGATATATCTTTTGCTGTATAAAATATATTGGGCAGCATATCTATGCGGTGCAGGAAAAATGCTTCATTTGTTTTTAAAAGTCCATGCACTTCAAATGAAGAGATTTTCACCGAATTGACTTTAGGTAATATGGGATAACTTCTTTTATCCGGGCCATAAATTTGGTCCAGTGAATCAGCAAATTTTTTTAATCGCGGATAAATGGAATCGCCTCTCAGCAAACCTTCATTGACGATACCATCTATTGAGCCAAAACTCCCCATGGTATAATCATCCAGGTGATGTGATATATATATATCGCATAATTTTTTCTCTTCTTTTGCATCTTTGTCCTCTCTGAAAAAAGCGACCTGCAACAAGACCTGGAATATATTGGTGATCTTTTCCTTCGCTAGTAAGTTGCCGGCCACATTACTTCCGATCACAATATCAGCGCCTTCATTTTTTGCCACACTCACCGGAAAATTATTTACAACACCGCCGTCCACTAACTTCCGGCCATCTATTGAAACTGCTGTAAAAACGGAAGGAATGGTCATACTCGCACGCACGGCTTGTATTATTTCTCCGGAATCAAGAATAACACCTTCACCGCTTGAAATATCTGTAGCCATGGCTGCAAAGCCTCTTTGAAAATGAGCAAAATTTTTAATATTATAAACAGGGAAAAAATACTCACTTAAAGTAAGCCATAGTTCTTCAGATTCCAATACGCCACTGGGCAAACGAAAGCCATTATTTTCCCAGGGAAGCTCAATGGCATATTTATCATACTCCGACTTTTCATCAATGGACAAACTTTTCAAAGAAGCGGCATTGCTGAGTAATAAATCCCAATCTGTTTTTTTGATGAGCTTTAATATGGTGTCTGATGAATAACCGATCGAGTACAAAGCCCCAATTGCAGCGCCCATGCTGGTTCCACTAACATAGTCAATATGCAGGCCCGCTGAATCAATGGCTTTTAATATGCCGATATGTGCCAAACCTTTTGCGCCGCCACCACTGAGCGTAAGGCCGAGTTTGGGGCGTTGCTGACTGGATGCAGTGATTGAATAAAGTGTTAATAGTAATAATGGGAAAAACGATTTCATAAGTAAGCGCAAATATATTTGAAGATACGCGCAAAAAACACAAAGAAGCTGCAAACGTATTTGTAATATTGCCAAATGAGTACGCAACTGTTCACAAACATAAAATGTCTCGTAAACACTAGGGAAGATTCACAAGTTTTAAAAGGAAATAAACTCGCAGAATTGCCGGTAATCAAAAATGCATTTCTTTATATCGAAAATGATAAAATTGCTGACTATGGAGAAATGACTTCCATGCCTGAAAAATATTTACAGGCAGAAACGCATGATGCAACCGGGCGATTTATTTTGCCATGTTGGTGTGATAGTCATACCCACCTTGTATTTGCGGCAAGCAGGGAAGAAGAGTTTGTGGATAAAATCAAAGGCATTAGTTATGCGGAAATTGCAGCAAAAGGCGGCGGCATTTTAAATTCTGCAGCAAAACTCAGGGCTATGCCGGAAGATGACTTATTTGAACTTTCATGGCAACGATTAAATGAAGTCATGCGACTTGGAACTGGTGCTATTGAAATAAAAAGTGGTTATGGCCTGACTGTTGAAAGCGAATTGAAAATGTTGCGTGTTATAAAAAGGCTCAAAGAAAAAGCGCCCATCCCGGTGAAAGCCACATTCCTCGGTGCACATAGTTTTCCGGAAGAATATAAGAATGATCATAACGGTTATATCCGTTTGATTATTGATGAAATGTTGCCTGCCATTGCCAAAGAAAATTTAGCTGACTTTATTGATGTCTTTTGTGAAGTGGGTTTTTATTCTGTTGCTGAAACAGAAATGATCTGTAAAGCTGGGATGAAATATGACTTGAAACCAAAAATACACGCGAACCAATTGCATGCTTCAGGTGGTGCAGAAGTGGGCGTGAAGCTTGGTGCAATATCTGTAGATCATTTGGAAACGATGAATGATGAAGCAGTAGAAATGCTTGCTCATTCCACAACGATCGGTACATTGTTGCCTACTGCTGCCTATTTTTTAAGAATGCATTTTCAGCCTGCACGCAGGTTAATTGATGCTGGTTGCGCCATTGCTTTGGCATCCGATTTTAATCCGGGCACTTCGCCCAGTGGAAATATGAATACGGTTGTTTCCATGAGTTGTATTCAAATGAAAATGCTCCCGGAAGAAGCCATCAATGCAGCTACAATCAATGGCGCTTATGCTATGGAAACTGCGGATATTACGGGCAGCATTACGAAAGGGAAAAATGCAAATCTTATTTTAACAAAAACATTGCCCTCACTCGCATATATTCCCTATTCTTTCGGAAATAATTTAATTGAAAAAGTGTTTATCAATGGCAAGCCATTATAAACCGGAAATATATATATGAACGGCTTATCCACGGAAATTATTCTTATTTTAATGGGCGCACTGATCGTGCTTTCCTATTTATTTTCCATGTTATCCAGGGTGTCAAAAATTCCCTCTGTTCTTTTATTATTGGTCACAGGTATCTTCCTGCGGTACCTGGCTGATTATTTTAAATTCCCATTTATTTTACCCGGAAAAGTCGTGGAATTATTCGGGGCAATTGGTTTAATAATGATTGTGCTTGAAGCGGGACTTGATTTGCAGCTTGCCAGGAATAAATTTAAATTGATACGCCAGGCTATTTTATCGGCCCTGATTATCTTCCTGGTTTCCGCCGCAGTCATTACAGCAATCCTGCATTACTGGCTGCATGAGCCTATCATACATTGCATCATTTACAGTATCCCGCTTTCCATTATGAGTAGTTCAATTGTGTTGCCAAGCCTTCATCATTTGAATGAAACAAAAAAAGATTTCCTGGTGTATGAAGCTTCTTTTTCAGACATCATCGGCATTCTTATATTCAATTATTTTATTGGGAAAGAAATTTTATCCTCGCTGGCTATTGGAAAATTTTTCCTGGCTATCGTTATTTCAATAATACTATCTGTGGTATTTTCATTATTGTTATTCCTGATTTTGGTAAAATCAAAACTGAATGTAAAAATTTTCCTTGTCTTTGCTTTACTCCTGATTTTGTATGAAGGTGGCAAATTGTTATCACTGCCTTCCCTGCTGATCATTTTGGTTTTTGGTTTAATGATGCGCAACTGGAATCTTGTCCGGATTCCTTATTTGCGAAAGTTTTTTTCTGCGGGTGAAATTGATTCAACCACCACTTTATTGCATTCGGTCACCGCGGAAAGTTCATTCCTCATCCGCACGTTCTTTTTTGTTTTGTTTGGCTTTACAATTGACCTGCATGTGATTGCTGATAACAATGTGCTGATGATTGGGAGTGCCATTGTTTTGATTTTATTAATAACCCGTTTTTTATATTTGCGTTTCTTTTTAAAAGAAAGCGTCTATCCCGAAGTTGTATTCATTCCACGTGGCCTGGTAACGATCTTATTATTTTATAAAATTCCGGCGGAGTATAAATTGGCAACTTTCAATGATGGAATTCTTTTCTTTGTAATATTGGTGACCAGTTTGATCATGATGATTGGCATGTTGTTTTATAAACCGGGTAACGATGAAAGCCCCGGTGTGACTGACTTATAAAGTTTAATAAAAAATATGAAGCATTTAAACATTTTCTCGAAGGAAGATATTTTAAACATCACGCATATCCGGCGTTTTGAAACGAAACTTGGTGAAAAGATCCAGGTAACAGAAAGCGCTGAAAGCATTGAATTGCGTATTCAAAATAGTGATGCGATTTTTGTGATTGCCGGTATCCCCGAAGATATTGGTATCAAAGGAAATCTTGGCGTTGGCGGCGCTGATACTGCCTGGCAGCCTTTCCTGCAATCTTTTTTAAACACACAAAGCAATGACTTTTTGAATGGCAATGAAATATTATTATTAGGCCAGTTTGATTTTTCAGAGATCAAAGAACTCATAGAAAAAAACAGTGTAAATTATGAAGAAAAAATAAAAGCGTATAGACAGGCAACTGCAATTATTGATGATGAAGTGGAACAATTGGTAAGCATCATCACGCGCAACAATAAAATTCCCATCATTATTGGCGGCGGCCATAATAATGCGTATGGCTGCATCAAAGGCGCTGCCAAAGGTTTATATCATGCCGGCCTTTTGCCCATAGCCGAAATCAATGCCATCAACCTGGATGCACATGCAGATTACAGGCCTTTGGAAGGAAGGCACAGCGGCAATTCTTTTCGCTATGCGGAAGAAGATGGATACCTGGAAAAATATTGCATTGTTGGCTTGCATGAAAATTATCTTACTCAAAATATGTGGCTGGATATTGCTAACAATCCTTTTATTGATTTCATCACCTTTGAAGATATTTTTATCCATGAAAAAAGAACTTTTCGCCAGGCACTTGCACACGCATGCAGTTTTACAGAAATCAATTATTGCGGCATAGAGCTTGACCTGGATAGCATTGAAAATGTCCTCAGCAGTGCTTTTACACCAGTTGGAATTTCACCAATTCATGCCAGGCAATATGTACAATATATGGCACAAAATTGCACCGTTGCTTACCTGCATATTTGTGAAGGCGCCACGCATTTGGCAGACAACAGGAAAAGTCCTGCAACAGGCAAACTGATCTCTTATCTCGTAAGTGATTTTATAAAAGCCATGGTTGAAAAACGACATATCAATCAATAATAAAATGGATGCGCCTGTAAAAAATTATTGCAGTTTTGTGGCATCTTTACCTAAAGAAAATGTACACAGGAAATACCACGATCATGAATATGGTTTTTCTATACAATCCGATGATGCGTTATTTGAAAGACTGATTTTAGAAATCAACCAGGCTGGATTAAGCTGGGAAACAATTCTTAAAAAGAAAGAAAATTTTTATAAAGCATACGATGGTTTCAATATCAAAAAAGTTGCTGCCTATAAAGATTCAAAGATCGCTAAGCTCTTAGCGGATCCGGGCATTATTCGAAACAGGTTGAAAATACACGCGGCCATTTTTAATGCAAATGCAATTGTACAATTGCAAAAAGAATTTGGTTCATTTAAAAACTGGATTGAAAAAAATCATCCACTGGAAATAAATGAATGGGTGAAATTATTTAAAGTGCATTTTAAATTTACCGGCGGGGAAATCGTGAATGAATTTTTAATGAGTAGTGGTTATTTACCCGGCGCTCATTCGGCTAGTTGTCCAGTTTATAAAAAAGTATTGAAACAACAACCGGCCTGGCTTTCCTGAATTTATTTCTTGCAAAAATTCATTACAAAAAATTTTATTCCGGCACGTATTCATATACATGTCAATATTGGAAAAGATTGAATTGAACTTCAATATATTTGCATGATCAACACTATAAATAATATGGTAGATTCATTTGAAAAAATTCCGGTGGAGATTTTTGAAGGGCCGGCAGAAGGTGCAAAATTTGTTGCGCTTGAAATTGCACAATATATCCGTGAAACAGCAGCATCCGGAAAGCCTTGTGTGCTGGGTCTTGCAACGGGTTCTACGCCGGTGGAAATGTATGCAGAACTGGTGCGTATGCATCGCGAAGATGGCCTGAGTTTTAAGCATGTCATTTCATTTAACCTGGATGAATATTATCCCATTTCACCGCAGGTATTCCAGAGTTACTGGAGTTTTATGCAGCGGCATTTATTCAGTCATGTAGATATTCTGCCGGAAAATATTCATATTCCAAATGGCGAATTACCCAAAGAAGAAATAAAAAATCATTGCATCGCCTACGAACAAATGATTGAAGATGCAGGCGGCATTGGTTTACAAATATTGGGGATTGGTAATAATGGCCATATCGGTTTTAATGAACCCGGCAGCAGTATTTTTTCAAAAACACGGCTGATCAATTTGGATATCAGTACGCGCATGGCGAATTCCAAGGATTTTGAAAATATTTCCAAAGTGCCACGCCTCGCCATCACCATGGGCATTCAAACCATCATGAAAACAAAACGCGTGATACTCATGGCCTGGGGACATAAAGCGCCGATCGTTGCGCGTGCCGTGGAAGGACATGTAACGGAGCAAGTGCCGGCAAGTATTTTACAGCAACACAATCATTGCCATTTTGTGCTGGATCAATTTGCAGCCGCGGATCTCACGCGATTTAAATCACCCTGGCTTGCCGGAGATGTTGACTGGACGCCGAAAATGATCAAGCGTGCGGTGGTGAACATGGCATTGAAATTAAAAAAACCGGTACTCAGTCTCACCATGCACGATTACAATGAAAGTGGCCTTGGTGATTTACTGGTTGAAAAAGGAGATGTATATGAAATCAACCTGCAGGTTTTTTATATGTTGCGCGACAGTATTACCGGCTGGCCGGGCGGAAAACCTGAAGCCATCATTCCGCATCACCCGGAAAGAAGTGTTCCATATCCCAAAATAAGTGTCATTTTTTCCCCGCACCCGGATGATGATATCATCAGTATGGGCGGCACTTTTATGCGGTTGCAGGACCAGGGACATGATGTGCATGTAGTGTATCAAACGAGTGGAAATATCGCTGTGACAGATGAATTTGTAACTCGTTTTTTGGATTTTGCAGTCGGGTTTGAAGATATGTTTGGTATTAATAATGATAAGAGCAATACCATTTTAAAAACAGCCGAAACATTTTTATTGTCAAAGGAACTCAATGATATGGATACGCCGGAAATCCGCGCCATTAAAGGCTTGATACGCAGGTGTGAAGCAAATGCCACTTGTAAATATGTAGGCATTCCAGCGGCAAACCGGCATTTTCAAAACCTGCCATTTTATGAAACCGGCACTATTGAAAAAAAGCCCATGAGTGAAAAAGATATTGAAAGCACGGTGGCTTTACTCCGGGAAATAAAACCACAACAGGTTTTTTGTGCGGGCGATTTGGCAGATCCGCATGGCACACATAAAGTTTGTTTGGATATCGTACAGGAAAGTATCCGGAGAATAAAAGCAGCAGGGGATTTATGGCTGAAAGATTGCTGGATTTGGTTGTATAAAGGCGCGTGGCAGGAATGGGAAATTGACGAAATAGAAATGGCTGTGCCGATGAGTCCTGACCAGGTCATTAAAAAAAGAAATGGCATTTTCATTCATCAAAGCCAAAAAGATATGGTACCATTCCAGGGAACGGATGCGCGGGAATTCTGGCAGCGCGCGGAAGAACGCAACGCACATACTGCGGACTTGTATGCCGTAATAGGAATGACAAAATATGCAGCATTGGAAGCATTTGTTCGCTGGCATTTTTAAAACATCGGCATAAATTTTCGATATGTAAAAATGGAGACTTATATTTGCAGCCAATTTTAAAAATGGCCCCGTAGCTCAACTGAATAGAGTATTTGACTACGAATCAAAAGGTTCCAGGTTTGAATCCTGGCGGGGTCACAAAGCGAATCAGAAATGGTTCGTTTTTTTTATTTTACCATATTGAATTTTGCTAGAATTTTTTGATTGAAAGGTTTGCGAATAAAATTTATTCAATATTTTTATTGCTTATAAAATTAATTTAAGAACAACCAGGTCTTTTCTCATTTATCATGAATATGCTTAATGAATAGGCCAGTTTTATAAATAGTGTTGTAAATTACGCTCATAACTGAGTTTGTGATTTATCATTTAATAGTCTCTTTTTTCAAAAGTTCTGATGCATATTTTTCGAAGATTTCAACTATAGAAAAGGGTGTGATTATTAAAAATTGTAGCATTGAAAATGCTTACATTACATAGTATAATTAGAATAAAATTTGAATGCCTAAAATTTACGATAATATAGAAAACCACCTTACCAAAGGTTTAAATGAAACACTTGAGCTTTCTCATCGTACCGATTTTTGCGTTGGTTATTTTAACCTGCGTGGGTGGAAAGAGGTCGCAGAAAAGATTGACACTTTATCAGGTGCAGAAGTAACAGAAGGAAGTGACGATGTTCACCGTATTTGCCGCTTATTGGTCGGCATGCAGAAGATGCCTGTCGATATTTTGAAGGAATATTTTTCTAAAGGCGAAGATCATATAATGGACCAGGCTGAGGCAGTCAAACTTAAAAAAAGATTAGCGCAGGAATTTAAAGAGCAGCTGACAATTGGCGCACCTACTGAAGCCGATGAAAGGGCATTAAGAAAGTTAAGCCAGCAAATGAAGGATAAAAAAGTAGTTGTAAAATTACATTTACGATATACGCTTCATGCGAAGCTTTATCTGGCTTATAGTGCTGATAAAAGAGTGCCAGTGGTTGGGTTTCTTGGTAGTAGCAACCTAACAATGGCTGGACTTGTGAAACAAGGTGAATTGAATATTGATGTATTGGATCAGGATGCTGCGAGTAAATTGGCAAAATGGTTTGACGACAGATGGAAAGATCGTTGGTGCTTAGATATTACATTAGAATTGATAGAGATTATTGATAATTCATGGGCATCAACAATACCTATTCTGCCGTATTACATCTATTTGAAAATGGCTTATCACCTTTCAAGGGAAGCCAGAGCCGGAATTAATGAGTTTAAACTTCCTAAGATTTTCCAAAAAGAATTATTAGAGTTTCAGCAAAAGGCAGTACTTGTTGCAGCCCACCATTTAAATAAAAGAGATGGCGTATTAATTGGTGATGTAGTAGGTTTAGGAAAAACAATTACTGCAACTGCTTTAGCAAAAATGTTTGAGGATGACTTTTTTTTAGAAACATTAATAATATGCCCCAAGAATTTAGTGGAAATGTGGGAAGGCTATGCCCACACATACCAACTTAGAGCAAAGGTTATTTCTCAAAGCAGGGTACAATCTTTATTGCCAACATTAAGAAGATATCGTTTAGTAATAATTGATGAAAGCCATAATCTTCGCAACGATCAGGGCAGCAGATATAGAGCGATTAAATCTTACCTGGATGAAAATGAAAGTAAAGTTATTTTACTTTCTGCAACTCCATATAATAAAACCTATCTTGATTTATCTAACCAACTTAGATTATTTATCTCCGATGATAAAGATTTAGGTATAAGCCCTGAAAGATATATTGAGCATCTTGGCGGAGTAGTCAAATTTAGTTCAGAACATACAGAAACATTTATTCGTAGCATTAAAGCATTTGAAAAAAGTCATTTTTCGGACGATTGGAGGGAACTTATGAGGCTTTACCTTGTTCGAAGAACAAGAAGTTTTATTAAAACCAATTATGCCAAAACTGATTTTATAACAGGAAGAAAATATCTCACTTTCTCCGATGGTTCAAAATCATATTTTCCAGAACGCATACCAAAAAGGGTCGAATATGAATTTGATAGTAATGATCCCAAAGACCTTTATGCAAAATTATATTCTTTAAAAAGTGTAGATATAATTAATGGCCTTGAACTACCACGGTATGGCCTCCAGAAATACCTAAACGATAAACCAATTATTACTGCAACGAATGATGAAGAGTTATTGATGGCCAATCTTAGCCATGCAGGTAAGCGATTAATGGGATTTTGCCGTACCAATTTATTCAAGCGCTTAGAAAGTAGTGGTTACTCTTTTCTACTTTCCTTAAGCAGGCACATTTTAAGAAACTATGTTTTTATTTACGCCCTTCAGAATCATTTGCCAATACCAATTGGTAAAAATATTTCGCAAAATCTTGACGATTACCTGGAAGATGAAGATCCTGATAATGAAACTAACCAGGAAAATCATCTTAGGCTAATTTTTAAAGAAGAAACTTATTTAAGTAAAGCCGGAGAACTTTATGATTTATACAAAACAGAAACTTATAAAAAAAGATTTGATTGGATAAGAGCTGAATTTTTTAAAAATTCTCTTCAAACCAATCTGATCAATGACTGCAAAGAAATTATTAAAGTCTTAAAATTAGGTAAAGACTGGAACCCCTCAGAAGATCGTCAGTTAAATGCTTTATATCAGTTAATTTCTTCAACTCATTCAAAGGAAAAAGTTCTGGTGTTTACTCAATTTGCTGATACGGCATATTATTTAACAGAACAATTAAAGAATAGGGGAGTTAAGAAGATTGAAAGTGTAACAGGGGCGAATGAGAACCCCACAGCTCTGGCACATAGATTTAGCCCTGTTAGTAATAATAAATCTCAACTGATTAATGCCGAGGATCAGCTACGCATTTTAATTTCTACTGATGTTTTGAGCGAAGGGCAGAATTTACAAGATGCCCACATAATCTTAAATTACGATTTACCCTGGGCCATTATCCGCTTAATACAGAGAGCGGGCCGTGTGGACAGGATTGGCCAAAAAGCAGAAAAAATATTGTGCTATTCATTCTTACCTGAAGATGGTATAGAAGCGATTATTAATCTTCGTAAGAGGTTAACTCAGCGTATTGAAGAAAATGCAAATGTGGTTGGCAGTGACGAAACTTTTTTTGATGGTGATCCCATAAACATTGCAGATTTATACAATGAAAAATCAGGTTTACTGGATGGAGAAGATGATGATTCAGAAGTTGACCTTGCTTCTTATGCTTACCAGATTTGGAAAAATGCAACTGATGCTGACCCTTCTTTAAATAAAACTATTCCTGATCTTCCAAATGTTATATATGCAACCAAACAAAATACGGAAGAACCTGAAAAAGAAGGCGTGATTGTATATACCCGTACTTCAGACGAAAATGATGTGTTAGCCTGGATAGATACTAAAGGAGCTATCATTACACAATCGCAATACACTATTCTCCGTGCAGCACAATGCTCCGCAAATACAGAAGCAAAATATAAAATTGAAAACCATCATGAATTAGTAAAAAAAGGAATTGATTATATCAGGGATGATGAAAAAAATACGGGTGGTTCTTTAGGTAAAAAAACTGGCATTAAATACCGAGCATACATGCGGCTCGACAGGTATTGCAAAGAATTTGACGGTACGCTCTTCGTAAATGAGCAATTAAAAAAAGCAATTGATGATATTTATAAATATCCATTAAAGGAATTTGCAAGAGAAACATTAAACCGGCAATTAAAAGCCGGTATTAGCGATGAACAATTAGCGGCCCTTGTTATTTCTTTAAGGGAAGAAGATAAACTGGCTATTATTAATGAAGATGAAAATCCAAAACAGGAACTGCAAATTATTTGTTCATTAGGACTAACTAACAGCTAAGAAAATATGGCACTTATTAAAAAGGATTTTTCTGCTTATATCAAACACTTCCATTTCAGGGAATTATTTAATGATATGGGGTGGAACAATGATAAAACAATCCAGCACATTACTATTGATACTATTACCTATTCTCTAAATGCAGTAGCTGAAAAAAGTGGCTTTAAAATTTTAGTCTGTGACCCCACCGCCGAGGGCACTATACCTGATTATAGTACCCGTAAAAAAATAGAAACAAAAGTCACCAAATTATTTCAGGAGCACCTTATTATTTATGTTGATGCTAAAAAACAGGAACAGATATGGCAACTGGTTGTTAGGCAAACTGGCAAGCCTACTAAAGTAACAGAAACCCGATACCATATTTCACAAGACCCGGAACTTCTTTTTCAACGCGCAGCAGGTATCTTCTTTGAGATGGATGAAGAAGAAAATATTACTATTGTAGATGTGACTAAACGTGTTGCTGAAAACTTTCACCAAAACAACGAAAAGGTTACCAAACAATTTTACGAGAGTTTTAAAAAACAGCATACATCTTTCCTGTCATTTATAAAAGGTATTGAAGGAAAAGCTGATAAAGATTGGTATGCTTCTTTAATGCTCAACCGTTTGATGTTTTGTTACTTCATTCAGAAAAAAGGATTCCTGGATAAAAACAAAAACTACCTGAGAGATAAACTAAATCTTTGTACTGCAAAAAAAGGTAAAGATAAATTCTATAATTTTTACCGCAGTTTCCTCTTGGTGCTTTTTCACGAAGGTTTGAACGAGCCTACACAAAAAGAAAAAATAAAAATCGAGATTGGTAAAATACCGTACCTCAATGGAGGTTTGTTTGATGAACATGAGCTGGAGAAAAGTTACGTAATTGATATTGACGACAATGCCTTTGAACGAATCTTTGATTTCTTCGATCAATACGAATGGCATTTAGATACCCGCATAGAAGCTTCTGGAAAAGATATTAACCCCGATGTAATTGGTTACATTTTTGAAAAATACATTAACGACCGTGCCCAGATGGGTGCTTACTATACCAAGGAAGATATTACTGATTATATTAGTAAGAACTGTATTATTCCCTGGTTATTTGAAGAAACGGCCAGGCATTACTCAAAAGCATTTGCAGCCAAAGGTGAAATATGGACAGCTTTACAAAAAAGTGGCGATGAATATATTTATGATGCCGTGAAATTTGGCATACATGAGAAACTACCCAAAGATATTGCTGAAGGAATAAAAGATGTTGCCAAACGCACTGAGTGGAATAAACAGGCTCCGACCGAGATTTGCTTGCCTACTGAAATATGGCGTGAAGTTGTAGACCGGAGAAAACGATATGAAGAAGTAAAAGCAAAGATTGAAAAAGGTGAAGTGACCGCCATTAATGATTTTATTACACTTAATTTAAACATACGGCAGTTTACTCAGGATGTTATTGAGAATAGTAATGATATTGATTTTATTCGTGCCTTTTATAAAGCGCTAAATAGTGTAACCATTATTGATCCTACTTGTGGTTCTGGTGCTTTCTTGTTTGCTGCAATGAATATACTGGAGCCTTTATACCATGCATGTATTATGCGTATGCGGACATTTACTGAGGATGAAGACAGGGTGAATGAACTGAAAAAGAAGACATTCAGCAATAAATATAAATACTTCAGAGAAGTATTAGAAACTATACAAAGCGAACAGCACCCCAACCTGCAATACTTTATTTACAAAAGTATTATCCTGAATAATCTTTATGGAGTGGATATTATGAGAGAAGCGGTTGAGATTGCTAAGCTTCGTTTGTTTTTAAAACTGGTGGCAACCGTTGAAGCTGATTACAAAAAGAAAAACCTTGGCCTGGAACCCTTACCGGATATTGATTTTAATATAAGAGCTGGTAACACCTTAATAGGGTTTGCTACAGAAGCAGACTTAGATAAAGCATTGACATATACTCTTGATGGTCAAATAGCAAAGCCAGCAATTACTGAAAAAATGGAAATAGTTGCTATGGCTTATAAAAACTTTAAAAATAGTCAAGTAACGATAAAGGACTACAATACTATTAAACAGGATAAACTCGACTTAGAAAAAAGACTGAAAGAACTTAACTATGAATTGAATTTGCTTTTACATAAGCAAGCAAACAGTTTAAAATATGAAAAATGGAAAGAATCTCACCAGCCTTTTCATTGGTTTGCTGAGTTCCATGAAATTCTTCATGGGAAAAAAGGATTTGATGTAATACTGGGAAATCCTCCTTATGTAGAATATTCTAAAATCAGAAATGTATATCAAATCAAAAATTACAAAACTGAAACCTGTAGTAATCTTTATGCATTCGTTTGGGAAAGGTCAACTCAAATAATTAACTCAAATGGAAAGTTTGGAATGATTGTTCCAAGTTCTGCATTTACTACCACAAGAATGCAGTCTCTTGTGGAACTTCTAAAACCCTTCTCAAACTGGTTTTCATTTTATGACTTTAGACCAGGTAAACTGTTTGACGGAGTAAATATTCGATTAGCAATCTGTATTAGTCACAAAATAAAGAATATCAAAGATGTAGTATTTACTACCTCTTATTTGAGATGGTATAGTGACGAAAGAGAAAATTTATTTTATAAGCGTATCGAATATGGCCAAAGTATATATAGAAGGAAACTTACTCAAAAGTTAGGCTCTCAAATTGAAACTACTATCTTAAAAAAGATAACCGAAGGAAAGGTGTCTTTAGCTAATCTTATAGGGCCAAAAAATAAAAACACATTATACTTTCATGATGCTATTTTATATTGGATTCGAGCAACAGATTTTGCCCCATCGCACGGAAATTATATTTCAAGCCACGTTAAAACCCTATTTTTCGATACAAAATTGCATCTTGATATTAGTTGTTGTATCATGAACTCAACATTATTTTATTGGTACTGGACTAAAATATCAAATTGTCGAGATTTAAATATTGAAGATGCATCTTCATTCCCCATAAATGAAAAGATAAAATCTGATTCAAATTTTCAGAATCTACATATTAGGTTAATGAAAGATTTGAAGAAAAACGGAATAAAGAAAACACGAATACAGAAAATGACAGGTGAGGTAAATTATATTGAGTTTTATCCAGTAAGATCAAAAGTAATAATTGATGAGATTGATACTTTGCTATGCAACCATTTTGGTTTGACTATTTCTGAAAAAGACTACATTATTAATTATGATATAAAATACAGGATGAGTAAAGAGCTTGATGCTGATGACAAAGATTGACTTAATTATAATTGGAAATAGTGAATTATTAAAGCTCTCAAAAACAGCTTTTTTATGCAGCCGTAAAATACCGGCCAGTGTAATACTGAAATGTTATGATTGGGCTATTGCACAAAGAGAAGCAGGCAATTGTATACTCAGTGGTTTTCATAGTCAGTTGGAAAAAGATGTACTACATTATTTATTAAAAGGTAAACAACCTATTATTGTTGCCCTTGCAAGAGGTTTAAAAATTAAGATAGAACCTGAATTCGAAAAACCATTGGATGAGGGTCGATTGCTTATTATCACACCTTTTGAAAAAGAAGTAAAGAGGGTCACAGAACAAACTGCCACTATAAGAAATAAAATGATGCTGGAACTAGTAGATGAAGTGGTGGTGGGTTTTGCAAGTGAAGGTGGTCATTTAAAAAAATTACTTTTAATTTTAGAAGACAGTAAAAGAATAACTTATCTTGATGAATTATAAAATAAAAAATATTTTTCGATATGCCAAATGATCTTGTAATACAAAACCTTCTACCTGCTTTAAATAACTCATCGCTAATTCGAGATAAACTTAGAAGTAGCACATTTATTGGAATTGATTTTGGTACTTCAACAACTGTAGTTAGCTATGCTGTTATTGGTGATAATACTTCTCCTATTAAGTCAAGTAATATGCCCTTGCGGCAATTGAGCCCGGATGGCAGCTTTATGGAAAACCATTTAGTGCCATCTTGTATTGCTTTTTTCGACAACAAATTATTTAAAGGACAAACAGCTAAACAACTCAAAAGCAAACTCACATTCGGTCGTAATCTTTGGTATTCCTTTAAGATGATGATAGGGACGGATAATGGCCCGGTATATTTTGGTACAGAGCTTCCAAACGGTCACCCCATTGCTACAATTGAGAATCCATTAGACGCTGCCAAAGTTTTCTTTAAATATCTGAAAGAGGAAATTGATCATTTCATCAGCGCTAATAATCTTCCACTGCAAACATTTTACTCCATTAGCATTCCAGCTTCTTTCGAGGCGAATCAGAGAAAAGATTTAAAAGCTGCTTTGGAATTTGCGAATATTCCTTTCCAGGATAACTTGTTTATAGATGAACCCAATGCAGCATTTCTCAGTTACCTGGTAGAGGCAAATAATAACAATCACCAAAATTATAATATTCCCATTGATAGTGCATTGCATATTCTTGTTTTTGACTTTGGGGCAGGTACTTGTGATATTTCAATTTTAGAAATTGGAAGAAAAGAAGGAAGGCTTTATTCTAAAAATGTTGCCATCTCAAAATTTGAACAATTGGGTGGAGATGATATTGATAAGAAAATAGTTAAAGATATTTTACTACCTCAATTATTGAAACAAAACAATCTTGACATTGATGATATTAAGACACCCGAGTACAATAAAATTATACTTCCAAAACTTCAACCAATTGCAGAACATCTAAAAATTCAGGTATGCAAAGCTGTATCAAGAAATCTTGTTGGTCGGGTGTTGCCAGCGCTCGCAAAATCTGATCAAAGAATAACAGTTGAACAGAACTTTCAATTAGTATTGCCAAAACACAGAATTGAGTACAGTAATCCATCTTTAAGTTTTACGGAGTTTAATTCTTTGATGGAGAAGTTTACGCATGAAACATCGGATTTTGATTTTGAAGATGAATTGGAGAGTCTGAAAAGTATTTTTACAGTCATCAATTCAGCATTGCAGAAAGCAAATATGACTAAAGATGAAATCGACCTGGTGCTTTTAATTGGAGGCAGTTCATACAACCCATATGTTCAATCGGCATTGAGAAAAAACTTTGCACAATCTGAGATAGAGATACCAAGAGATTTACAAGCTCATGTATCCACAGGGGCTGCTGTAAATTCATTTTTGCAAAATGGAATGGGTATTGACATGATTAAACCTATTGTAAGTGAACCGGTACTGATCATTTTACAAAACAATATACCTCGTATTGTTATAAGAGAAGGTACAGAAATTCCTTGCAAAGGGATTAAGATTGAAGATTTACATCCACAGAAAGACGGTCAACTTATTGTAGAAATTCCAATTTGCGTTTCTTCAAAAGACAAAATACTGGCAAGTGTGAAAATGAAAAGTGAGAAAGGGTTTCTCAAAAGTGATATTATCAGACTTGAATGCGATATATCACACGACAAACTAATTTACTTCCGGGCTTTTATCAAAGACTTGGAAATCGAAGTAGAACCCTTGAACCCTTTCGCCAATGCTGCACTTAGTACGGAAGAAATAGCTGAAAAGAGACTGTTGAAAATAATTAATGAAGCTGCTAAAGCTAATGCAGGCAAGCCACCTGTAGAAATGTTGAAGAAACTGGCAAATTTTTATGTTCAATTAGAAAATCATTTAAAGGCTGCTGAAACTTTTGAATTGATACAACAATTGGATGCAGGGTCAAGCAATGAATCTTCAATATGTTATCATTATGCAATGGCAGGTAAAAAAAAGAAGTCAAACAAATGGGCTAAAATTGCTTATGATAAATCTCCAATTGCAACAAATGCATATAACCTTGCTTTGGTGAAAGAAGAAGAAGGAAATATGGAAGAGTATAAAAAATTGATGGAGGAAGCCGTAAATAAAAATGGTGATGCTGCCTTCCTGACTTATGGAGAATATTTATTAACCCGTGATCAGGAAAGAGCAAAGTCTCTGATCCAAAAGGCTTTTGATATTTGGTATGCACAGTTTCAAGCAGGCAGCATACATAAAAACAATTATTCACGGTTAATACGTTCCGCAAGACAAATTGGTAGAATTGAAATTGCCGACCAAGTAAAAGAAGCCCAAAATAAACTTAAAGGAAATAATGCCGTGAAATGGTACAATGAAGATAATTTGGCTTCCGACAGTAAAAATTATTTACCTGAAATAAATCAATAATTATGTCTTGGTTTATACCCTACAATCAACTGGATACAGAGCAATTAAGTTTTTTGCAGAATTTTAGTGATAACCAAGCTGCTAATTACTGGTTGAAAGGTTATGCAGGTAGTGGTAAGTCGGTTTTATTGATACACTGTTTGTTAAAAGAAAAGGAAAGAAGACCAAATTCAAACGTCATTATTGTATTATATACCCATGCTTTAATTGATATGATTAAAACTGGTATCCCCGATGAGTACCAGACGACACAAGTTGTTACTTATCACCAGTTCAGAAGAATGAATGGTAATTGGGATTTAATTCTGGTAGATGAAGTACAAGACTTGCCAGAGTACATCGTCCGCGATATTAAATCAAAAGGAACAAGAGTAATAGTCGCGGGCGACGTAAATCAATCAATATACGAGCGCGTTTGTGATACAAATGATATTCAAAACATCCTGACATCACAATCTTTCGCTTTAGGTATTATACATAGAATCAGCAGAAGAATAAGGCAAGTTGCACAATTTTTTTGTGTTGATAGAAATGGATTTAATGCTTCTTCAATCGGTGGCATGGTTGAAAGAATTCCAACATTAGTAAAGGCATTGGATTATCAAGAAGAAATTAGATGGCTGGTTGCATCTTCAAAAGAATATGCGATTTCAGGATATGCACCCGCCATTTTAATTCCAAAACATGAAATGATTTTCCAATTTTTACAAAATGTATTGGCACAGGACGGCAAACCATTGATGCCACAGAGTTATGCTGCTAAAGGAAAAGATAATTATGATAGAATAAATGAACATCTAAGAAGTAATGGAACTCGTTTTCAATATTTAGGTAATGGCGCTGGCTCATATGACCAGGCAGCAACAGATAATCTTGTTACAGTCATGACATATCATAGCGCAAAAGGACTTGATTTCAAGGCTGTTTTTGTACCTTTTTTGATAGCAGATTTGGTGATTTGGAAAGATAATGAAGAAAGAGGTAAAACCTTATTTTTTGTAGCAATTACGAGAAGTAGAGAACAATTATTCCTGTCGTACAACGGTAATGTAAAACACAGATATTTGAATTTGATACCACAAGCAGATTTTCATCTCTTGAATGCAAATGAAGAAATAAGCCGTATGGGTAATCCTTTAGGAACAACAGGTGAAGATGAACCGTTAATAGTTTTTTAATAATTAGTAAAATGAAAGTAGTAGCAACGAACATATTTGATTTCACTACCTGGTATAAGTTTGGGAATAAAACAATATCCAGATCATCTATCATTGATCTATCTGATGTATCGCTCACGGGGGAATCATTATTAGCTAAAACCGGCTTTTTTGAAGAAGAGTATGAAGTGTTTTATTTAGAGTTAAATGATGATGTCATTTCCGGTACTGATGAATTACTTAATGTTTCATTATATGAAATCATTTTTATTATTCCTATATCTGAAACAGGTGCAAGATTGTTGCAAGCAAAAATTCCTGATATTAAACTGTCAGAGCCTTTAGAAGAAAACCTCAGCCAGAAACTAATTGTTGCCCGAAATAACTTTCTGGCAATTAAAGGAGCAAAAAATATATTAGCTTCTTTTGATATTCAATGGAAAGCTGAGTATGAGCAAATACAAAATAATTTTCTTGGCGCTCTAAATAAATATAAAAAAAATCTTAATGCAGAACAAGATACTATAATAGACCATATAATATTTTATGAAAGGTCAAAGCCATATCCTTTAACTGATCAAGGTTTTTTATTTGATGTAGGAAGTATTATAAGGACCTGGTTTAGATTAAGCGATAATGATTTTAAAAACAAGGAAACACTGAAAGAAACTGATCCTTATAAATATGAATTAATTGAACAAGCAATTTGCTTATCAAAATTCCTTCAGAACAATGAAGTAGAAGGTGTTTGGCAGGCTTTTATCAATTATTATGATAAGAACAAGCAGTTACATGTTTTAAATAAAGAGCTTGCTTTTTCAGATGTTTTGCCGGGAATAAATAATTTGCTTGTCATCGCTTTTTACTTAAAGTTTCGTCATCTAATAAGAAACTCGAGGATTTTGGAAGACTGGATTTTTACTGATAAAATTACTCGTCATCTTTCTAAAGTTCCTGAAGAAACAAAAATTGCATTACTACTTAATGGACTGTTTTTTGGAGCGCTAAAATTCAAGGAACTTCACTATAAGTATGCACCATTGCCGTTTGCAAGACACAAGTTCATTAAGGCATCACAAGTAAAGCTTACAATTGAAACTTATCCTGAGCTGGAAAAAGAAGAAAAAAGTAATCTTGGTACTGAAATTAAAAAAGGAAAAGTAGTTGGTAGTGGAAATAAGAATGAAGATAAAAGAATTTTTACCCAATCTTTATGGCAAGCATTTGAACCCTTTATAAAAAAATATCATAAAGATCAGATTAAGAAAATCAAAAAGTCTTTTGATTATATTATTTGCTATAATGGAGAAATGTTCAATGATGAGGATCAGTTTTTTATCAGTGTATTGAAAAAAGAAATTGGGAAATCCAAGAATCTTATAAAAGAATCTAGTAAAATATCTGCTGAAATGGTAGAAGAAATTGAAATGAATATTAAAGACCTTATAAACAAAGATTAATTATTAAAAAGATATTTATGTCAAAATCAGTAATTAGAAAGTCCGGATATGACACAGGAATGGCAAGTGAGTTTTTAGTATTGAGCAATCTTTACAGATTAGGTGTAAATGCTTTTATTAGTTTAGGTAATAAAAAAAGTATTGACCTTATCATTAAAGCAAAAAATGGTTCATCTGTTTCTGTAGATGTGAAATCAGTTCAGGGATATAGTTCCATTGTCGTTAATAATGTAAAGGCAGCAGCAAATCATTTCATTGTGGTTGTAGTTTATAAAAACAAGTTTACCGACCCCAAGATATTACCTGATTTCTACATTATCCCTTCTGAAAAAATTGCTGCCTTGTCAAGTACATATAAACTGGAAATAAGACTTTTAAAAGGGAGAATTGTTGATTATCAGAACAAATGGGAGCTTTTAAAGGCATGAGTACTACTAATGCAAGTATAAATATTTTATAATAATCCGGCAATAACTTCACATTTTGTGAACTTTTACTATATTTATATCAGTATAAATGAAAGTCTGATTAATTAAGAAAAAGTCGATTGAAGATTTCGCTTTGCAAAATTCAGGGAGTAGAAATTCATTGAGACTTTGGCTTTCATTGATTAAATGTGCAGATTGGATTGAACCGGCTGATATTTTTCAATCATTTGCATCTTCTGATTTATTGGGTAATGGAAGCAACCGTGTTGTTTTTGATATTGCTGGTAATCATTACAGGATTATCTGTAAATATCATTTTGGAGTTTCAATGATTCATTTATACATCAAATGGATAGGTACACATGCTGAATACACAAAACTTTGTGACGATAAAAAACAATATTCTGTAAACAGTTACTAAAAATAATTAACATGGAATCACTTCAATACAAGATTATAAAAACTGATTCTCAATACTATAAATATTGTGACAGGCTTGAAGTATTGGTTGACAGTAACAAGAAAACCAAAGCAATAAAAGATGAGATCGACTTACTATCATTACTCATTGAAACTTATGATGCTGAGCATAATACATTTCAAGACGCTGATCCTATTCAGATTTTAAAATCCCTCATGAAAGATCATGAAATGAAAGCAGTTCATTTAGCGAAACTTTTAAATGTGAGTGAAGGTTTGGTTTCAGATATGCTCAACTATAAAAAAGGTTTATCGAAAGATACCATTCGCATCCTTTCAGAAAGATTTAAACTTAGACATGAAGCTTTTAACAGGCCATATAAATTGCTTATTCAGCAAAACCGGAAAAAGCAAAATGCAGCAATAAAGAGTTCCGGAAGGAAGTTTGCATCAGCTTCTTAAACATATTTTTTACTTCCTAAATTCCTTATACGCATTCATCAACCCATTCGTGGAGGAATCATGCGTCGTAATTTTTTCATCACTTTCTAATTCGGGTAATATTTTTTGTGCTAATTGTTTTCCCAGTTCTACACCCCATTGATCAAAACTGAAAATGTTCCAGATCACACCCTGTACAAAAATTTTATGTTCATATAAGGCAATGAGACTGCCCAAAGTAAACGGTGTAATTTCTTTTAATAAAAAAGAATTCGTCGGCCTGTTTCCTTTAAAAACTTTATAAAGAAATTTTTATTTTCCGGAAACTCTACATGCAAATCGGAACAGTATTGAATTTTCATTTCTACTTTTTAATAGCTATTTTTTTTCTCCACCCGCTAATTTCTTTATATGCGGATTAGCAGTTAACGATTTTAATTGTGTAATGGCAATGAGATTCAGTTTTTTAAGCCTTTCACCCTGCGGCAAATTCATACGTATAAATTCTGCGTTCATGCTTTCCATATTTGCTAATACCAGCAATTGCTCAATGGTACTGTAATCACGAATATTGTCCTTCTTATACGGATTTTCCTTTCGCCATTGTAACGCGGTTTTTCCAAACATAGCCACGTTCAATACATCAGCTTCATTGGCATATATATGTTGCTGTTGCTCTTTGGTAATGTTTGGTGGAATGATGTTTTCCTTTATTGCATCCGTATGAATACGATAGTTTATTTTGGCCAATGTTCTGTTTAAATTCCAATCTAAAGACAGTCTGCGGTTTTCATCTTCCTTTAATCGCTGAAATTCTTTTATCAGGTAAAGTTTAAATTCAGGACTAAGCCAACTGCCAAATTCAAATGCCAAATCCTTATGAGCATAAGTGCCACCTCCATATCTCCCTGCTTTACTTTGAATACCTATGGCATGTGTTGCATCTATCCATTTTTTGGGTGTAAGCCTAAAACTATTTAATCCGGCTTCTTTTTTAAAGGTGTCGAATTCGCTACCTTTAAAATCAGGATTATGGATTTGCTCCCAGATGCCGAGAAACTCAAGTGTATTCCGGTTTCGCATCCAACTATACACTAAATCATCACCGCCAAACTTCTTTGCCATGTCCGTAAGACATATAAAATCATCTTCCTTCTGGCTCAAAATAGTTATGGCTGTTCCCTGCACATTAATTGTTGATTTTTTTTCTTTTGCCATTGTGGTCTATTTTAATTTTTTACTTTTATTCAGAGCATTAAACCATATCGAGGCTATCCTCGAAAGGGTACAATATTTACCAACTGCATGGTCACATCGTTCATGTTAAAGTGCAAAAAATAGTTATCGTTTTAATTCATCAATTTTTTTAAATATTCATCTATCTGTGCCTGCACTTTTTTTAATTCGTAATCATATCAATAATTTTTTTGCTGCGAAAAAACATATCTCCAGGCAATAGTTTCAGATGTGCTGTAAAAGAGGCCGACTTGAATATCAATAATATAAACTTTTTTTTTCAAAAAAGTAATGTTTTACAAATATAAATTATTGAGGAAAAAAGGAATTTCACGAATAAACTATCCGTAACAAAATACGAAAGTGAAAGAAGAAATTTCTTATCAGAAGCTAAAAAACATTTCTATTTTCTAAAATCCTTATACGCATTCATCAACCCATTTGTAGAGGAATCATGCGTGGTAATTTTTTCATCACTTTCTAATTCGGGTAAAATCTTTTGTGCTAATTGTTTTCCCAGTTCTACACCCCATTGGTCGAAACTGAAAATATTCCAGATCACTCCCTGCACAAAAATTTTATGTTCATATAAAGCAATGAGACTGCCCAAACTGAATGGCGTAATTTCTTTTAATAAAAAAGAATTCGTCGGCCTGTTTCCTTTAAAAACTTTGTATGGGAATAATTTATTTATGGCTGCTTCGTCCATGCCCGTTTTTTGTAATTCTGCTTTTACTTCATCCGCATTTTTTCCTTTCATTAATGCTTCTGTTTGCGCGAAAAAATTGGATAATAAAATGGAATGATGTTCGCCCATTGGATTATGACTGATTGCAGGCGCAATGAAATCACATGGTATCATAACCGTGCCCTGGTGAATGAGTTGATAAAATGCATGTTGCCCGTTTGTGCCCGGTTCGCCCCATATCACAGGGCCTGTGGAATACTTTACCGCTTCACCATTACGGCTTACATATTTTCCATTGCTTTCCATATTTCCCTGCTGAAAATATGCAGGGAAGCGATGTATATATTGATCATAAGGCAAAATAGCTTCCGTTTGTGTACCGAAAAAATTGGTGTACCAAAGTCCAACCAACGCCATGATCACAGGTATATTTTTTTCAAATGGAGTTGTTTGGAAATGCTGATCTGTAGCATAAGCACCTTTTAATAATTGTTCAAAATTTTCATAACCAACTGTAAGTGCAATAGATAAACCAATTGCGCTCCACAATGAATAACGGCCGCCCACCCAATCCCAGAAGCGGAACATATTTGCCGGGTCAATGCCGAATTTTTTTACAGCTAATTCATTCGTACTTAATGCCGCAAAATGTAAAGCAATATGTTTTTCATCTTTGGCATTTTCCAAAAACCATTTACGCGCAGAATGTGCATTGGTCATGGTTTCCTGTGTTGTAAATGTTTTTGAAGCGATGAGAAAAAGTGTTTCGCCGGGTGTAATTTTTTTAAAAACTTCTGCGATTTGCGAAGCATCTACATTGCTTACAAAATAAGGCTGAATGCCTTCCATCCAATATGGCTTTAATGCTTCAGTCACCATTTGTGGACCGAGATCAGAACCACCAATACCGATATTGACAATGTATTTTATTTTTTTTCCGTCATAGCCGGTATGTTTCCCGGAATGAATGGCTGCACAAAAATTTTTCATTTGTTCCTGCACTGCATGCACTTCCGGCATTACATCTTTTCCTTCACTATAGACAGGTTTCCCGGAGAAATTGCGTAATGCAGTATGCAATACGGAACGGCCTTCAGTTTCATTAATAATATCACCAGAAAACATTTTTTCGATAGCTGTTTTCACTTCAGATTCTGCGGCGAGTTGTTGTAATAAGTCCAGTGTTTTTTGAGAAATAATATTTTTTGAATAATCAAAAAGTATATCGGAAAAGTTTAATGAAAAATGATTGAAACGCTCCGCGTCATCCGCAAACATGTTTTTCATTTGCATGGTTTTCATTTCCCCGTAATGTTGTGTAAGCGATTTCCAGGCTTGTGTTTGAGTGGGGTCTTTCTTTGGTAGCATTATGTATATTTTATTAAAATGTATATTATAAATTTTTGATCTCGCTGATCGTTGTCTGCGCCATTTTTTCTGTGATGTCAAGATGCGTAACCATTCTTACTTGTGTAGGGGACATGGGCATTGCAAGAATATCTTTTCTTTTTAATGCATGTGTAAATTCATGCGCGTTTTTATATTTTCCTGCAATTTCAAAAATTATAATATTGGTTTCCACGGGATACATTTCACCCACAAAACTTTTGGTACGCAATGTATCTGCAATAGCTTTTGCATGCAGATGATCTGTTGCCAATCTTTTAATATTATTATCTAATGCGTAAATTCCTGCTGCTGCTAAAATTCCGGCCTGCCGCATTCCGCCACCAAAAACTTTGCGTATGCGCCTGGCTTTTTCAATAAACTTTTTATCTCCTAATAAAACACTTCCTACAGGTGCACCCATGCCTTTACTCAGGCAAATAGAAATACTGTCAAAAATTTTTCCATAATCTTTTGGCTTTTCATTCTTTGCAACAATTGCATTGAACAGTCTTGCGCCATCCAAATGAAATTTCAAATCATGTTTCGTGCAAACTTTTTTTATATCAGCAAATTTTGAAAAATCATAGCATGCGCCGCCACCGCGATTGGACGTGTTTTCAAGTGATACTAACGAAGAAAAAGCTTTGTGTACATCACTTTTATTATTCACTGCATTTTCTACAAGGTTTGCATCAAGCCTGCCCAAATCACCATGCAAAAGTCTTACAGAACAACCGGAATTAAAAGCAATTCCGCCGCCTTCATATTGGTAAATGTGTGAACGTTCATCACAGATTACTTCATCGCCGGGATTGGTATGACCTTTAATGGCAATTTGATTGGTCATAGTTCCACTTGGACAAAATATTGCGCCATCAAACCCAAACATTTTGGCCATTTTTTCCTGGAGTTCATTAATGGTTGGGTCTTCTCCAAAAACGTCGTCGCCCAATTTTGCTTCCAGCATGGCTTTCTTCATAGAAGCACCGGGCCTTGTCACTGTGTCAGAACGAAAATCTATCAGCATGATTTTTGAGGTATATGGTTGAAATGCATAAAAGTAAGTTTTAAATGGAAAATAAAGGAATCATAAGTTGTAATAATTTATATATTGGCAATACATTTTCATTGCTTATAGGTAAATATTTCGTACCTTTGCGCGGCTTAATCCTGAATTTTCTATATTAATTGTTAAAACAGGAAACGGATTTATGGCTTTTATCTTTTCGAATATCTTTCAAATAAAAAAGCATCTAATAATATGAGGCAACTCAAAATCGCAACCCAAATCACTAACCGTGATTCTCAGGCAGTAGAAAAGTACTTACAGGAGATTTCTAAAATATCCATGATCACACCGGAGGAAGAAACCACATTGGCACAAAGAATTAAAATGGGCGATCAGCGTGCTTTGGATAAATTGGTACAAGCCAACCTGCGTTTTGTGGTATCTGTTGCAAAACAATACCAGCACCAGGGTTTATCCTTAAGTGACCTGATCAATGAAGGAAACCTTGGCCTGATCAAAGCCGCACAACGCTTTGATGAAACGAAAGGATTTAAATTTATTTCCTATGCAGTTTGGTGGATTCGCCAGTCTATTTTACAGGCATTGGCTGAACAAGGCCGTTTGGTAAGGCTTCCGCAAAATAAAATTGGTACCTATAATAAAGCGAACAAAGCATACATGGCTTTTGAGCAGGAGCATGAGCGCGAACCAAGCACTGAAGAATTAGCAGGCATTTTGGAAATGAGCGAAACAGAAATTAATAATATTTTTCAAAGTAATACCCGTCATACTTCACTGGATGCACCCGTGCATGAAGCAGAAGATGTGGCTATGGGCGATTTGCTCGAAGGCGCTGATGATACAGATGATGATGTAATGAAAGATTCTTTACGCGAAGAAATCCGCCGTGTCTTAAAATCACTCAGCCCGAGAGAAGCTGAAATCGTAAATGCATATTTTGGTTTGTATGGAGAAAATGGTGTAACCATTGAACAGATTGGGATTAAATATGATCTTACCAAAGAACGTATTCGCCAAATTAAGGAGCGTGCGATCAAACGCTTGCAAAAAGCGCGTTACAGCAATGCATTGAAAGCTTATCTTGGATAAAATTTAAAACAAATTATAAAAGCCTCCGACATGGAGGTTTTTTTTTGCAATGAATTTTTCTATTTCTATTGAAATGTTATTTGATTGGGTAAAGATTTATTCAATTTCAAAAAAACGTTATTTTTTCATTTAGTATTTTTGCATTGAATTATTAAATAAATCTTTTTTGAAAATAAAAAACAAAATGCCTGCAAAGGTTGGCGTATTAACATCAGGTGGTGATGCGCCCGGTATGAATGCTGCTATTCGTGCAGTTGTACGTACAGGTATTTATCACGGTATGGAAATGGCCGGAATAATCAGGGGTTTTGCAGGCATCTTCGAAAATGATTTTATTTCAATGGATAATCGTTCTGTTGCAAACATTATTCAGCGCGGAGGGACAATACTAAAATCAGCAAGATGTAAAGCATTTTTCACACCGGAAGGAAGGAAGCAAGCGTTTGAGAATTTGCAGGCACAAGGTATTGAAGCCCTGATCGTAATTGGTGGTGATGGCAGCTTCCGCGGTGCCATGGAATTCAGCAATGAATTTGATTTTCCCTGTATTGGTATCCCGGGTACAATAGATAAAGACCTGGCGGGTACAGATTATACAATCGGTTTTGATACGGCCGTGAATACTGCGGTTTCCTGTATTGATAAGATTCGTGATACAATGGAGGCGCATGATCGTTTATTTATCGTGGAAGTTATGGGCAGGCGTGCAGGATATATTGCCTTACACAGTGGAATTGCCACAGGTGCAGAATATATTTTAATTCCCGAAGCACATACTTCCATGAAAGATATTGCCCGATCGTTGAATGAAAAGGAAAAAAGAAAAAAATTGGTCAACCTGGTTGTGGTGGCAGAAGGCCATAGCTCCGGTGGAGCTGTGGGATTTGTAGAAGAGTTGAAAAAATTTTTACCGGATTTGGATGCGCGCATCAGTATTCTCGGACATATTCAAAGAGGCGGATCTCCCACATGTATAGACAGGATGACTGCAAGCCGGATGGGCTATCATGCCATTGAATGTTTATTGACCGGAAAACATAATGTAATGGTGGGCATTCAAAAAAATGCAATGTGCTATACGCCTTTTGCAGAAGCATTGACCGGTAAACAACAAATGGACGAAGCCTGGATGAAAATTGTAAAAATCCTGGCGAGTTAATTTTTTTTTGATTACAAAAAAATAAAAAACGGCACTCTAAAACAAGCCGAAAAAATATGACAGATAAAGTTCAAAAATATTTGCACAAGGAAATGGATAAAAAGGCAGGAGTTGATCATTCATTTCATCGCACTAAAATTATTGCTACCGTTGGGCCTGCCTGCAATACGTACCAGGGATTAATGAGTTTGGTGAAAGCAGGTGTAAATGTTTTTCGTTTGAATTTTTCACACGGTACCCTCGAAGAAAAAAAAGAAATTATTGCAAATATTCGTAAGATCAATAAAATGGAGCCTTACAATATTGCAATTTTGGGTGACTTGCAAGGTCCGAAGATACGCCTGGGTAATATTGAAAATGATTCAATAGAAATCGTACCTGGGGATGTGCTGACTTTTACCAGTAAGAAAGTTTTAGGCACAAAAGAAAAATTATCTATCTCTTATCCCAACCTCTCGACGGATGTAAAAGTGGGTGAGAAAATTTTGATTGATGATGGAAAAATTGAAGTAAAAGTTATAAAAATAACTACAGAAGGTGAAGTGAAAGCGCGGGTTACTTATGGTGGTGTGCTTTCATCTAAAAAAGGCGTAAACCTTCCTGATACAGATATTTCTCTTCCATCTCTTACGGAAAAAGATTTGGCAGACCTGGCATTTATAATTGCCCAGGATTTAGACTGGGTGGCGCTTTCATTTGTTCACCATGCTGAAGATATTATTGTTTTGAAAAAAATCCTTGCAGTAGAAAACAGCACTTGTAAAGTAATTGCAAAGATAGAAATGCCCTCAGCGCTGAAAGATCTGCGAAATATAATCATAGAATCCGATGGTGTAATGATCGCTCGTGGTGATCTTGGTGTAGAACTACCTGTTGAAAAAATTCCCATGGCTCAGCGGGAAATCATCCGTAAATGTTTGCATCGTGCAAAACCTGTAATTGTGGCTACGCAAATGATGGAGAGTATGATGGAAAGAGTAAAACCAAATCGTAGTGAAATTACAGATGTAGCCAATGCGGTTCTCGAAGGCACTGATGCAGTCATGCTGAGTGGTGAAACAGCCGTCGGAAAACATCCTGCATTAGTTGTGGAAACTATGCGCAAAATAATTGCTGAAGTGGAGAAAACAGAATACAGGTACAACCGCGAATCAGACCTTGCACCGCAATCAAAATCGCCCTCATTTCTTAGCGATGCTATATGTTATAATGCCTGCAAAATTGCGGAAGACTTAGGCGCACAGGCATTGATAGGAATGACCCAAAGTGGTTATACAGGATTTGTGTTAAGTAGTTACCGGCCGAGTGCGCCATTATATGTTTTTACAAAAGTCCAGAAATTGGTCAATCAGTTGAGTCTTAGTTGGGGAGTCCGCGCTTTTTTTTATAATGAAGAAGAAAGCCTCGATGAGATCATCGCTGACCAGATCAATATTTTGGAAGAAAGAGGTTTTTTGAAAAAAGATGATATCGTAGTCAACACAGGCAGTACACCGGTGAACCTGCATCTTTCTACAAATATTATAAAAGTTACCCGCGTTATTTAAATAAAAAATCAACCGTATGTTTTTAAAAAAAATCATTCCTCTTTTTTTGTTCATTTTATTTTCTGCATTTTCAACTAGAGCTCAAAATGTTTTAAATATTATTCCTGCGCCGGCGAAAGCTGAAAAATTACCAGGAGATTTTTCAATCAACTCAAAAACGAAGATTATTTTAGAAGGAAGTGGTACGGAAAATAGTGCAGTTTTTTTGAATGATTACCTGCAAAAATATTATGGTTTTAAACTACCTGTTTTAAAGAAATCGAATGATGATAAAAATGTCATCATTCTCAATTTTGATAAAATTGAAAATACAATTCCCGGCGCTTATAACATGCATATAAATAATGATGAAGTCTATATTGGCGGGGACAATGAAGCAGGCGTTTTTTATGGCATTCAATCGCTCATTCAATTATTACCCGCAACAAAATCTTCCTCATTGAAAATCACTCAATGCAATATCATTGATTCGCCCCGCTTTGCCTACCGCGGTTTACATTTGGATTGCAGCCGCCATTTTTTCTCTGTTGATTTTGTAAAAAAATATATTGACTTTATTGCCATGAGTAAGATGAATACTTTTCACTGGCATTTGACCGATGACCAGGGCTGGCGCATTGAAATAAAAAAATATCCATTGCTTACACAAAAAGGTGCGTGCAGGAATGGAACAATCATTGGCAATTACCCGGGGAAAGGAAATGATGATAAAGAATATTGCGGTTATTATACACAGGAACAAATAAAGGAAATCGTAAAATATGCTGCGGCAAGATATGTTACTATTATTCCCGAAATAGAAATGCCGGGACACGCTTCTGCTGCTATTGCTGCATATCCGCAATTGAGTTGCTTTCCGAATGAATCAACGAACATTCATAAAATTCCCTGGAGTGGAAAAGTGAATGGAAAAGAAGTGCAGCAAACATGGGGCGTTTTTGAAGATGTATTTTGCCCGAGTGATTATACATTTAATTTTTTAGAAAATGTATTGGATGAAGTGATGGAATTATTTCCTTCCACATACATTCATATTGGTGGTGATGAATGTCCGAAAGATAGCTGGAAGCGTTCTGAATTTTGTCAAAATTTAATGAAAGAAAAAGGCATTAAAAATGAAGAAGGTTTGCAGAGTTATTTTATCCATACCATTGAAAAATACATCAACAGTAAAGGCCGGCAAATAATTGGCTGGGATGAAATTCTGGAAGGCGGACTCGCGCCAAATGCAACGGTAATGAGCTGGCGCGGGGAAGAAGGTGGAATTGCCGCGGCGAAATTAAATCATCATGTGATCATGACGCCCGGCGATTATTGTTATTTTGATCATACACAATCAAAGCATGATGATAGTCTTACGATTGGTGGATATTTACCAGTAGAAACTGTCTATAATTATAATCCATTGCCATCAAAATTAAGCGCTGATGAACAAAAATATATCCTTGGTGCGCAGGCAAATATGTGGACAGAATATATGGCGAATGACAGCAAAGTGGAATACATGTTATTTCCCCGGCTTGCAGCATTAAGTGAAGTTTTGTGGAGTGCTCCGGCAAATAAAAATTGGAAAGATTTTCAATCACGTATGCATGACCAATATATGTGCTATGATTTATGGAAAGTGCATTATAATACCAAAGGGATTCAGAAAGGGGAGTAGGATTGCGGTCGGTGAATTTTCTTTAGTTTAAGAATTGATTAAACTTACAGCCAGTACAGCAACTATTATGACAATTATGGAGTACAGGTAAAGTGATTTGAAATTGAATTTTGACCTGATTAAATATATAAAAGATAATATCGGTAAAACTAAAACTGAAAGCAATACCGTTATCCAAATAAGTTCAAAAACAGCTCCCACAAATGCATTTGAATAAACATTTATGGTCAATCCAATAATTAAAAATATTGCAGTAATTATACTGAGTAAAAAAATAATTTTACTTCTTTTAGTATTTATAAAAGGATAAATGTTTTCTTCCATTTCTTTTGCGTATTAAATTGATATGATCGTTTTGCGCTCATTAGGCTAAGTTACATTATTAGATTTTGGTTTTATTAAATTTTGCATTTCAAACTGGTGAGTATGCATTTGCACAATATTAAATCAAATGAAAATTTCGGTCGGTGCGGACACCGGCCGATAATTTATTTCACCACCTCCAGCGCTTTCTGTACCACATCATCAAAGTGATTATCTATTTCATAATATCCCTGTGTGCGCCAGATTTGGCGGGCAAGTAATGCCTGCATTTTTTCCAGTAAAGTTGTTTTAGCAACAGTAGAAATATGTGAAAGATCCACAGAATCTTTTTTTGCAAATGCTACCAACTCATTCCATTCTTTATCTCCCGGTTTAAATTGTGTAAATAAATCCTGCGGTGTTTTCATGCCTGCGAACCTGCTTCTATTTTGTAAATAACAATGATACACAAAATCATTCAGCGTGCTTTTCATATACAATTGAATCACTTCATGTGGTTGTGAAGTAGTATCAAAAGGAATAAAAATATCCGGTGTAATTCCACCACCACCATACACCAAACGCCCGCCCGGCGTTTTATAAGCTTTGCCCGAAGGATTTGTCGTATCACCATGTACCACTTCGCCATCCTCAAAACGATGCATCAGTTCTTCTTCATATTTATCTTTCCCACCAGAATATGATTTTTGAACACTCCTGCCAAGTGGTGTATAATATCTTGCAACAGTTAGTCTCAAAGCGCCACCATCAGATAATGGAAATTGTTGTTGCACCAAACCTTTACCAAAACTCCTTCGGCCAATGATTGTAGCGCGATCCCAATCCTGCAATGCGCCTGCAAGAATTTCACTGGCGCTTGCTGAAGTTTCATCTATCAACACAACTAATTTTCCTTTTTCAAACAGGCCATCTTTCAATGCGCGAATTTCTGTTGGCGCTACTTTATCACCTTTTGTATAAACGATCATTTTAGTATCATCAATAAATTCATCTGCGATATTTGTTGCTTCCGTAAGAATGCCGCCACCATTTCCGCGCAGGTCCAGGATCAATTTTGTCATGCCTTTTTGTTGCATACTATCGAGTTTCGCCATGAACTCGCGGTACGTTGTTTCCGAAAATTTATTGATATGAATATAACCTGTTTGTGGAGCGATCATATAAGCAACATCCACAGAGATCAGCGGTATGATTCCGCGCTCAACCGGGAATGAAATAATTTTTCCATTTCTCAACACACTTATTTTTACCGTTGATCTTCCCGGGCCTCTTAAAGATTTTTTGATATCATCTGCTTTTAAACCTTTGCCAGAAATTTTTATGCTATCATTTACGCTGAGAATTTCATCACCTATCTTCAAGCCTGCTTTATCCGCCGGCCCGCCGGCAATCACGCTCATGACATTTACCGTGTCATTAAAAATTTGAAATTCTATGCCGATTCCCTGAAAATTTCCCTGCATATCTTCATTGATGCCTTGTAAGTCACGGGCGGGAATATAAATTGTATGCGGGTCCAGGTGCGCCAGCATATCATCAATAGCGCTTTCGCGAAGACTATCTATAGAAACAGGATCCACGTAATCCTTCTGAATGAGATTCAAAATTTCCTGGAGAGAATTTGTTTTTGTATTGGTTAAAAACTGCACACCGCCATTGGTATTGGCTTTCAACTGGTAACCGATCCACATACCCACCACCATCACGATGGAAAAAAGGAAAGGCATCCATGTTTGTAATTTTTTACTTCCCATAAATGTTGCTACTTTGTAACGATTAATGCTAAAGCACGAATATCAATATTAATGTTTAAAGATAAAATTTTTAAATATGGACGGTAATCTTTAATTATTCGTGAAGCTGTATAAAATATTTAAGAATGTCCATTAAATTGATTGCCGATAGTGGTTCTACCAAATGCGCCTGGTCCTTGATTGCCGGTAAAAAAGTAAAAACCTTTACAACGGCAGGCCTGAACCCTTATTTTTTAGATAAAGCAGCTTTAAAAAAAATATTAAGTAAAGAATTGTTGTCACAGCTAAAACAGCAGCCGGATGAGATTTATTTTTACGGAACCGCATTGGGGCAAAAAGAAAATAAAAATTTGCTGAAGTCGGTATTGAAAGAAGTTTTCCCGAAAGCAAAAACAGATGTGCAAACTGATATCCTGGCCGCGGCGCGTGCTGTTTGCGGAAATTCAAAAGGCCTTGCAGCTATATTGGGAACCGGATCTTCTTTGTGCGTGTATAATGGGAAAAAAATCGTGAAAAGCAGTCCCGGCCTCGGTTTTATATTAGGTGATGAAGGCAGTGGCGCATATTTGGGTAAAAAAGTAATTCAACATTTCTTATATGGCACTTTTGACGAAGCTTTAATGAAGCGTTTTGAAAAGCAAATTAAAATGGATAAAGCAAATATTTTAACGCATGTGTATTCTATGCCTTTGCCCAATAAATATTTAGCCGCATTCGCAATTTTTTTGGCAGAAAACCGGGGACATTTTATGATCGAAAATATTTTAGAAGATTCGTTTCGGGAATTTTTTTCAACGCATATTGAACCTTACCCCGAATGTAAAAAATATCCGGTTGGTTTTGTGGGAAGCATTGCATTTGCTTTTAAAGATGTGCTGGAAAACCTGTGCAGCGAATATGGTTTTATATTGGGAAAAATCATGCAATCCCCATTGGACGGACTGATACAATATCATACAATAAAATGATTCTTTATATGGGTTCGTAATGAATTGCCACGACTTTTAAGTCGTGGATAAAAAAATGAACATCTTAATGGCTTTAGCCACATTTTTTTAATTTTGGGCTAAAGCCCATTTCCTAAAAATAAGACTGCATCCACTGCTTAAAAGCAGTGATAATTAAATAAAAGTATTATAGTAAAAAATGTTCATGGTATCCTCAAAGGGCCAGTAAAAAATGGCAAAGTTTAAATTATATTGAACTCAAATTATAATTACTTTGAAACGGTATATTTGCATTAATAAAATTCAACATTTAAATTTATATTTTGCCCCGCGAACCATTTAAAAAAAGCCCGGATTATTTATCTAAAAAAAACATTATCACCGGCCGAAACCCGGTGACAGAGGCATTGCGTGGTGATGCGAACATTGATAAAATACTTTTGTATAAAAATGCAACTGGAGATTCGATCCATGAAATCCGGCGTTTGGCGAAAGAAAAAAATATTCCGGTTCAATATGTACCGAATGAAAAATTGAATAGCCTGACAAATATTTTGCACCAGGGAATTATTGCTTTTAAATCTTCTGTTGCTTATACCGATTTACAACAAACCATAGACTTTATCAATTCAAAAGGGGAGTCCGCATTGCTGCTGATGTTGGATGGAATTACAGATGTGCGGAATATTGGCGCCATTGCCAGAAGCGCTTTGTGTTATGGCGTGCATGCGATCATCATTCCTGAAAAAGGCGTAGGGGCTTTGCAGGAAGATGCCGTGAAGAGTAGTGCCGGCGCATTGGAACAAATTACAATTTGTCGCGTGAAGCATTTAATGGAAGGTATAGAAACATTACAATTGAATGGCATTGGTATTTTAGCCAGCGCCATGAAAGGAGAAAAAAAATTAGACAGTATGAATTTCCGCGATCCGTGTTGCATCATTATGGGAAACGAAGGAACCGGAATTCAAAAAGCTGTTGAAGAAAAAGCAGACACGCTTTTTTATATACCAATGAATAGCAATTTTGATTCTTTAAATGTTTCTGTTGCAGCAGGAATTATTTTATATGAAGCAGGGAAACAACGTATGTGAAAAATGAATGCTTGTAAGCATGATTAAAACAAAAACATGATTCAAATTATAGAATGCCCACGGGATGCTATGCAGGGCTGGCCGCATCTAATTTCAACAGAAAAAAAAATAAATTACCTCAATGCATTATTGCAGGTTGGTTTTGATACACTTGATTTTGGTAGTTTCGTTTCGCCGCGCGCAATCCCTCAAATGGCTGATACAGCAATGGTTCTGGAAGGGCTTGAATTAAATAATACCTCTACGAAATTGCTGGCAATTATTGCCAATCTAAGAGGCGCAGAAGAAGCCGCAGCACATGAAGAAATCACGTTTCTCGGATTTCCATTTTCTATTTCCGCTGAATTTCAACAACGCAATACAGGCAGTACGCCATTAGAAAGCATGGCACGCATTGAAGCAATTCAAGATATTTGTGTAAAAAAAAATAAGCAATTGGTTGTTTACCTGAGTATGGCTTTCGGAAATCCGTACGGTGATTTATACAATGAAGAAATTTTATTAAGTTGGGCCAATGAAATGGCTTTGAGAAATATTTATATTATCTCATTAGCGGATACAGTAGGTTTAGCTTCGCCGGAACAAATACGTTTTGCACTCGAAACACTGATTCCGAAATACCCCGATATTTCCATTGGCGTACATTTACATTCTTCTGACAAAAATAAAGAGGAAAAGCTGGAAGCTGCATGGCAGGCTGGTTGTAAGCGATTCGACGGCGCGTTAAAAGGGTATGGTGGTTGCCCTATGGCACAGGATGATTTGGTGGGAAATATGCCCACAGAATTTATGATCAATTATTTTGAAAGTAAAAACGAACAACTGAACATCAACAAGGAAAAATTAAATGAATGTTTGTTGATGGCTGCTGAAATATTTACATGATGCTTTTTAATTTACCCATTCATATAAAAAAATTAGAACCGCCTGTCAGTTATGAAGACAGGATATTATTGATGGGCTCCTGTTTCACAGAACACATTGGAGGATTTTTGGCTGCACATAAATTTAATACACTTCAAAATCCGAATGGAATTGTTTTTGAGCCTCAGATGCTTTGCCAAAGTATCCAGGATTATATGGATAAAAAAAAATATTCGGAAACTGATTTAGTTTATGAAAATGAGCGTTGGCATAGTTGGGATCATCACAGTATTTTTTCGCATCCATCAAAAGAAAAAGTTTTAGAAAATATTAATGCATCATGTGAACAAGCGCATGATTTTTTAAAAAATGCAGATTGGCTGGTCATCACATTTGGTACTTCTTTTTATTATAAATTAAAAGAAAAAAACCGCATTGTAGCCAATTGCCATAAACTGCCGGCAACACATTTCGAAAAACATTTAAGTACAATTGAAGAAACAGTAACTGCACTGGATACTATGCTGTACAGGCTTTTTCATTTTAATCCAAAGGTAAAAATAATTTTCACTGTAAGCCCTGTCCGTCATGTGCGTGATGGCCTGGTAGAAAACAATCGTAGCAAAGCGCGCTTGCTGGAAGCGGTTCATCATATTGTACAGAAGTTTGAAAAATTATATTATTTCCCTTCTTATGAAATAGTTATTGATGTATTGCGGGATCATCGTTTTTATGATATTGATTTAGTGCATCCCAATTATGCAGCGACAGAATTTGTCTTGGAAAAATTTTGTGAAAATTGCATGGACAAAAAGACACGAAACCTGCTGGAAGAAATCAAAAAAATAATCATTGCTAAAAATCATATACCCTTTCACGCAGCATCCATTCCGCATCAAAATTTTAGGAAAAAATACTTTCTCGAATGTGCTGCGTTGCAGGAAAAATATCCATTTCTTAATTTGAAAGAAGAAATCAATTATTTTAAATAAGGCTTTTATAGAATTTCCTTAACAATCAAAAGAGTTGGTTCATCGTATATTGTTGAAATAATATAAGTACATGAAAATAATATGGATGTTTTTTGTTTCGGCATGTTTGGCCCTTAGCCTGAATTCATGCGCACAGAATAATGTAAAGAATGAAACTACTCAATTGCCGAAAACTAAGGAGAATAAAGACTTGTCAAAGTATAGCCAGGCTACATTTGCTGCCGGTTGTTTCTGGTGTGAAGAGGCTGTTTTTGAAAGTGTGAAAGGTGTGCAGGAAGCGGTTTCCGGTTATGCAGGTGGTACTGAACAGAATCCAACTTATGAAGAAGTTGGGAGTGGTTCAACAGGACATGCCGAAACAGTAAATGTATATTATGACTCTTCAAAAATTTCTTATGAAACTTTGTTGAAAGTTTACTTTGCATCTGAAGATCCCACGCAGGTAAATGGCCAGGGTCCTGACCAGGGAACACAATATCGCTCTATTATTTTTTACAGGAACCCTGCTGAAAAAAAGCAGGCGGAAGATTATATTGCTACACTGAATGCATCCGGAAAATATAATAAACCCATTGCCGCGCAGGTTGTCCCTTTTGTAAAATTTTGGGAAGCAGAAGCGTATCATCAAAATTATGTTGTACTAAATCCCAATCAACCTTACGTTGTGCATGAATCAATTCCGAGGATCAAAAGGTTCCAGGCGCAAGTGCCGGAATTGATCAAACCGGATCATAAATTTTAATTTGAATTAATCTTTATTTAGCACTGATTAGAAATTATATTTTTATCAGTGCTAATTTTTTTTATTACTTATTTTTCGAATAGCGCTAAACTACTTCCAACCCAGGATTTATCTGCATTGTAGCGAACGCCAATCATTTTACCTTTACTTAGTCGTGCTAAATTATGCGTAGCGACAGGCCTGGCTTCGCCATCTTTCCAAAAATAAAAAATTCGAATCTCCGCTTTTGCCGGTACATCAGGCGTTTCAATGATATCTGCATATTGCACTTTCTTTTGCAATATCCAACTATGCGGATCAGTTATTTTTTCAATATCTTCTTTGGTTACATCAATGACCACTCCTTGTCCTGCAAAAGAAAAAAGTGGTTTTAATACATAGTTCTCCAGGTCTTTTGGTAAAGTTTTAATGTCACTTAAAAATTGTGTTTTAGGCACAAATGGATGATTGATATACGGCAATGTAAATTTACTGATGCGGTAAAACCAGTTGGGATGCGGAATCCATTGAACATCCAAATCTTCAAATAATATTTTTCCCTTTTCACGCATCTCATCTGATTGTTGATCAAGGTCATCAAAGATGATACGGTTATAAATTCTGTGTACCGGAATTTTTTCACCATCTTTTATATAAAATAATTTCTTGCCTTCCTTCACTAATTCCGTCAGGCAAACAATTGGAATGCCGAGTAAATTTTGTGTTGCATAAAAATCAATTCTTGTTTTTTGCTGGTGTGGTAATATTTCCAGCAGTATGGAATTTTCCGTTTTTTCATCCGCAATAATGATGTCTTTTAAAAGCTGGATATATTTTTCACGATCAAATCCATTTAAATAGGAATCATAATTTTCTGGAATATTAAAATTTTCCCTGGTACTTGTAGCATCAAATGCTTCATATCCAAATAATGTAGGAAAGCCCTGCATTTCTATTAACTGTGGTTCCAGTTCACCTTTTGCATTTTTACAAATTCCAAAATCTAATGCAATAAAATGCGTATGATCATTTTCATTGGGAACTTTAATAGATGCGGGAATTGCGTGCAGCGTTAAATGTTTAAAATTAAATTGCGTGATGACATCTATGATATGTTCGCAGGCAGAAAGTACTTTTTCTTTGAATGCGCGGTCAATAAATATGGGCGTTTCTGCAACACGGAAATCCAGTGCGCCCGGGTGAATAGCCTCAAGGTCTGCAAGATGTTGCCTGTATTTTTCTTCTGTGAAGTTTTCATTATACCATTTTCGCATTGACGGAACCATAGTGAATTTATTTTTTTAAAGATAAGAAAAAAGATGGTGATTTTTAATGTTTCATATAAATTGTAAAAGGAAAAGAAAAGCTTTACAACTTGAAATTATTAGCTAAAAAAATCTTCTATACTTTTCCTGGTTGTTTCAAAATTTTGATGTGTATGAGATTGAATACCCAATTTTGCGGCGGCTGCAGCCAGCATTGGCCGGTCGTCCATATAAAAACAATCCTTCGGTTCGGCTTGTGCTACACCCAACGCAAGCTGGAAAATTCCCGGGTCAGGTTTACGCATGCCCACTTCACCGGAAGAAATAAATGCATCAAAACAATCATGCAATGCAAATTTTTTAATACGGTAATCATTCAGTTCTTTTCCCTCATTATTGACGGCGATAATTGCAACACCCGGATTTTCTTTCCTCCAGGATATAAGCCAGTCAAGCATTCCCGGAAGTTTAATACTTTCATTAAACATGAATTTTTTAAATGTTTCTTTTGTAAAACTGCGTGGTTGATTAAACACGACAGTTTCCAAATATTCATCTAATGTTATTCTTCCGATCTCATACACATTAAAAATAAAATTGTGTAAAATATCCAATGCTGAATAATCCAGGCCGAAATGTTCTGCTGCTTTTATTCTTGATTCATGCCCCCAGCCATTATTCAGTAATACGCCGCCAATATCTGAAAAGAGGATTTTTATTTTTTTATTTTTCATACAGGAATTCTCTTATTTTTCTAATTCGGCAATCTTTTTAAGTCGTCTTTTATGCCGGGCAAGACCGCTGAAAACAGCTACAAGAAATGCCATGGCATATTCCTCAGCGGCACTCGATGCAGTCACTCTTCCACCGAGGCAAAGCAAATTCATATTATCATCTTCCACACCCTGGTGCGCTGAAAAATGATCATTGATAAGTGCTGCGCGCACACCTTTTATCTTATTGGCAGCTATGGCGGCGCCTACGCCGCTGCCACAAATAGCAATGCCTTTTTCCAGTTTTTTTTCAGCAACTGCTCTCGCAAGCGGCACCACAAAATCAGGATAATCATCCGCCGGGTTTAGCTCGAATGCACCGAAATCAGTTATATCATAACCTTCGCCCGTTAAATATTTTTTTAAATATTCTTTTAATTCAAACCCGCCATGATCGGCTGCAATTCCTATTTTCATATCATTCTGTATAAGTGAAAAGATAAAACCTTTTTAAAGGTTCTTTAAAAATTTATTTGGAAAGGTATTATATAATTTGTTGAAGTTTATGTAAAAATGGAATTTCACTAAAGGAAGAAAGAGGTTTTACTGAATGCTTTTGAATTCCCAGTGAACACATTAGATTTGTAAAAAATATCCGGATGCCCATAAAGAAATTATCATCTGCTGACCTGCCTTATCAATGGCTTGATATCACTATGCCTACAGAAGCGGAACTCAAAAAAATTAGCAAGGAATTTAATTTGCACCGATATACTTTAAGGGATTGCCTGGAACCGGATCATTTACCAAAATATGAAGACCTGGGAGATTCACGTTTTATCATTACGCGTGTTTTGCTGGATCAGAATGCTGATGAATTAAAAACGATCCAGGAAACAAGCACCAAGCTCGCTATTTTTTATAATGAACATTTTATACTCACCATACATCGTTTACCGCATCTCTTTTTAGCAGAAATAAAAACGAAATATTTGGAGAATGGGAAATGTCGGACAACGAATGAACTGGTCACGAAAATTATCTGGAACGTATTGCACACTTATGATCAACCGGCGATCAATTTATCAGATGATGTAGATGAATATGAAACGAAAATATTCCTCAAAACCCTTACTCCATCAATGTTGGAAGAGTTATACATCATCAAAAGGAAAGCTTCTATTTGTAATAAATTACTCATGCTTACAGGTGAAGTAATCAATACAATTCGAACGGATGAAAACGATCTCGTGGCTTTGCAGGATGTAAAAGACCTGCACCGGAAACTAATTACAATGTATATGCAGGCGCACGAAGATGTAACGAACCTGTTGAATATTTATTTATCGCTGTCTTCTCAAAAAACAAACGAGGTTGTGAAGTTATTGACCATTTTCTCTGTATTCTTCATGCCGCTGACTTTTATTGTTGGCGTGTATGGAATGAATTTCCGCTTCATGCCCGAATTGGATGCGCAATGGGGTTATCCTGCAGTTTTAATTTTTATGGCCGTTATTATATTTATTATTTTCTTTTGGTTTAAAAGAAAAAAATGGCTTTGAAGTTTACTGATGATCTTTTGGGCTTATAACAATTTTATATGTTATTAATATTTTGCCGGCTGATTGGGTGCTGGTATAGACTGCTTAATAAAATTACGAAGTTGTTCATTCGCTTCAGCCAAATCCGGTTTGCGTAAATACATCATGTGGCCACTACGGAAACCATGCCAGCTAATACGGCTCTTCAATTTTCCGCCCGGATCCATTTGCCACAAACTATATTTCGCATTGAAGAAATCGCAGGCACCATCATAATAACCGGATTGTACCATTAAATGCAGGTACGGATTTTCCGCCATGGCCTGCCTTAAATTTTCTCCGGTATGATCATTCTTGTCATCCCAGGGATATACATTTCCAAACATATTATATTTCAAATCTGTTTTATATTTCAATTCATCGCGCAAATAAATATGTATGGCCGGTGTGAAAGAATGCAACCAGGACGTCAACTCCGCATTGTAATCCGGGCTATCACCCGCATCTTCCCTGTCTATGCCAAGATACCGTGAATCAAGACGGCCAATGGTATAACCTTTATCACGCAATAATTCTTTCCAGAAAAAATTGACGGGAATATCCAGGTTATGTTGCAAAATTACTTTTGCATTTAAACCCGTGTATCGGGACATTTTATCGGCGATCATTTTTTTATCTGCATCACTTAAAGTGTTTCCTTTTGCCAAAGCAGGAATCAACTGGTTGATAGTAAAATCTTCTACTTCAGGCAGCATATCCGTGAGGTCTTTTGATTGAAGATCTGCCGGCAACATTTTATGATACCAGGCAGTTGCAGCATAATAGGGTAAATATAATGCCTGGCCAACCGGGCCACTTCTTTCAATACCAAGATCAGTTGGTGAAACCAATACAACACCATTTAAATACATCCATTGTGATTCCTGTAATTCAAGTGCAAGGCCTGAAACACGCGTGGTACCATAACTTTCGCCGATTAAATATTTTGGAGATGCCCAACGGTCATTGCGTGTAATAAACGTATTAATCCATTCCGCGAGATAACGGATGTCTGCATTCACACCAAAGAATTTTGAATCCGCAACTGTATTGCCACCAATTTTTCTTGAATAGCCAGTATTTACCGGATCCACATATACGATGTCTGCAACATCAAGTAACGAATTATTATTGTCATGTAAACCGTAAGGCTGAACCGGGTAACCTTCATCATCCACGTTTAAAATTCTTGGGCCGGTATAGCCAATTTCCATCCATACGGATGGTGTACCGGGACCACCGTTAAATGAAATCACCAATGGCCTGTGTGCTTTATCTTGTATATCTGTGCGTTGATAGTAGGTATAAAAAACGGATGCAACGGGTTTGCCATTATCGTCCCAAACCGGCTGTGTGCCGGCTGTTGCGGTGTATGGAACTGTTTGGCCTTTTATAGTTATTGAATTTTTTGTAGTAACCGTACTATCCGGGAATACCATGGGATTCGGCTCATTGTCATCCGTATCATGTGAAGATTTTTGGGCAAATGTATTGCCGGCCAAAAATGGGATTGCGAATGAAAGGAGCAGTAATTTTTTCATACTTGTTTTGATTAAAATGAAAAATAAATATTGTCAAAAGTACGGCCTTCATTATACAAAGTGAAAACCGTTTATCATTTAATGCACATAAAAATTATTTCATTGATTTTTTTTGAAATAAAAAATATTTTTTAAAAAAAGTTCGACCAGTCTTATCAATACTTTTTTTATACATCATGTGATGAAATTATTTAACCCATAAAAAAACCGCCTTTGAACAAACAAAGGCGGTTAATGGTTTTCCAGGAAATTATTTTTCGGCAGCTTTTTGCATTGGGTTCAATCCCTGGGATTGCCCGCGTGCAGCCTGCTTCATTTTATAAATATTAAAATTCGTTGGCGTGTCTATTTTTGGCCACGAATTATTCGCAACATTTATATCAGCAGTTTCCTGTAAAGGATCAAGCAAAACAGAAGCAACTTCTTTATCTTTTAAAAATACTTTGCTAAATGCTTTCTCATTTTTCCGCCAGATCTGCGCAGGAATTTTATCCGTTTCCACAGTGCCATCTTTAAAGGTCCATTGAATAATTACAGGCATTACTAAACCGCCTTTATTACCAAAAGAAACTTCATATAAAAATTTATTTGCAAACTTTTTAATGGTGGAATCATCCGGCATTTCAAATGCAACGGGCGTTGATTTAATCACATACGACGTGTCATATTCTTCCATACCACGATCATAACGCCAGTAAAAATCGCGGAGCGTTGTATCCATATCCGTTAAGAAATGTATGTTTTGATCTGTGCGGTTCCTGATTTTTGAAATGTCTTCAAACGGGTTCACAGCGGGCTTATCCAGCTTCCTGTCTGTATTCCTGCGGTTCATTTGTGTGGGCATTACATTAGCTGCCGCATCAAATTTATATGCCTTGATGCTGTCTATAGAAATATCACATGGATCTATACTGTAAAACCAGCCTCTCCAAAACCAATCTAAATCTTCACCACTCGCATCTTCCATTGTTCTGAATAAATCTGCAGGAGTCGGATGCTTGAATGCCCAGCGATTTGCATACGTTTTAAAAGCAAAATCAAATAGGTCGCGGCCCATAATCGTTTCGCGTAAAATATTTAAACCGGTTGAAGGTTTTGAATATGCATTCGGTCCAAACTGTACAATATTTTCACTATTCGTCATGATGGGTTCGAGCTGATCTTTTGGTAAACTCATATAATCTGTAATCGTAAAGGCAGGTCCACGGCGGGATGGAAATTTATTGTCATACAATTCTTCAGTCAGGTATTCCACAAAAGTATTCAGCCCTTCATCCATCCATGTCCATTGGCGTTCATCACTGTTCACGATCATTGGGAAAAAGTTGTGGCCCACTTCATGAATGATCACACCGATCATTCCATTTTTTGTGGCTTCACTATAGGTTCCATCTTTTTCTGTACGACCATAATTAAAACAGATCATTGGGTATTCCATACCGTTCGCGGCTTCTACACTTTGCGCAACGGGATAAGGATATGGAAATGTAAAATGAGAATATGATTTAATCGTATGCGCAACTAATTTCGTTGAATATTTACTATATAAACCATAGGCTTCTTTTCCATAAAAACTCATACACATTACTTTTTTACCATCAATATTTACCGGCATGGCATCCCAAATAAATTTGCGGGAAGAAGTCCAGGCAAAGTCGCGTACCATATCTGCTTTGAATATCCATGTTTTAGTAGAAGTACTTTTTTGAGTCTCTGCTTTTTTAGCTTCATCCAATGTTACAATTTGCAAAGGTTCTTTTGTTTCATTGAGATTGGAAGCTTTTTGCCAGCGTGCCAAATGAGTTGCATCTAATGTTTGCGCATAATTCTGGCATTCACCAGTACCACCTACCACATGATCGGCAGGCACGGTCATTTTTACTTTGAAATTTCCAAAGGTCAATGCAAATTCTCCGCGGCCTGTAAACTGGTGATTCTGCCAGCCCTGGAAATCACTGTACACGCATAAGCGCGGGTACCATTGCGTCATCGTAAATAAATAATTTCCATCTTCCGGGAAATATTCATAACCACCGCGACCACCATATTTCATGCGGTCACTGATATTATAATACCAGTCCACATTGAATACAAATTTTTGACCTGGTTTTAAAACTGTCGGAAGATCCACGCGCATCATGGTTTTATTAATGGTATAAGAAAGCGCTTTACCAGTTGCATCGGTGATTTTTTGAATTTTATCGCCGTAGCCATTATCGGTTTTTTGCCTTTCCAAATTTTCCAGCAAGCTTTCATTTACATTATTACTACGCAAAGAAGAACCATCCTGGTAGTTGGCATTATTCACTGTGCTCAACTGGTTTTCATCTAATTGCAACCATAAATACGTGAGTTCATCCGGTGAATTATTATAATAAGTTATTGTTTCACTTCCTGTAAGACGGAGTTTCTTTTCGTCCAATGTACAGGTGATGTCATAGTCCGCACGTTGCTGCCAGTAAGAAGGACCCGGCGCTCCACTTGCTGTGCGATAAACATTGGGCGTTGGTAAAATAGTTCCCAACTGTTCAAACTTATTCCCGTGATTGGATTGCGGGTTATTTTGAATGTCCTGGGAATAACTAAGCGAAGCCCATGACAGAAGCAGGGCGCTGAACATGAATCGTTTTTTCATCTTTTTTATTTAATATTAATGGAAATCTTTGAACGGCCATTTCAATTGAAAGTGCAGCAATGCCGCCACTTACAAATAAAATGTATTCCCGTCTTTTCAAACGGAATATGTTTAGGAAAATAAATGTGCAGGTTAAAATGCAGGCAACAATGATCAACTGCCCAGCTTCAATACCCAGGTTAAATGATAATAATTGCCACACGATGTTTTGATCGGTACCCAACATGTTTTTTAAAAGCGTACTAAAACCCAGACCATGTATTAACCCGAAGAAAAGTGCGAAGAAATAAATGACCGGGTATTTTGATTTGAAACTAAAATCTTTGACAAAACAATTACTCATTGCAGTAACAAGTATCGTGAGTGCTATAAAAAATTCTGTGAGCGCGGTGGGGAAATTAATTATTTGTAACGTACTAAGGATAAGGGTTACAGAGTGGCCAATGGTGAATGCTGTGACCAGTACCAGGATTTTTTTCCAATCATGAAATGTATAGCGAATGCAAAGCACAGTTATAAAAAGAATGTGATCAAGGCCTGTGAGGTCGGTAATATGAGAAACCCCCATGGGGAAGTATATGCTGAAATTATTCAATAAAAAAGGTTGGGTTAAGAATTGTTAAACCTGCTGAACGGCTTAAAAATAAGTTGCAACTTTGTATTTATGAAAACTTTTTGTTAAATGGTAAATAGTTTGTTTCAATGGCTTTTGATATCTGCATTTTCTATCATGCATCCTTTTTTTGTTTCCATGACTGATGTAAAATATAATGCGGGCGATAAAGACCTGGAAATTAGTGTCCGGATTTTTACGGATGATCTTGAAAATGTATTAAGAAAATATACTACTACCAGAGTGGATATTTTGCATCCCGAAAACCAGGAGGAGATGAACCAGGAAGTATTTAATTATTTAAAGGGAAAATTAAAGATACAGGTAAATGGCGCGCCGGTTCAGTTTCGGTTTATTGGCTATGAACAAAAAAGTGAAAGCATCTGGACTTATCTCCAAGTGGACAATGTTCCTTTACCCAAAAAAATAAAAATTGTAAATACGATCCTGCAGGATTTAACGCCGGATCAAATTAATTTAATGCAGGTAAAAGTGCTGGACAAAACCCAAAATACGAAATTGAGTTACCCGGATGCAGTTTGGGAATTTAATTTTTAAGCTTCCGTTTTTTCTTCATCTTCAGCCTCTTCATGGAATGTAACCAGCAGTTTGTCAATCCGGTGATTATCCATATCTACAATTTCAAAGTCAAAGCCATTCCATTCCATTTTTTCACCGGTAATGGGTATCCTTTTCATGTGGTGTAATAAAAAGCCGGCAAGTGTATTAAAATCCTGGTCAACATCTTCCATCCAGTCCACTTTATCAAAATAACTCAGAAAATTATAAAAAGGAATTTGCGCATCTATTAAATAACTTCCATCCGGGCGGTTTACAATTTCATAATTATCTTCATCCTGCTCAGGAATATCACCCACGATCGCATCAAGAATATCGTTCAAAGTAATGATGCCTTGCATACTTCCATATTCATCAACAATAATTGCAGAGTGGCGTTTTGTTTGTTTAAATTTTTCCAATAACTGATACGCCGTGTTATTTTCTGGAACATAAATGGCCGGCACCATAATTTCCTTCAAAGTTATTTCCGGTGATTCCCAAAAAATTTCTTTCAATGAAACCATGCCCACAATTTTATCTACATTTCCTTCGCATACCGGGTAAACAGAATGCGCCAGGTCTTCATCCAATTTTTTGATTTCAGCAACTGTTGTGTTTACATCCAGCCAAATCGTATCACTTCTATGCGTCATTAATGAGGTGATATTCCTGTCGCCGAGATGAAACACCCTTTCAATAATTTCCTGCTCTGCTTCTTCGATCGCGCCTTGTTCTGTGCCCTCACTGATCAGCGCTTTTATCTCTTCTTCAGTTACCTGGTTATTTTTATTTTTTATACGTAAAATTTTTACGAGAAAATTGCTTGAATGACTGAGTAACCAAATAAAAGGATACGTAAAATAGGAGAGGATGCGCATTGGCGCAGCTACTGCTTTTGCAATGCCTTCCGGGTTACTGAGGCCAATACGTTTTGGAACAAGTTCGCCGATGACCAGGGAAAAATAAGTGATGATTAAAACCACGATAAAAGTGGCGATGCCATTACTGTAAGCAGCAATTGCGGGAAATGTCTGAATATATGCCGCCACTGATTCTTTAATATTAGCACCTGAAAAAATACCCGTTAAAATACCTATCAGCGTGATACCAATTTGCGTGGTGGACATGAAAAGCTGCGGCTTATTGCTAAGGAGTAACGCTTCTTTTGCGCGGTGATCCCCTTTATTAGCCTGTGCTTCCAGCCTGGCTTTTCTTGCGGAAACCAACGCGATTTCTGCCATGGCAAATAAACCATTTATAACGATCAGGCAAAAGATTATCAGGATCTCTATCATATATATTTCGGCAAAGTTACTGAATATGGAGGATGTTTAAAAAGCGGGTATTGCTATAGTAAAAAACATGTATCAGGTTTTTTCTATTGAAAGCAATGGCGGCATGCCAATCCACCGTAAAAAAACCGAAGCTGTTAAATATCCGATAATGCTGCCAATGATCGCGCCACCAATGATATCTAATGGATAATGTACGCCAACATATACCTGTCCATAACTAATCGTTGCGGCCCAGGCAAAAAAGAGCAGCGACCATTTACCCAAATATTTATGTAAAGTCATGTAAAAAAAAACGGCTACGCCAAAATGATTCACAGCATGAGACGATGGGAAACTTCCACTTGACGGACAGCGATTGATCAATAAATTGACATGCATTCTAAGCAGTTCATCATTGCATGGACGGGGCCTGTTGACCCAGTTTTTTAAAAGATTACTGCTAAGCTGGTCTGTTAATGAAACAGTAATGATCAATGCAAGCAGCCATGGCCATGCTTTCCAGCCAAAGTTTAAAAATATAAAGAGAAGAAGAAAAAGATACAAAGGCATCCAGGTGGTGGCATCACGCCACCAGGGAAATACACCATCTAAAAAAGAATTTGTCCAGCTATTGTTGATTTTTAAAAACAGATCACGGTCCAGGTCAAGAATATTAGAGAGAAAAACCTGGACAGATCCCAGCGAAAATTGATTTAATAATATCATAACATATAATTACCTGCTTGCAGCACAGTGTATTTAATCCTTACTTTTGTGCGCGATGAGAAAATTAAAAATACCAAGATACATTCAATGGATCGGATTAACTGCAATATTTTTTTTACTGGTGATGTTTTTATTGCGCGTGGCAATGGTTTTATTTTTTAAATCACCCGCAGGAATGGAAGTTCCATACAAGGATGTTTTTATTTTAGGCCTGCGCTATGATCTCCGCGATGCCTGCATCCTTTCACTAATTTTATTTTTATTGGGAAGTATCAAACCGCTTCATCCATTTGACAGAAAATTGGGTAGGGCAGTTGCTTTCTCCATTTTAGTGATCGCTATAATTTTATTTACAATTTTTTATGTTTTTGATTTTGCAAATTATGCCTATTTATCACAGCGGCTCACAGCATCTATCTTAAACTATTTGCATGATGCAAAAATTTCCATGGGTATGATCTGGCAAACATATCCCGTAGTTTGGATCATCCTGGGCATTTTACTTTTCATTGGTTTTCTCGTTGCAATAGTGCGCCTCATTTATAATTTCATGTTGTCGCGAAAGCCGCATAACACGCGGGCTTCAAGAATAGTTTGGGGAATTATATTCTTCATTGTTTTAGGCCTCGGCATATTTGGAAGGGCAGGACAATTTCCACTTCGCTGGAGTGATGCATTTGTTTTTAATAATGACTACGCATCAGGAATGTCATTAAATCCATTCCAGTCTTTTTTCAGTTCGCTTGATTTTAAAGTGGTCAATGATGATCCTGTTGCCACTCAAAAATATTACGCGCTGATGAGTAATTATCTCGGTGTCACAAATCCGAATGCTGCCACATTAAATTTCGAACGCATTGTACAACCACCAGATTCAGGTGAAGTTGTAAAACCGAATATTGTATTAGTTATTTGTGAATCATTCAGTGCGTACAAAAGTTCTATGTATGGAAATCCTTTAAACACCACGCCTTACTTTAATGAATTATGTAATACAGGAATATTTTTCGACCGCTATTTTACACCTTCTTATGGCACGGCGCGCGGCGTTTGGGCTACCGTAACAGGCATCCCGGATGTGGAGATCACGAATACGTCCAGCAGGAATCCGCAGGCGGTAGATCAGCATACCATTATCAATGCATTTAAAGGGTATGAAAAATATTATTTTATTGGCGGAAGCGCAAGCTGGGCAAATATCCGCGGGCTTATCACCAACAATATCAATGATGTGCATTTATACGAACAGGACGATTACAGCGCTAAAAAAATTGATGTGTGGGGTATCAGTGATAAAAATTTATTTCTTGAATCGAATAAAGTCTTAGGCAAAGTAAAACAACCATTTTTTGCGGTAATTCAAACTGCGGATAATCACCGGCCATATACAATTCCGAAAGAAGACCTGGCATTATTTCAAAAGAAAAAAATTTCCAAAGACAGTTTGAAAAAATATGGGTTTGAAGATGAAGATGAATACAACGCATTTCGATATACAGATTTTTGTTATAAACAATTCATGGATGCCGCACAGAAAAATCCTTATTTTAAAAATACCATTTTTGTTTTCACCGGTGACCATGGCATTCGTGGCGATGCGGGAAATATGTTTCCCAAAGCCTGGACAGAACAGGGACTTACTTCAGAGCATACGCCATTTTTAATTTACGCGCCATTCATGCTGCAATCCGCGCGCTATTCTTATCCCGCTTCGCAGTTAGACATTTTACCAACGATTGCCGGCTTGTGTAAAATTCCATATACCAATACAAGCCTTGGCCGCGATTTATTGTCGCGTAAAGATTCCTTGCAAAATGGTTATGCATTTATTTTTGATCCGGACCTGAAACGTATCGGCGTTTTAAATGAAAAATATTATTATAGTATTGGCATCAATAATTCCAGCCCGGAACAATTTGTTAGTATGACGGATAATCAAAAATTAATTCTTTCCGATACACTTCGAAACAAATTCAGAAACATGACAAATGCTTTTTATGAAACATCGAGGTATATGATTTTGAATAATAAGAAATAGGAAATACAAATATTCCGAGGTACCGGTTAGTTGTTGTTCAATTCGATTCGGGATTTTATATTCTCTTTTGCCATTTTTTATAGCTCACTCTATAACTTATTCTTCCAAACTCTGTGGTTCTCCGTGCCCTCCGTGTAACAAAAAATTACACGAGTTGTTTTAATTATTGCGAAAATTTAAAATCATGGTTTATGTCTCGCGGGATTCTGCCAACATTGAAAAGTTATTATTGCATTTTTTCCCAACTATTATCTTATATCTTTTAGTTTTCTCTGCAGAATGCTGACACCTCATACCTGACACTTCAAACCTCACACAAAAAAAACATCGTGCATTTTAATCGCACGATGTTTTCGTTTTATTAAACGGATTTAATATTTTATTGAACGATAAGTTTAATTGACTGAATGCCTTTGTCAGTCACCATTTGGATAGTATAAGTACCAGCTACCAATCCGCTGGTGCTTAATGGCAGTGTATAATTTCCCTGTGCTAAATTTTTATTCAGCAATACTTTCATTGTATTACCATTTTGATTTAAAAGCTGGATTGAAACATTTGATGCTTTAGCAATCGTGTATTTAACAGTGGTTTGATACATTGCCGGGTTTGGATATACAGATATTGTATTCAATGCGTCTGTTTCAGCATCTTCAAAAATATCTTTTCCTTTAAAATCAACAGCAGTAAAATTCAAGCCATTATAATGGGAATAAATAGGATCTGATGCGATACCGTTTGCAGTTACTACGATCGTGTAATCGCCTGCCGGTATTCCAGTTGGCGCTTTTACAGTAACTGTATCAGGCTGGCTACCTCTCATTACTCCTGTGCTGGTCCAGTTGTATGTACGGGCATAATAAACATTTGAGCCGGAAGAAATTCTAATAATTGGATAATTGGTATTCATTTGCCAGTCATCTCCATACGTTGCACCTTCGGAAATTCCGTTGAAGCCGGTTCCTGCCATTTTGAAAACCCTTCCATATATTCTTTTAACTTTATTGATCACTGGTTTGCCGGAAGCCAATGGTGAACCATCAGGTGTATAAATATAATACTGGTTTGAATTCTGCGTGCTGTATAATATTTGTCCGTTTGGCAAACAAAGCATTCCAGTATAATAACATGGAACATTTAATGTAAGGCCGCCTGCAGGTGCATCCACTCTTGTAAAAGTATTTGATGTATAATCATATTCATAAAAAGAAGTGGGTGTGGGAAAATGATTACCTGAAGTGGGAACAGGTGAAGTAGCACACAGCACTTTTCCATTTACCATCATGGCTGCTGCTGCATCAGGTGTGCCCTGTGAATTTGGAAAATCAGCCGCTGCAGCCCAGGTACCGGGGGAGGAAGAACCGGATGGTGTATATATTGCATTATGGCCGGTAGATCCGATAAAAAATGCACGGCCATCCGGTAATAATACAGCGCCACCTTGCTCTAATCCATACGGGTCATACACAGAAACAGGTACGGTTGCATCTGCTACCCACATACCCAGTGATGGAATATATCTTTCAGAATTTGTAGAATTTCTGTCAACAAATAAAATACTGCCATCAGCCAGTTTTACCCAGGCTGATTCATTGTGAATGCCAATACAGGTCGGGCCTGTAGAATAAACACTTGTCATTGGGTCCCATAATTTTGTAACACGCAGGTTACTGGTAACCAATGCCTGCAATACAGTTCCATCTTCCAGGATCTCTGAGTTGGCATCGCTTACTGTACTACCAATTGCACCATTCAAAGTCCAGGTGTCTGTAAGTGGATCATAAGTTTCTCCATAAGAACCGCCTGTGCCATATTCACCACCGGCAACATATACACGGCCGTCTTTCAAAACCTGTGAAGAATAGTACAGGCGTGTTTTATTCATTGGCGCAATGGAAGACCAGGTACCATTGATATAACTACCGTGACTGTCCGGTGTGAGTTTATTGTAAATGTTCCCGATGCCATCCGTGCCGCCGGAAAAACTTTTACAAATTACAGATCCGTCCGAAAGGAGCAAAGAACCGCCACCATTAGATCCTGGTGCTAAATTAGTTACAGGTGTCCAGGAGCCCTGTGAAAATGAAGTCATCGTAAATGACAGCGAAATCAAAGTGAGCAGAATTGCAGAAAAAGCAATTTTAGTGTGCCTCAGACTTTTGAAGTCAGCGAAGCGTACATGTAGTTTCATGTTGTTTGTTTTTTAATGTGAAGAAAAATAGAAAGGTAATAAAATGCTAATCTATTAATATTTTTTGTAATCTGAGACAATTTTTTTTAAAAGGCAATTATATTTATCCAATGGCAGGAAATCCTATAAAAATAATTATTGAAAAAATGACACTTAATTTAAATTGAAAGACATCATTATATCGCCGCCAACCGTTGCAAATGCATCCTTTTACCGGCATCACCGGTATAAGTTAGTATATAATAATTCCCCTTATAAATTATAAAATTTTGTTTAAAATATAAATACTGGCCTTGTTCATTAATCCCATTATACATAATAAAATAAACATCTGTACCAAACAATTGCATGGGTTTATCTGCCATAAGCCTGCAATCTTTCAGGTACTTTTTGAATTCAATATAATTCGTTTCTGCAAAATCCCTGACTTTTAAATTTTTAGCTCCGGGCGGTGCAGGAATAATAGCAATACTCACATTTTCCTGGTATTTATCATTTGACCCTTCTTTGGGTGAAATGATCATATAGCCATCTCTGTTTACATCCATCACTTTCCAGTCCGGCGGATATTTAATACTGGAAAAAAATTGAGGATCCACCTGCGTTTTCCATTTGCTCATATCATTTATCTGTGTTTTCGCAGAGATGATCACAAAGAGTAATGGAATCATGAGGAGCTTTTTCATAAACAGGTATTTAGAATGACAGATTGCAGGATAAATATACATTTTTTTTAAAGAAAATATTCAATATTTTTTTGCAATCAAAATCATACGTGGTGAATTGGGTGGGTCATATTGAGCAAGTAAATAATCGCCGAATATTACTTCAACACGCATCATTTGCCAGGATAGCATTTCTATAAAATCTATGCATGAAAACTTGCGAACCTTTTCCGTATAAGAATGATGAAAATTATTTTTTTCATCGTGCACATCAATCTTTTTATAAATATGGGTATTGTCCTGCCACCTGCTGATTTCAAAGTTCACATCACCGGATTTTTTAGTATCTGATGGCACTAACTGTTTTTCGGCATAAGGCACATTTAAATAATCAATGATAAAAACACCATTCATTTTTAAACTTTGAGCAATCGCCTGCAATGCGTCATGATGTTCATTCAGTGTATTAAAATAACCAAAGCTTGTAAAGAAATTAAAAGCATAATCAAAATGATTTTGCAAAAATGGTTTCCGCATATCATGCGAAAAAAAATGCAGGTTTTTGCTTTCCATTTTTTTTGCTTCCAAAATGGCTGTCTCCGCGATATCAATGCCCACTACATCAAAACCCATTTCTGCCAAAACCTTGCTGTAGCGGCCTTTTCCACAGGCTACATCCAGTACCAGGCTTTCGTGTTTTGGATTTAACCAACCGATTAGTCTTTGCAAAAATGCTTCCGCTTCGGCATCATTCCGCTTAGCATACAGCATATTATAATAGGGAGATTCAAACCAGGTATCAAACCACTCTTCATGTTCTATCTTATTAGCCATATTTTACAAAATTATTTTTAAATCTTTATAAGTTCATAAAATCATCGCATAGATTAAGTAGAATTTTTGAGTTAATTTTGCACTCCTGTAAAAAATACACCATGGCATTGATTAAAAGCATTTCGGGCATAAGAGGTACGATTGGAGGCGTTCCGGGTAAAAGTCTGAGCCCGATAGATGTGGTGAAATTTGTTGCAGCCTATAGTAGTTTTATTCTTGAAAAAGATTTGTCCAATAAAAAAATTGTTATCGGTCGTGATGGTCGGATTAGTGGCGAAATGATGCAGGTTTTTGCAATGAATACATTATTGGCAATGGGACTTGATGTACTTGATGCAGGTCTCAGTACGACGCCGACAATTGAAATGGCTGTGATATCCAACAAAGCAGCAGGTGGTATCATCTTGTCTGCCAGTCACAATCCCAAAGAATGGAATGCTTTAAAATTTTTCAATGAAAAGGGTGAATTTTTAAGCGCTGCGGATGGTGAAAAAATTTTAGAATTAGCCCATAAAAATGAATTTCATTTTGCATCAGTGGAAGCAGCAGGAAAACATACTCTTATTCATGATGCGCTCAAAAATCATATTGATGCAATTATAAATCACCCATTGGTGGATGTTGAAAAAATTAAAAATAGTGATTTTAAAATTGTTGTGGATGCCATTAACAGTACAGGTGCCATCGCAGTACCGGCATTGCTGGATGCACTCCAGGTAAAAGATTACACGGTGCTCAATGCAGAGATCAATGGCAAATTTGCACATAATCCTGAACCACTTCCCCAACATTTGCAGGGGCTTTCAAGCGAGGTGAAAAAAAAGCATGCGCATCTTGGCATTGCTGTTGACCCGGATGTGGACAGGCTTTGCTTTGTATGTGAAGATGGAACCATGTTTGGCGAAGAATACACTTTAGTGGCTGTTGCAGATTATGTATTGAAACATACAAAAGGGAATACAGTCAGCAATTTATCATCTACGCGGGCATTGCGTGATATCACTGAAAAACACGGCGGCACTTATTATGCCAGCGCCGTTGGTGAAGTGAACGTAGTAAATAAAATGAAAGAAGTGCATGCAGTTATTGGTGGAGAAGGGAATGGGGGTATCATCGTGCCTGAATTGCATTATGGACGCGATGCATTAATTGGTATTGCATTATTTCTTTCGCATTTGGCAGCATCCGGGAAAGGGGCATCAAAACTTCGTGCGCAGTACCCAAATTATTTTATCAGTAAAAATAAAATTGAATTAAATGATGGTGTTGACACGGCGAAAATTTTTGAATCGTTAAAAATAAAATATAAAAAGCAACCCTTAGATACCATTGACGGGTTAAAAATATTTTTTGAAAATGATTGGGTGCACTTGCGAACCAGCAATACAGAACCTATTATCCGTATTTACGCGGAAAGCAGTTTTGAGACGACTGCCAATAATATAGCCAACCGTATTCAACAGGATATACGGGAATGTATGTAAAATGCTTTCTTCATTTTATAGTAATTTTGCAGAAGTAATATTTAATACCCCGCAATAAAAGTTTTTTTTATGGAAAGAATTTATTTTGATAATGCCGCAACAACCGCATTAGACCCTGCTGTTTTAGACAGTATGATGCCCTATTTAACCACACATTTTGGCAACCCATCCTCCATTTATAGTTATGGCCGCGAAACCCGCATGGCAGTAGAGATGGCGCGTAAACAAACCGCAAAAATCCTGAATACTTCACCGGGCAGTATATTTTTTACAAGCGGCGGTACAGAAAGTATCAATACAATTTTAAAAGCGGCGGTACGCGATCTCGGGTGTACACATATTATTAGTTCGCCGATAGAACATCATGCTACCATGCACACCCTGGAATTCATGGCAGAAAACTGGAAAACAAATGTAGAATATGTAAAACTTTTGCCAGATGGCCATCTTGATTTGGAAGACCTGGAAAATTTATTAAAAAATAGCAAGGAGAAAACACTTGTAGCGCTCATGCACGCCAATAATGAAATTGGCAATATGCTTGACCTGCATGTTGTTGGAAATCTTTGCAGGAAATATGATGCATTATTTTTCAGTGATACAGTACAAACAGTTGGCCATTTCCCATTTGATTTAAAAAATACACCGGTGGATTTTATTACTGCAGCAGGACATAAATTTCATGGTCCAAAAGGTGTAGGTATGATGTATGTAAATGAAAATTTGAAAATAAAACCATTGATCAGTGGTGGTGCCCAGGAACGTGCTATGCGCGCTGGTACGGAAAATATTTATGGTATTGTTGGTTTTGCAAAAGCATTGGACATGGCCACAAAAAATTATGAACATGATAAAGCATATATCAGCGGTGTACGTAATTATATGATGGAGCAATTGAAAAATAATTTTACTAATATTTCATTTAACGGTGATCCAACCGGAAGAAGTTTATATACCGTGCTGAATGTAAATTTCCCCAAAACAGCAAAAACAGAAATGATATTGATGAACCTGGATATGCAACACATTTGCGCAAGTGGTGGAAGTGCATGTTCCAGTGGTGCGGAAGCAGGTAGCCATGTGATTCATGCATTAAACCCTGACCCAAATATGGTGGCTGTTCGTTTTTCTTTTTGCAAACATAATAGCCGCGAAGAAGTGGACGCTGTTATCAATGTACTGAAAGAAATTTTATAAAATTTTCGGGTTTTTTTACTTTTCCCGACTAATTAAAAATCTATCTTGCCGGGTATAATATTAATCAAAATATTTTTTCCATGCCAGAATGGTTTACTTCAGATTATCAACGCCTGGCTTTATCCCTGATCATTGGTGCTTTAATTGGTGCGGAAAGGGAATACAGATCCAAATCTGCCGGGCTACGCACAATGGTGTTGGTATGCGTAGGTTCCTGCCTTTTTACAATTTTATCCATGCGCATTGGTGCAGGTACAAATACCGACCGCATAGCCTCCAATATTATTACCGGCATAGGTTTTCTTGGAGCTGGTGTTATTTTTAAAGAAACGAACAGGGTTACCGGAATTACTACTGCTACCACAATTTGGATGTCAGCTGCACTTGGAATGGCGGCGGGCAGTGGTTATTTTCAAATTGCGTGGATCACTACGGGAATAATTTTACTTGTCCTTATTGGCTTAGCCTATGTACAACGCTGGATTGAATATGCAAACCAGATGCGGGATTATAAAATTGTTTGCTTGTATAATAAAGAAACACTGGGACGTTATGAAGCTTTATTCACTGACAATAAATTAAAAGCCATCCGCGGAAAACACACCAAAGAAGCCAATAAAATTACGGGCAATTGGCTGGTACAGGGCTCACAAAGAAATCATGAGAAAGTCATAAACGTCTTACTCAAAGATGATAGTATTTTGGAATTTGATTTTTAGAAATTTTTTTTTAAAAGCAAATAAATCTGCGACACTTACTTTCAGTTTATTTCATTTTCAGCCACTTCAATCTTAAATTTCTGTCAAGGCAACTTAATATTAATGTATCTCCATTAAAGGAAAATGCCCTGCGTACACTGGTATTCCAGTTGCCTGGAATCGAAGCGGAGATACGGTTATGCTGAACAATATCGGCTGTATCATCAATAGTATAATTGGCCATATACACATAGTCTGAAGAAAATTCTCCCAAAGCATCTTTCAAAGATGGCAGTGCCATAGTGTCCATTCTTGCAGTTACTTTTTCAGGTATGATGGCTTCCATTTCATTCAGCCATGGATAATCTTTAAAACCTTTTTTCGTGATTTGAACAGCCATGTGTCCGGCACCATCATATAAAATATACCCTGTTCCATCTTTTGCCCAGTTATCCTGCTGCCAGTTTCCAATGGAGTCCATATTTTGTACAATAATCAACTGGTACATACCATTTAATAATGCGCGGCGATCCGCATTGGGCGCGGTATTGCAGGCATTTATTACTATGAAAGCTATAAAAATAAAAATCAAAGAAATTTTACTTTTTATAGACTTATTTGATTTGAAGTTCATACTGATTTTTTTTGGTTGCGTTTTTGAAAATATTTCGATTGTAAAATAATTAGGAAATATGATTTATCAAAAAGAAAATACTTTTTTGAGTGTGCTTAAATCTTTTTCCTATAAATATTTGAATACCTATACATTTGCGCCTTTAACATTTAAATAACCTTTATGAGATTTGTACACTTTTGTTGTTTGGCTGTATTACTGGTTTTCGGCAGTATTGATTTGAGCGCACAGGACATCCACGTTAACTGGTCGGAAAAAAGCCGGGTTAAATTTGATTACGATGAGGCGGTTTTACTGGATAATGGAAATTACATTATGCGGAAAAGTTTTCAGCATTTAATGCAAGCGTCAAAGAATACCCTGGTCTTATTGAATAATTCCATGGACGTTTTAAAAGAAAGTGAAATTAAGTTTGATGAAAAATTAAACCATGGTGATGAATTAAGAAAATTTGGTAAGAATATATACCTTTTTTATTCTGCTTATAGTTTAAAAACCCAAATTTATACATATTATGCGCTAAAAATTGATGATAAAACTCTGGAAGTTCAATCCAAGATTTTATTAGGGTCTTTAAAATCCAGCAGTATTACAAACTTCGTTAAACCCTCGTATAAATTAAGTGATGATAGCAGCAAAATATTGTTTTTTGTTGAAAAGCCGGATTACAAAAAAGAAAACAAACAGTTTTTAATTAGTGTACTGAATTCAAATCTAACCATTATCTGGAGTCAGAACATTGAAACGAATATACCTGCCAAACAAGTAGACCTCTATGATTGGGATATCTCGAATAGTGGAAAAGTTTTTGTTTCCCTGAAACACTATGACCAGGATGTTAAGAAAGAAAGCATTCGGGAGGATGGTACAAAAGTACCCTCTTATTCTTTTAAAATGTTTGTATATGATGAGCGTAAAGCCAAGCCTAAAGAATTAGTGTTTGCACTTGGAAATAAATTTATACAGGGCAGCAAAGTGGTTTGTGATAATTCAGGTGAAGTTAAAATTGCCGGATTTTATAAAGCAAAATATAATGGACGGATTACGGGCGCTTTTTACACTACGGTAAATGACAAGGACCTTATGATGAGCAAACCCCAGGTCATTCCAATCCCGGATGATGTTCTTTCAATGATTGATGTGGATGGATATGCAAAAACTAAAGGAAATGATCCGGGTATTGATGAGGATTTCAAGATTAAATTTATTAAAAAACGGGAAAATGGAAGTATTGATTTAATTGCCGAATATACTGGTATGAAAACGGTTACTTCTGGTGGAACTGCAGGTAGCTCAAGTACCTCTTATATATTCTATTATGGTGATGTGTTGAATATTCATGTTGAAAATAATGAAAAACCAATATTTACAAGAATCCCAAAAATGCAATTTGGTGCTGCAACTTATTTTATGGGTGTTTACCCAATACTATACAACGATAAATTAATATTACTGTATAATGATGATAAGGATAATGTAGAAAAAAATATTTCAGAAAAACCCGATAAATTCAGGAAGTTTGGTGAATCAATACTGATGGCTGCTATTATAGATACGAAAGGCAATCTCACCCGTCAAAAAGTGTACAGCCATGAAGGTGATTATGTAACTATGCCCACATCAATTGACAAAATTTCAGATGGAACATACCTGATTATGGCTGGTTTAGAAAAAATGTTTAATTACAGGACAAAATTTGGTATAATGACAGTGAAATAATTTCAAGTAAACTTCTTTCGAAATTAAAAAACCAGGCACTTCAAACTGCCTGGTTTTTGGTTGGTATATAATAATTTAGCCTGTCTTTTTTACTTCAATAAAAAATTAATTATCCCCCGATTTTGGTTTTTGCGGCATGACCGCTTTTGGTTCAGGTGGCACTTTTTTATCCGTTGGCTTTGGGGTTGATTTTTTCTCCTGGGTTGGTTTTTTATTCACGGTATCAGGCAATGTACTTTCAGGTGCTATATAATCATTGTTATCTGGCGGCAATTCTTCACCTCCATAATCTGCTGCATTTCCATTGCCAAGATCACCACCTTCGGCACCCAAATTTGCAGGCACACTATTGATCCAGTCATAAGTGACATTATTGCTCATATTATCCGGTTTTACAAAAGCCATCTTTTGATCAAAACCAAGTGTGGCATCATCGCCCGCTTTATCATAAAAATAAGCCCATACGGGTAACGCGAGCGAAGAACCTTGTCCGACAGCAGTGCTGTTGAAACGAATAAAACGGTCATCACAACCTGTCCATACACCACATATAAGTTGTGGCGTATATCCTATAAACCATGCATCACTGTTATCATTCGTCGTACCAGTTTTGCCGGCAATTTCTCCATTCACTCCATAACTCCAGATGCGCCTTCCCGTGCCGTATTGCATCACGCCTTCCATCATGGTGATGATAGAATATGCTGTGGCATCACTAATGACTTCTTTACGCTGGGGAATATTTGTTTGTAAAACATTTCCCTGGCCATCTTCAATTCTTGTGATATACATAGGCTTTACGTTAAAGCCTCTTCCGGGAAACATACTGAATGCCTGCATCATTTCATATAATGATATTTCACAACTACCCAGTGCAATAGAAGGGTAGGGCTCAATTTTCGATTGCACGTTACAGGTCTTTAAAAAATCTACAAATCTTTTGGCGCCATCATTTCCCTGTGCGCCTAATTGCTTCATTACATAAGCTGTTGCACAGTTTCTTGATAAAGCAAGCGCTTCACTTAAAGGAATGGAATTGCCGGTGCAAGTAGTAGAAGTAGCAGGCACCATGCCATAGCCTTTGAAATTTTGCTGCTGATCTTCAACAATAGTATTGGGTGTAAAACCTGCATCTTCGATGGCCAGGCTATACAATAATGGTTTAATAGTAGAACCTACCTGCCGCTTCGTATTTATATTTACATGGTCATACTTATATGTCTTAAAATCAATGCCGCCAACCCATGCTTTCACTTCGCCACTTAACGGATCCATCGCCATAAAACCGGCTTGTAACATTTGCCGGTGATATTTAATGGAATCATACGGCGTCATGGTTGTATCTGCAGAACGCATGGTATTCCACGCAAATATTTTCATGGGTGTTTTTACATAAAAAGATTTTTTGATGTCCTCATCCGGAATATCTTCTTTTTTCATATTCCGCCAGCGGTCGGATTGCTTCATGGCCGCCTGTAATACATTTTCATGATTTTTCCACACACTGCCGCTTTTAATATTATCCTGGGTATTTAATTGTTTCTGCATCGAACTCATGTGTTTTGCTACGGCCGCTTCAGCATATAATTGCATGCGCGGATTAATGGTCGTATAAATTTTCAGCCCATCCTTGTATAAATTATAATTTTCCCCGTCATTTTTTTTATGTGTTGCACACCATTGCTTCATTTCCTCTCCCAGGATCATCCTGAAATATGGAGCAAGGCCTGTAGTTTCGTCAAGCTTTTTATAATTGAGTTTAATAGGAGGTTTTTTAAGACTGTCTGCAACGTTGGCTTCAATATATTTATTCCTCACCATCTGGTCTATCACAATATTGCGCCGATCACGGGAACGAGCAGGATTTATGCGCGGGTTATACGTGGTGGATGCTTTGAGCATTCCAATGAGCACGGCTGCTTCTTCAATACTTACGCGGTCTGGTTCTTTTTGAAAGAAAGTTTTTGAAGCATTCCGGATACCATATACATTGTCGCCAAATGGGACAGTATTGAGGTAAACAGTAATGATCTCTTCTTTGGTAAAATTCCGTTCGAGTTTGATGGCAATGATACTCTCTTTCAATTTTTGAACCATGCGTGTGACGATATTGCTGCTCACATTATCTGTAAATAAATTCTTCGCCGTTTGCATTGTAATCGTGCTCGCTCCACCTTCACTTCCGAGGGAAAATAAAGCACGTGCCAGTGAACGCGGATCAATGCCATTATGATCATAAAAACGTTCATCTTCTGTTGCTACCAGCGCTTCAATAATATATTTGCTGATGTCTTTATAATCCACATTGACCCTGTCTTGTAAATAAAATTTTCCCATCAAAGTGCCATCATCCGCATATACCTGGCTGGCTAATGAAGCAGATGGATTTTGCAATTCTTCGATACTCGGCATCTTTCCAAATAATCCCCAGTTTGCAAACAGGATCATAATAATAGCCGCACATAAACCAATAAAGAATACGCGCCAGAGCATTTTTACGGAGCGTTTAATGGTAGAATTTTTCGTTTGTTTCTTTTGGGGCATTGGTGGATATTACTTTGCAAAAAAAGACATTTCTATGAGCCAGCCATTTTTATCGAGGTAATTTTTTATTAAAAATCTTTTGGGAAATTATTCAAATTTTCCGGGTAATACCTTTTCAAGTAGTAGTTTGTAACTATCTACATCCCCGGTCTCTTTCATTACATCCAAATTATACTGGCTGATGATCGTATATTTAAATTTGTCTGGTGTGAGCCAGGAAATAATGCGGCTTCCCGCGACAGGCCTGGTTTTGTCAACATATACAATGGCTTCCGATGCGCCGGCAAACGGACCAATCAGAACCACGGAATAACGATCGTCAATCTTCTGCGTTGTTACCGTCAATTTCTGATTGTAGAAATTTATTTTATTGTATTTATCAAAAGCATTCCTGGCTTCATTGATAAATACTGGTGCAACTTTATCCAGTAAAATCGTGACATACTGCGGTTGCTTTGCATCAAATTCATACGTACGCACAATCTTATTGGCAAGGTGCGATGTATCCAGGACATTTTGGGTAACCTTTTTCACCGGGTTGGCAATCATTGAATCCACTTTTGTATTTGGTTTCTGGATGGTTGTTTGTACCGGTGTGAGATCCACAACAGGTGATTCATCATCTTTCAATCTGGTAATCTGCAATGCAGTCAAATAATCTTCAATGTCTTTCCTGCGGCGCAATACATCAATCATGGTATTTGCTTTTTCGGCAAGCGGTGATTGCGGAAATAATTTTGCCAAATTTTCCAAACTATTTATTGCTATACTATCTTCTCTTTTTGAAACATAGTAAATGGATTCAATGTAAAGTAATTGAGGAGTCCAGTATGTTTGGCCATACACACTATCTGCTGCAGCTTTTTCTATTTTGGCTTTTTCAAATTCACCTTCAATAAATAAAGTATAAATGTCTTTATATTTCAAAGTCGCTGCATCAGGTTGTTTTACTGCATTTGCGTTTGTCGGATTTTTAAGTTTTACTGCCCACTCGCTTTCCGGGAATTGTGAAAGCAAAGCATTTTTTGCAGAATCTGCTGAAGTCTTATTGCCGATTTTATAATAACTGTAATATAAATTAAATAAGGCTTCTGCTTTTTTATCGTACCCAGGGAAACGGCTAAATAATGTACCATAACTTTCCACTGCCGCAGGATAATTTTCCAATTGGTTTTGAAAGGCTAAACCATTTTCAAATAATGCATCCATGATTTTTTGATTGGATGCTTTCAGCAAATCTTCCGTTAAAGGAATATTGGACATCAGTCCTGCAAAACTGATATTATCCGCATTTGCATTCATTCCATCCCCGCTGTTGGAAACATTTTCATCACCGTTTTCACCCCCATTTAAAGGCGATTTTGAAGACATCATTTTTTGAATGGCTTCCTGTCTTTGCCAGTCATCAACGTTTGGTCTGTTGCCCCAGTTCGCACGAAACTGCCCAAACCCCTGGCTTTTCAGCGTACTGTTATTAAAATACCAGTCTCCTTTATTCGCAGAAAATAAGGTTGGTGCGGACTTGAGTTGCACAGCAGCATTGACGTTTACATCCGGCTCATCCTTAAGACCTTTTAATTTTCTTAAATAACGAACCATCTTTTTCACAGCAGCAATGCGGTCATTCTCTGATAGTTTTGCCAATGCCTGTAAACTATCCTGCGTAGAAATCGTAGTGAGGTTTGTACTGATTGTACTGAGTGGGGGCAACCTGTAATTTACCCGCACTTTATCAAGACTATCCAGCGAAGAAGTTTCCACGCTGTCATAAAAATTCTTTGCAGGAATAAAAATATTTTGCCCATATTCCATATCCGCCAATGCAAGGAATGACCTGGATTTTTGCTGCGGATTCTCTGTACTTACTGCAATACTTTTTCGCAACAATTTTTCTGACAGTGTAGCATCTTTCATATCCATCGCCACTTTTGCTGCGGCTGCATAAATGATGTCTCGGCTGTCTTCATATTTATCCTTTTTCGCGAGGCGTAGCAGGTTGTCCAGCTTTTGTTGTAATACAGAAGTTGTATCATTGGGCATATCACTAATGCTGTTCAGGTTCGCATACACTTCCATGACCGGGTCGGTGGTATGACTCGCTGCTTTCGCATAATATTTTACAGCGTTTTCATTATCACCGGCAAGATGGAATAACTGCGCCATTAAAAATTCTTTGCGTGCATATTCAAGCTTATTGGCAGCCAGGTCAAGTGAAAGCCCGATGTGAAACGCGGCGCTGTCATAAATATTTAAATTATAAAATAAATAGCCCAGTGCTTCATGCAATTCCGGTTGCAGGCGCTCGGGGAAAACCGGGTCATGCCTTAATATTTCCAATACGCCGGATGCTTTTTCATATTGACCGTTTTCAATAAAATTACGCGCCATCCATACCAATGCATCATTGCGGTTGGGTGGCGTAGAAAAAGTTTTTCGCAAAATATTTTCTTTCTTTTCTTCTGTAGAAATACTGAATACACCATTCTTACTACTCACATTACTGCCCACGGGAATATCGTAGCCATCGTCTTTTGGCGCAAATGCATAATTGATATATTGAAAAATCTGTGCGGCAGAATCAAAATTTTTCCGGTAATAAAAAGCTTCACCCAACACCAGGTATAAATTATCTATCCAGTCATTGCGCAGGTCATGCAATAAAATACCGGCATTGCATTTATTGATCACTGAATCAATATCGCTGTTGGTGGAAGTAGCATTCAGTGTAAAATTGTAAAAGGGTAATTTTTTCGTGTAATCGTCGCGGAATCCATCTTTTGCCTGGTTCTGAATTTCCTGCAAACGGGTGGCGGCGTTGAAATAATAATTATAGTGAGTGACGGTATTTTGATACAATTTTTTTCCAAAACCTAATTTACCTTCCTTGGTTTTTTCGGAAGCCAGTGTACGGTTTTCATAAGGATTGGGTTTCTTCAGTTCAATGGTAGATCCGGGCTGGGAAAATGCTGCCATGCCCAAAAGGATTGCGCAGGAAAAGAATAAATACTTTAAGAAAATGCCCTTCATACGGTAATAACGGATAATTAACTCTAAAATGGATAAATTATTTTTAAAAAATACATTTATTTTACAAGCCACGCCAAATATAAGGCGATTGAAGGGCGCTACGGTATTTCCCGAAAACTTTTTTTTATGTTTACCTTTATTTTTTAAATTGATCCATGCCTGACCAGGAAAAAATTTCACCCATCAAAAGACGTCAAAATCATTACCGGCTGGTAATTATGAATGACGACCGTTTTGAAGAAGTGGTTACATTCAAATTATCGCGGCTGCGGGTTTATATGTTTTTATCTTCCGCCTTGGTATTAGTGATGGTTTTTTGCATCGCTTTGATCAGTTTTTCGCCATTGAAATATTATATACCCGGCTATGGCGCACGGGAAAATAAAACGGAAATGCAGGAAATAAAAATGAGGACTGATTCATTGGAGCAGGCGCTTATTTACAAACAAAAATACCTGGATGATTTGAAGAAAGTTTTAACAGGCAATGATTTGGTACAAAAAGATACAGTTGCATTAAAGATCGTGCCGCCGGAAATATCAAAAGAGTAAGTATGGAAAATGAGGTAAAAAGTAGCGACAAAGGGAAAAAGTTATTGTTCAGGTACGCGACGATGGGCATGCAGATTGCCATTGCGCTGGGCATAGGCGTACTGGCAGGTTATTATTTAGATAAATGGATACATGTTGGTTTTCCTTTATTTGTTTGGGCTGCACCTTTATGTGTATTGGTCGTAATTTTTATGAGAATTATAAAAGACACTTCGAAATGAGTAATAAAAATTTTTGCAATTTTAGCAACCGATATTTATTCATTAATCGAAGGATAAAAAAAGGCCTCAGAAAAAATGCGTTAAGAAAATTTGATTAATTGGCAGCCTGTCCCGATACAATCGGGATTAAAAAATGAAATAAATGTTCCAATGATGGGCTTTATAATTAGCTGGTAAGTTGCAGTACTGCCGGGTTATGAGTTTCAGATTGAGCTATTTCATTTTAGACAATTAATCAAATTTTTAGATTTTTTTGTGTAGCCTTAATTTTTTTTGTTACTTTTTTGTATCAAGACAAAAACAGTAAAAGAAAAAAAATATTTTAAAATTATTGTTTTGATTTTACTGATTATTATATTAAATATATTTATACCAAATTCTAAAATTCATTCATGAAAAAAATAGATTACCGCAAATATTTTTTACCCATTCTTTTGGTCTTTATTTTCGTCAATTCATTCTGCCTTTTATCCAAAAATTTTTTACTCGAAAAAGGCATTGATTCCACCGTATTGCTGGGTGCTAATATCATTCTATTTTTATTGTCCGTGATCGCGCTCATCATGCATATCACCGCTGTTAAAAATAAAAATCCAAATGTATTCGTCCGCAGTGTGATGGCCGCATCATTTATTAAATTAATGGTGATTGCCATAGCTGCAGTCACTTATTTGGCGATAGCCAAAGAAAACCGGAATATTTATGGCGTGGTAGCTTCATTGGTTTTGTATGTGATTTATACAATTATTGAAATTAGAAATGCTTCCCTGATCAATAAGGAAAATGGCAAAAACTGAACACCCGATGCAGGCGCTCCGGGAATTTATACCCGGAAATAGTTTTGAAAAAGTAGTGCATTACCTGCATTTTTATAAAGTGGAACTCACCATCACGCGCAAGCGCAAAACCTTGCTGGGCGTATATCGCAATGCAACACGTGACAAAAATCACCGCATTTCTGTGAACGGAAATTTGAATCAATACGATTTCCTTGTCACGCTTTTACATGAACTGGCACATTTGCTGGCTTTTGAAAAACATGGCGGTCGTATTGCAGCGCATGGCAAGGAATGGAAATCAATTTATGCGGATATCTTAGCAACATTTTTGCAGGAAAAAATTTTCCCTGAAGATATTGCGCAGGCTTTATATCGTTCCTTAAAAAATCCCGGCGCGAGTGCGTGCAGTGAAGTGGAACTCGGCCGCGTTTTAAAAAAATATGACGCGCCGGCCAAAGGAATTTTAATGGAAGCATTGGAAAATGGCCGTAATTTTTCTACACCCGACGGGAAAAAATTTATGAAGCTGAAAAAAATAAGAAGCCGTTATTTGTGCAAAGAAATTGTTTCAGGAAAACAATATTCTTTCAGCGCATTATATGAAGTGATGCCTGAAAAAGAACATACAAATTTATAATTCAACTATGGAAAAATATATCAAAAAAGTAGACATCCGCTGGAGTGACCTGGACCCGAATTTTCATTTGCGCCATTCCGTGTATTACGACTGGGGCGCATTTGTGCGCGTAAGTTTTTTGCATGAAAACGGGCTTACTGCTAAGGTGATGCATGAACATCATATTGGCCCGATCTTATTGCGCGAAGAAGCATTATTCAAAAGAGAAATCATTTATGGCGACCACATTGAAATAGATTTCAAACTGCTCAAATGCAAGCACAATCTCAGCCGCTGGACGATGCAGCATGAAGTTTGGAAAAATGGCGATATGCTTAGTGCTGTCATTACAATTGATGGCGGCTGGCTGGATACAAAGTTGCGCAGGATCACTATTCCGCCGGAATTTTTTGTGGCAGTTTTTGAAAAGGTGCCAAAGAGTAAAGATTTTGAATGGATGGAATAGAGGAAATTGTAAATGGTTAATGGTAAATTGTTAATGCCGGCTGAGTGACTTGCATTGAGCAACTTGCATTGAGCGCAGTCCAAATGAGTCGAAATAAGCCAAAGCCGGATTTGATAGAGAAAAGCTAACAACTAAAAACGAATAGTTTTTGTTGCTTGTTTTTTAAACTGTTATCTTATATTTTTTTGTTGTTATTTTTCTCTTCAGACTGCTCATAGTTGTCAGCTCACAATTTTTAGCTTCTCTTTTTATAACACGTTTTAATTAATTGAATGCAGCAATAGATTAAAATGGGTTATTTATTTTAATAAGTGAAATGGCTTATTTTCAAATAAAAAAAATAAAATCCGTGTTGTGATTCTCATTTTTTTTACTTACAAAAATTCTTAAATCATAAATCTCAAATCTTAAATTAATTTCGCAGCAATTATTTATGAAACAAAAACCTGTACATCCTGCGATGCAGCCTTACCTCGAAGGGCAAATGATACTCATTAATAAACCACTTCGCTGGACAAGTTTTGATGCAGTGAAAAAAGTACGCATCGTTACACAAGTTGCAAAAGTGGGTCATGCCGGCACGCTGGATCCCCTAGCCACGGGGCTTTTGATAATTTGCATGGGAAAATTTACCAAAAAAATTACGGAATATATGGGCATGCCGAAAACCTACATAGGCACGATGGTCATCGGCGCTTCCACACCCACGTATGACCTGGAATCTGAACCGGAGTTTATTAAAGAATATGAGCACATTACTAAAGAAAATATTTTAAATGTTATCAAAGATTTTACCGGCGAAATTTCACAAATACCACCCATTCATTCTGCCATAAAAAAAGATGGTGAAAAAGCGTATGTCCTCGCGCGGAAAGGCATTGAAGTAAAAATGGAACCACGAAGCATTACTATTTTTTCTTTTGAAATTTTTGCCGTTCAATTGCCGGAAATAAAATTTAAAGTTGTCTGCTCTACAGGCACATATATACGAAGCCTCGCTCATGATGTGGGACGCGCATTAGGCACAGGCGCGTACCTCAGCGAACTCTGCCGCACAAGTATTGGCGAATTTTCCGTAGATGATGCAATGACACCGAATGAATTTGAAGTGTATATAAATTCATTAAAAAAAATATCAGAAGGGCAAACCAATTCCTAATTGTACCGCATAATTATTTCGCGGCAGCGGTTCGATCCTGTTTGTAATGGGATTGAAAACACCATACTCATAATTTTTCCAGGTAAAGTCTGAAAGCTTGAGCCAGCCATTGTTTTCATAGCGTGCCGGGTCTTTTAATTTGATACCAAAATCCACGCGGATCAAAAAATAATTGAAGTCGAAACGCAGTCCTGTGCCCACTCCAATTGCAAGATCAGTACCCAACCGGCTGATATCAAATTCGCCATTAGGGAGCGCTGCATTTTTTCGAATATTCCAGATATTTCCTACATCCGTAAAGAATGCACCGCCGAGTTTCAAACTGCTGAATTGCGCTATATTATATCGATATTCCAGGTTGGTTTCGAGTTGCATATCACCATAGCGGTCACGGAAAATATCCGACGTATCACTTACCAGCGATGAGCCCAAACCCAATAGGCGCAAGCCCCAGGCGCGCATACTGTTTGGCCCGCCTTCAACAAATTGTTTGAAGAATGGAAGCGTATTACCAAATTTTGAATTATTTCCAAAATTATAACCAATACCCGCTGTGGCACGAAATGCCAGAGCAGATTTTCGATAAGCAACTACGCGATGATATTCCGCATTGATTTTTATATACCTGTAAATTTTATCATCCAAACTTTTAATCAAACCAAGCAATGCGCCGGATTCTTCTGCGGAAATACGGATATAATTATTGGCTGCAGGATTTTTCCGGTCGGGATAATTTACACTAAAACTTAGTTGCTGACTGATCACCGAACCGGTATTAAACGACGTGCGTAAAAATGGATTTGTGCGAAATGCGCTGTCCAGTAATGGCAATGTGTCGAGTGAATACAATTCGATGTTCAAAGGTTTGTATTGCCATATTTTATTTTTCTTAGTCCATTCGTAACCCCAGCCAGCGGTGAGTGAACGAACACGAAAAAAATCTTTCCTGTCTGAATAGGCAGCACTGAAATTTACAATCGTTCGAATGGCATCAAGCTTACCGGTTTTGATGATTTTAAATGGCGCTATGAATTTTGGAAAAATATAAGAATGATTCAAAGAAGATTGTACGGTTTGCAATAAAGGATTATTTTTATCAAAACTAAATTCCACCCCATTACTTAAAGTGGTGGATGACTGAATGGCGCGGTGCCACACGTTCCTGTTGCGATACGTAATATTGAATGAAAGACCGAATAAATTTGACGAAGTTAAAAAATCACCTGTATTCCTGCTGGCTTCCAGGCCGAGTGTGATGGTTTCTTTTTTTGCCGGTGTCAAAAAGTAATGAAAATCTACCGTATCATTACCGCGGATCACGGTGCGGTAATCCACGCGGTCCCAGGCACCGATCTGTGTAAAATTATTCAGCGTTTTATAAAAATTATCTTCATTATATAATGCGCCCCTGCGTGTATAAGTATGCGTACGCAACACGGAAAAATTAAAGAGTTCCTGCTTGCTATAAATTGAAAAATTTTTCGTCGAATCTATATTCCATTGTTCCGGGTGGCGCATGATACTATCCGGAATGTCATAATTTCTTGTTTCGGGATAAATATAATTTCTCCCCACATAATATTTTTTGAAAAAAATGGAATCCGACGCAGGATTTAATGTATCCGGGTTTTGCCTTTCCTGTATGGAAATAAATGCTTTGGGGTTTTGTTTGCGCCTTTCTTCAGCTTCGGCAATTAATTGTGCCTGTTCAAATGGATCGAGCGTTAGTTTCAATAAATTAAAATCTGTTGTATCAACGATCGCCACGAGATTATCCCGTGTAAGCAAAAAATAACCCCTTCGCCGGTATTGGTTTACAAGCCTGTCTAATTCAGCACCAATAATTTGTTTTGAATAAGAAGTTTTGCCGGGTGTTATCAACGTCTTTTTGGTATTATTCCGCACAATTCGCTCCAGCGCTGAATCCTTGAAGGTATAATGAACAGAATCTATTAAAGTACGTTTACCCGTCAAAACATCCATCAGGATGGTAACGCGTTCCTGCGTATTGAACGTATCCACATAAGCGGAATCAGTAAATTGCGCATGGTAAAATCCCTGTGAATTCAAAAAACTGTTCATCAATCCTTCTGTGCGCGTAATATTTGATGAGTCGAAAATGGGCGGGAATTTTTCTTTATAAAAAAGTCCAAACTGCTGTACTTTCGGGGCTTTCAGGCTATCATCCCAATAATTATCCAGCCCGATTGTGAGGCTCTTTTTCTCATCTTTTGAAATTTCTCCATGCACATTTAAAATATTATCAAAAACGAATGGCGTATCTACCGGAAAATTTTTTACTTTGGTGCGGTTAAAAAAAAGCACCTTTTGTTCCGAACAGGAAATAAAAGAGGTGATGAAGAGGGTAAGAGAAAAAAATAAAATGATTTTATGGCGCAAACGCATAGACAATGATTAGTAAAATTGAGGCCAAATATATTCAATCTTTGCACGCCAAAAAAAAACGTGATGCGGAAGGCGTTTTTGTGGCAGAAGGAGATAAGGTAGTATGTGAATTTTTGAAGGAAAAATTTGCTCCCATAAAATTATTTGCTACGGAAATCTGGCTCAGACAAAACCCGGAAATCCTGGGAGCATTTGTAGACACCGCAACTGATGAAGAGTTGCAAAGAGCCGGTTTTTTGAAAACTCCCAGTCAGGTGCTGGCTATTTTTCCACAAAAAAAGAATGTAGAAAAATCATCAAAAAGTAATTGGGTATTGGTTTTGGATGAAATCCAGGACCCTGGAAATTTGGGAAATATCATTCGCACGGCTGACTGGTTTGGCTGGGAAAATATTATCGCGTCAAAAGATTGTGCGGATATGTATAACCCGAAAGTGGTACAGGCTTCAATGGGAAGTTTAGCGCGCGTACAGATCGTCTATGAAGATTTGGAAAAATTTATGCGTGAAACGCGTTTACCAATATATGGCGCAATGCTGTCCGGGGAAAATATTCTTTCGATGCCAAAACAGGAAGCAGGCGTTTTAATAATAGGCAATGAAGGAAAAGGCATTCATGAAAGTTTGCAAAAATATATTACAAAGCGCATCACGATTCCTAAAAAAGGAGGTGCGGAATCTTTGAATGCAGCGACCGCGTTTGCCGTGATTGCATCGCATTTGATGAAATGAATTTTTGAATAAAAAAAGTTATATTTTTTTTCACACCGGCGAACCGTCAATTAAAATAATAAGGTTGGATTTCTTATAAAGGATTAATTCTACTAAGTTTTTGGAACCTGCAGTAAAAAGCAATTAGATAAAAGAATAAGGTTTAAAAAAACAAATACAGTTTGAAAAAATAGTTTGCATGTTATTCAAATTCATAAAATATAATTTAAAAAAGTCAAATCTTATTTTATAAAAATATTTCTTTTTTTAAACCAACCCGGCTATTAACCTTAGTAGAAACCATTGATAAGTTATTATTCCAACCTTATTAAAATCTGGTTGCCACATTGGCAATAATCATTATAAATATCTTTTCATTTAGTGAATGAGTGGTGATTCGATTCGAAATGTCACAGCTATAGGCATACAAAATTATTTATTTAAATTCCTACCAAATGCGTGCTAAATAAGGTTGGGTTTTCTTATAAGGAATTACTTCTACTAAGGTTTTGGAACTAAAAGTAAAAAGCATTTAGATAAAAGAATAAGGTTTAAAAAAATAACTACAGTTTGAAAAAATAGTTTACATGTTATTCAAATTCATAAAATATAATTTTTAAAAAAGTCAAACCTTATTTTATAAAACCTTTTTTATAATTCAACCTGGCTTTTAACCTTAGTAGAAAACATAGAAACTTAATATTCCAACCTTATTAATTTTTTTTTAATCATTCATTTTGATCATCAATAAATCATTAGTTCCGGAGGAACTTTTGTGGGTAAAATAATTATATAATTGAGAATGGGTTCCTGCGCAACGCTTTATCTTTATTGCAGCTCAATCGTTGTATTGCAATTTTTAAATTTGTATGAAATATAAAAATCAATAATTAATTTGAAAAACTTCAAAGCAAAATTTATTTTGCTTCATTCGCTTTTAATACCCGCAATAAATTTCCACCCAAAATTTTGGTAATATCTTTTTTACCATAACCTCTTTCTGCCAATGCTTTTGTGATCAACGGATAATCTGTTACATCATCTAATTGTTGTGGAGTAAGATTGATGCCATCAAAGTCTGAACCCAGTCCCACATAATCTACACCCACCAAATGAATGATGTATTCAATATGATCAATGAGCATGGAAAGTGGTGGCCTGATTGCGTTTGCTTCTGCTTTATATTTTGCATATAAAAAATTTGTGGCATAAAAGTCAACCATTCCGCTTTTAACAAGGGAGTCAAATTCCACGCTATGTTTTTTAAGAAAAGCCTGTTCTTTTTTATCGAAGCTACTGTCTATAAATCCGGGATTAAAATTTACCTGAATCACGCCGCCATTTTTTGCAATGGCTTTTATTTGATCATCTTTTAAATTTCGCCTGTGCGGAACCAACGCATACACCGAACTATGCGAAGCAATAATCGGTTTGGTCGTGGTATTAATTACATCCCAAAAAGTTTGATCGCCTACATGGCTCACGTCTATCATCATACCCAGTGCATTCATTCTTTGCACGACTTTTTCCCCAAAATCTGTAAGACCTTTATGGGGCAAATTTGGATTGGTTGTTTCGTCAGCAGCACTTGTCGCCCAGGAAGGAGAGATGTTATGCGTTAGCGTTAAATAACGTGCACCACGTTTATATAACGCATCTAATTTATATAGATCATTTTCGATCATGTGTCCACCTTCCACGCCAACCATCGCCGCGATCTTATTTTGTTTTACGGCTTTCATCAACTCAGCATAGTTTGACACTTTTACAATCTTGCCCGGATTGCGTGCTATCACTGCATCCAGGCTGTCAATTTCACGGTTCGCCACGGCATAAGGATTTTTGGTATCGCCTTCGCAGAACACGGAAAAAATTTGCACGTCAAGGCCACCTTTTTTCCAGCGATCCAGGTCGCTCATTGTTTTACCGGTGAGATCCTGGTCAAATGAAAAACCTTCATCCACAGCTTTCATTAAAATATCATTATGCGTATCGACGACAATTGCCTGGCGATGTATTTTTTGATATGATTGTGCGTGCAATTGCATTGTAAATATAAGTGCAAAAAAAGAGAGTATTTTTTTCATATTTTATTTGATATCAATTTGAAAATTTAAGAATCAATTTTATTATTTATTTGTTTATTTATTTTATTTATTCAATGGCATTTCCATGTAAAATGCTTCAAGCCATTTGCCATCTTTTTTTACATAATTCACCGCAACCCGGAGCTTTGGAGATAATTGAACATTTCCGCAAACTCCATCCTGTGTTGTGATATACGTTAAGAGTACTGTTTTTTCATCAAGCATTTGAAAAGTAAAATCATCCAGAGAAACGGATTTCACATTGCAATCATTAATTGATTTGATCACCTGTGATTTATTACTGATGCTATCAGTATTAACCGATATGAAAGAATCAGCGGTATTGATTTTGAACCATGTTTCATCTTTATTTTTCCAGGCTTCCCATCCGGCTTTTTCCAACGAAATAATTTGTGCTTTTACTTTTTCTGCAGCGTTGTTATTGTCCTGTGAAAAAATATTTGCTGCGTAAAACAACATACAGGAAAGTAATATTATTTTTTTATTCATGTTATGAATTAAGTTTAAAAATTTCCCGTTTCCAAAATAATATCATTTGCTGCATCACTATTTTTCAATTCAATATTATATTCTCCCTGCAGTGCATATTTTCCAAAAAGAAATAATCCCATCACTGCAACGGGTGTAATAATAAACATCATAATAATTCCAAAAACTATATCATCCTGGTTGCCGGACATTATTTTGGGCAAACCCATTTTCACTATTCCAAACCAGCCCGCAATAAATCCGAGAATAATCAAAGGAATCCCTGTCCATTTTTTTAGCCAATTGATAGTTGTTGTTGGTATAATGGATGAATTTTTTTGTGGCCTGTTTTCTTTTAAATACAACAATCCAATTACTACACTGATACTCATTAATAAAATTGGATAAGTCAGTCCTGCAAGGTAATATGCAGGTTGATTATTGTCACTTGCTTTTTGTACAAGGTAAGTTGCAAAATAAGGCGCCATGCCGCCAAAAATTCCATATCCAAAATGATAAGGCAATGAAATAGATGTGTAGCGAATTTTTAAGGGAAACATTTCCACAATAAAAGCTGCCAGTGGGCCATAAGAAATGGTGAAAATAAATTCCAATAAAAAAACATAGAAGATCAATGTCCATTTACCTTTATTAGAAACCTGTACAGTTTTTAATATTTCTGTATTTACTGCACCAGCGGTAGTATTTTCTTTTTTTATTTCTGTCATCAATGTGCCGTCATTATAAAAATGCGTTGTAGAAATTGTAGAAACAAAATTATTTCCTTTCAGGTAATCTGTTTGAGTTTTAATTTTTTTTGCTGCACTATTTTCTGTTTTATTGTGTAAATTGGTTACCTGGTACATACCATTGAATATCGGGCGAAACCCAATAATACCGGCCAGCATGCCGATTAATAAAAAGTACTTTCTGCCCACGCGGTCACTCAGCCAGCCAAAGAGCAGGAAGAAAGGCACGCCCAATAAGATACCAATAATCATAACTGTATTTGCCTGCGCATAATCCATGAACATTGTTTTGAGCATAAAACTCTGGGCATAAAAACCAACCCATCCAATGGTGCCGCCTCCAACAGTAATTCCAAAAAAAGCAAGAAGGACAACTTTTAAATTTGCTTTATTTCCAAATGATTCCTTTAATGGATTAGTAGAAGTTTTACCCTCCGCTTTTGCTTTGGTAAAGAGCGGTGATTCCGCCATCTTTTTCCGTATATAAACAGACACAACGACCATGAAAATAGAAACTAAAAAAGGGATTCGCCAGCCCCAGGTTTGCCAGGATTGATCATCCATAAAACTTTTTGTAAGTAAGATTACGATTATCGAAAGTATAAATGCAAAACCTGTTGATGCTTGTATCCAGGATGTCCAAAAGCCTCGTTGTGCAATGGGAGATTGCTCCGCTACGTAGGTAGCTGCACCGCCGTATTCGCCACCGATCGCTAATCCCTGCAGTAGTCTTAAAATAAGAACGATTAATGGCGCAAAGAAACCAATGCTGTCATACGTTGGTACTAAACCCATGGCAACTGTGGAGCCACCCATCAAAACCAGCGTGATCATGAATGTATATTTTCTTCCAATCATATCGCCAAGCCGCCCAAAAAATAATGCACCGAAAGGACGAACCACCAGGCCCGCTGAAAATGTTGCCAGGGTTGCAAGAAATGCAGCAACAGGATTTTCTTTGGGAAAAAATTCTGTGGAAATAATTGTGGCTAAACTTCCAAAAATAAAAAAATCATACCACTCAATGAGTGTACCCACTGACGAAGCAGTGATCACTTTTACAAGTTGTTTTTGAGAAATTTTGGCTGCGTTCAATTTCTTTAATTATTCAAAAAAATTATGAGAAATTATTTCTTCCATTCATTATTTTTCCGATCCATATCCGGTAAAACATTATCAGGATCAAGTATAACTTTTTCCAATTTATTTTTTGATGGATAGGTGTAAGTCCAGGTGCTTCCATGTTGCCATATTTCGACGGGCAGTTGCACTATTTCTGATGTGCCATTTGACTGAATGATTTTTAAAATAACAGGCATGATCATTTTGCCTTTGCTTTCAATAGTGATCGCTGTTCCATTATCAGTGTATTTTACGGAAGTGATTGCCTGGTCTAATTTCCAGGTAGTGAAAAACCATTCTTTCCAAAACCAGTTCAGGTCTTCGCCTGCAGCATTATTGATGCAATTAAATAAATCATACGGAGTGGGATGCTTAAATGCCCAGGCTTCTGTATATTTTCTAAAAGCAAAATCAAAACGGTCTTTGCCGACAACAACAGTTCGTAATAAATTTAAACCATAGGCAGTTTTACCATAAAACTGGTAATGCTGATCTTCATCCATGGCATCAGAGACTGTCATCAATGGGTCTTTGTAATTCATAAACTGCATATAATCGCGGGAAGCAAAAAATGTTTTTTCAAAAAATGATGGATCGTTTACATATTCTCCATTATTAAAAAGATCCGTGGCGATATAATTGACATAGGTATTGACACCTTCATCCAGCCACATATATCTTCTTTCATTACTACCAACGATCATTGGATACCAGTCGTGTCCGATCTCGTGCGCAATCAAAAACCATAAGCGACCAGTTGTTTCTGTATATTCATCAAATATCATCCCCGGATATTCCATACCGGATGTAATACCAGCGCTGCTCACGGCATTATTCCATGGATATTCATAAAAGTTTTTTGAATAAATTTCTATGCTTGCTTTTAAATATTCTGTAGATATTCCCCATGCAGAATCGCCCATGCTTTCCACCGGATAACACGACATAGCAAGTGCTTTACGACCGGAAGGCAAATTTATTTTTGCTGCATCCCAGATCATTGCTTTACCCGCGGCCCAGGCAACATCCCGCGTATTTTTCATGCTAAAATGCCAGGTAAGATTCCCTGTTTTTGATGAACGTTTCATCACATCATCTGCGCCCACAATCGTGATTGTTTTATCACTACCGGCAGCAGTTTCGAGTCTTTTCATTTCTTCATTTGTCAATACATCTTTTGGATTTTGCAAATCACCAGAGCCATATACAATCATTGATGCCGGTGCTGTAACATAATATTCATAATCACCATACTCACAATAAAATTCACCCATATTCATATAAGGCAAAATGTCCCATCCCTGCTGATCGTCATACACACACATCCTCGGATACCACTGGCCAATTTGGTAAACAACTCCATTCTTTGTGTATTGCCTGCCAAATCTTCCAGCGCCATTCAGGGGTATTAGAAAACTGTAATTTATTTTTATAGAAATTTTATCTCCTTTGGCATGCAAGGGTGAATTCAAACGAACCTGCATTCTTGTATCCGTGATGATGGGCTTTACCGTATATGATTTCCCTCCATAACTTACAGTCACATTTTTTATTTGATAACCACCGCCGGGCATACTATAATTATCTCCGGGATAAAGTGCTGTAGCTGCAGACCTGGAAGAAGGATTAAAAAGATTTTGTTCTGCTTGTAACCATAGATAATCAAGTTCATCCGGACTATTATTGGTATAGGTAATAGTAACATCCCCTGTAACAGAAGTATCTTTTTCACTCAGGGTTGCGTGGATCAAATAACTGGCGCTATTTTGCCAGTATGCATGTCCCGGAACGCCTTTGACAGAGCGGGTTTCAGTGCCCGGAGGCGGGTTGAAATTTTGTGTAAAAAGTTGGTGCGGATTATAGGATGTTGATTCGCTTTTATCGTCCTGTGCTTTTAATACACTGATGCTCATAATAAGGGCAACGCTAAAAATTATTTTTTTCATGATGGTGGTTTTAAAAAAATTAAATGGCTGATAAATATTGAAGTTCATTACTGGCAGTTAGTTTAAATCAGAAAATTGAAACCAGGTTTCTGTGTATCAAATGTAATAATAAAGAAAGTTTTAATTCGAAAATATATTTTTGCTAAGACCTATAAGGTTTTCAAAACCTTATAGGTCTATAGCTTCGTTGCAAGTATTTTTATTAAAAAACTATTTTTTATATCAGTTGTACACAAGGCGTTCCTCCGGAACGCTGTTTTCAGTGACTACACCTTTATTACCCATAAGATGTTCCTCTGGAACATTTATAAAAGCAGGCTGCGTGACTTACGGATATTACTGAAATGAAAAGAAAATATTTCCATTGGAAGCATGTCCCTGAGGGACATTTCATGGGTAGAAATATTATACAAAATTAAGTCTCGTTCCGGCGGAACGTTTTGTGTATGCATCTATAAAAATGAAGAAGCGTAATATTTTTAGAAAATTTGAAAACTTTATTATGAAAACAATCAAGCACAATGCGTTCCTCCGGAACGCTGTTTTCAATAATCGAGTATTCGTTACCCACAAGATGTTCCTCTGGAACATAATGATGACGTGACGTAGAATGCATCTTTAGTTTTTTATAAAAGAGGAAAGAGCAGATGTTTTATTTTGGAATGTTCCGGAGGAACATTTTATGGGTAGAATAAATTCTAATATTTATATATCGTTCCGGAGGAACGTTTTGTGGATGTATCTATAAAAATAAAGAAGCGTAATATTTTTAGAAAATTTGAAAACTTTATTATAAATAACGAAGCACAATGCGTTCCTCCCAAACATTCTTCATTCCAAATATTTCTGAAACCATTGATCTATTTCATTTATGTCCGGTAGTGGTGTATGTCCCATGCCGGGTGTCATAAATATTTTTGCGGGTACTTTATTTTTCATCAAAACACTATACATGTGCCTGGCTTGCCGCGGTGGAATTACGGGGTCATTGTCAGAATAAAAGATCATAACAGGTGCATCATCTTTTGTAACATGCGCAATAGGAGAGGCAAGGGCATAATCGCCATAAAGCACAAAATTATCTCCACGCATTGCAGGCAGATCACCCATTAAATTCACAAGCATTTTGAGATCAAATGAATTTGCAATGGCCGTATCTTCTCTTTTATTAAAATCAGAAAGATCAAATGGCGCTGCCAAAGCGACTACTGCCTGAACTTTTGAACTTAGTTTTTCTATTTCACTATCCGTATTTTTTATGGTCGTATCAGATACGCCCAGGAGTGTAGCAAGAGATGCACCTGAGGAAAGACCAAAGGCGCCTATTTTTTGCGGATTAATGGAATATTTTTCTGCATTGAATCGCACGAAACGCACAGCCCGCCTGCAATCCGCGATGATTGCATTGTATTTAAAAGCTGGCGCAAAACGATGATTGATCACAAAAAGAGTATAGCCTTTATCTGTTAATTTTGGAACCCATTTTGCGAAGTAGGCGGTATCCATAAAATAATCGCTTTTTAATTGCTCCTGGTCATACACATCATCGTAAACAAAACCATACGCACTGCCAGGAATTACAATAATGCCTTTGTGATTTGAGTTTTCAGGCTGGTAAATATCCATGAGCAATGATGCGCCGGCAACCATTCCATAAACTACATTTTCATGTTTGATAATTTTTTGCTGTTGGGAAAAAGTGGAATTTGCCATTATCAGGAAAATCACAAATAACCAGGAAAATTTATTTTTTTTCATATTGTAAAAATAGGAGAAAATTAAATAAATTTTGGATTTAAAAAGCACGCATAAAATAGTTAGATAGCCTCGTGGGAATAAAAATTTTCTTAGAAAAAAAGCAATTAAATGAAACTTGTAAAGTTTTGAAAACCTTATAGGTTTATTCATGTTTTTTTGCTTCTACAGGCGAATATCCATACCGGTCACTGAAACATTTACTAAAATATGCCGGGCTGCTAAAACCAGTCATGTAGGCAGTTTCGGTAACGGTGACCGAAGTTTTTTGAAGAATTTGAAATGCTCTTTCTAAACGAAAATTTCGTATAAGTTCATTGGGTGATTCCCCCGTAAGGGATTTCAATTTTCTATGCAACTGGCTACGGCTCATAAAGACTTTATTGGCCAGGTCAATAACACTGAAAAGTTCATTATCAAGATTTTCTTCAATTGCATTTCTTATTTCTTTTAAAAATTCTTTTTCGGGATTTTCAGTCTCTATTTCTTCCGGCGAAATACTAATGACCTGTTTACTGAAATGAATACGTAAATTTTTTCTTTGCTCAATAAGGTTTTTACTACGTGCAATTAATTCATCCCCATCAAAGGGTTTAATAAGATAATCATCTGCTCCGGATTGTAAACCTTCAATGATATTGGCACTGCCTGCTTTTGCAGTTAAAAGTATCACAGGAATATGGCTTGTTGCTGTACTTTTCTTCAATAACAGTGTCATCGAAATTCCATCCATTTCAGGCATCATTACATCACTTATAATTAAATCAGGAATAATTTCCTGCGCTTTCACCAGCCCTTCATTTCCGTTTGAAGCAAGTATTATTTGAAATTCTTTTTTCAATGTATCTTTTATAAATTCACGGAGATCCGCATTATCCTCAATCACTAAAATTGTAGCAACGGAATTATTATGCATTTCTTCATCATTTATTTCATCTTCCATTAAAAAGGAGGAATCATTTATTGGAGTTTCGCCTCCATTAAAATCATAAATTTCACTTGGAGAATAATTTTCTTTTGTAATGGGAATGCTCACCCGAAATGTACTTCCTTGTCCCGGCTCACTGCTTACAGAAATTTGTCCCTTATGTAATTGTACCAGTTCTTTCGTGAGTGATAAACCAATTCCAGTACCACCAGAACCTGGTGCAACCTGGTGAAAACGATCAAAAATTTTCTCTAATTGTTTTTTAGGAATGCCATTTCCATTATCCCGGATTGATACACGTAACCGGTTTTCCTCAGTATTTATTTGCAGTGATACGGTCCCGTTTGCCGGGGTGAAATTGAAAGCGTTTGATAATAAATTCACAAGCACTTTTTCGAATTTATCTTTATCTATAAAACCAATAATATTATTATCCGGAAACTGAATGTGATAGTTCACCTGTTTTTGTTCAGCCAGGTTTTCAAATGACGCAGCTATTATTTTTAATAAACTGGTGATGTCAGTTTTTGCTACCTGCAATTTCATTTTGCCTCCTTCCAGTTTACTTAAATCAAGCAGTTGATTGATAAGTTGTAAAAGCCTGTTACCATTCCGGCGCATCATGCCGATATATTTTTTTTGTAAAACAAAATCGGTTTCATTCTCTTGCATTTGTTTTAGCGGGCCAAGCATTAATGTTAGTGGCGTCCTGAATTCATGGCTGATGTTTGCAAAAAAATCCTGTTTTATTTTATCCATTTTTAATACCTGTGCAGCTTCCGCTTCCTGTTTGGAAGATTCTTTGAAGCGATAAGCCAACGCAAAAAATATGATGACCATTGTACCAAACTGTGCGATTATCCAGGGATTTGGAATGTTATGAGGCAGTACATTCATTTCCCATAAAATACCAGCTACCTGGAAAATAAATAGCCAGCACGCCGCTGCGCCAAATATTTTTACCTGTGAATTATTATGGAATGTAAAACGAACACTTAAAACAACAGATGTAACAAAAATTATTATGGATGCCGGCCGTGAAATATTTTCTGTTGAAAAGGGTTTATAAATAGTGCATACAATATTTAGGATAGCTGCCAATGCAACAAACCCAATTAAGAAACGTACTACAATATCCCATGCTGGAAGCGTATTTTTTAATTGCGTAAACTGCCGTCCAAACTGCCAGTAAAAGATCACATTTGTATAAGTCAGAATGATCCATGCATAGATCATTAAAACCGGGTGGTTAGAGAAAAACCATTGAGTCATCAGGTTATCCGGGTGAAGTAATAATGCATGTAATAAATAAAATAGGGAAACCAGTGTGAACCAATAGAAGGACCGCTCTTTCGTGATAAAAGAAAAAACAATCCCAAATAAAAACAAGATGAACATCACCCCGGTATAGAATATGATTTCAGGAAAATAAGTAGATGATGGATTTGCAAAAGGTATTTGCTGAAGTGCAAAATTAAATTGAAGTGGTGCAAAATTTTTTATAGAGCGCACCTGTAAAATGAGTGTTATCGTTTCTCCTTTTTTTAAATGAAAAGGGAATGCATTCAGGTTGAAAGGTTCATTAATAATTCTTTCTGAAGCAGGCGTCAATGTCCCTGAGCTATAACTATTAGTAATTTTTCCATCCGTAACAGTCCAGGCATTCATGACCTCATTTCCGGATGAAATACCTGTATTTTTTTTTGCTTGTAATGCGATCAAAAATTCGGGCGAGTTGAAATCCGCGTGAATCATCACTTTGCACCACCACGTGCTTTGCGCGTTCATATCTTTCCAGTTTATGAATGGTTTAAATGCAAGTGAATCTTTACTATTCATTAAACCTGGCACTGTAAATACGTGATCTTTATCTTCAGCTAAGAGTAAATAATTTTCCAGTGGCTGCAGTGGCTCATTGAGATGTACATTGTAAAAACCAGGCGCAGAATGAACATTCTGCGCCTTTGAATAAAAGCAGTTAAAGAATAAAATGAAACTAAAGATCGCAAGTCTGCGCATGATTGGAGTTTTATTTTTATGCCGGTTTACCTGTTATAATTCAACAATAAATTTACTTATAAATATACCGGAATAAAATTAGTTATTCTATTTTTTACCAGGTGGTGCCTGGCCTTGTTGCTGTATTTCTGTATTTTGAAATGCAGCAATACTCCAATTGCCATTTAATTTTTGCAGTACGAATGTCATGATTGCATGTGCATCTTCATATTTTCCAAATATATTTCCAAACCGCCTGCCATCTACATGTGCAATGATAATATCGTCTGCCAGGTACCTTGCATCACGAAGATTTAATTCAAGATTAGTTTCTTTATAAATTGAATTAAAAATTCCCTGGTGCCCTTCGGCAACGACTTTCCTGGTTTTTAAAAACATGCCATTTACAACCACATAATCACAGTCATCTGTAAACCTGCTGGCGAAAAGATTTCCATCTTTATTATTCCAGCCATCCTGCATGGTTTGTATAATCTGTTTGATGGATGTTTCATCTCCGGGTTTTACCTGCGCTTTAATTGAAGCGTTAATGAGTACTGTTGCCATAATAAGAAGCATTTTTGTTTTCATGATTTGAAATTTTGTTTTGAAAAGCAAAGATGGTCTGGGGAAAATCCAAAGACAAACAGTTTGGTCGCAAAGACTTTCAAATTTGTATCATACCAAAGAATGACTACAAATTTGTATAGAAATGCTACAATTTTTAAAGCAATTGATCATTCACCGAATTTTTCTTACTAAATTTATTTTTTATAAACAGAAACTTTGTTCAATCAAAAAAACCTATAAGATTTTCAAAACCTTTTAGGTTTAAATAATAATATATGCAAACCACTATCCAGGATATTATTAATGACCTCACCGCCATAGTACAGCAATGTGAAACATCGAAAAATAAAGCCGGTTATTTTGCTGCACTCTACAAACGAATGACAGTAGCCGTTTTAGAAAATATCAATGCAGGAAATTTTGAAGATGGTCCACGAATGGAACGGCTGGATGTTATTTTCGCTCAGCGATATTTAAATGCGCATACTGCTTATTTTTCCAATCAACCATGTTCTCTTTCCTGGAAAAATACTTTTGATGCAGGCATGAATAATTCGCTAATTGTACTGCAACATTTATTGCTCGGAATTAATACGCATATCAATCTTGACCTTGCAATTGCTGCTGCGGAAGTCGCGCCGGGTAATACGATTTATGCCATGCATAACGACTTTAACCGAATTAATCAATTGATCAGTTCACTCATTGATGATATACAGGAATGTCTTTCAGAAGTTTGGCTACCGATGCGCATCCTTACGAAAATTGCCAATGGCAGTCAAATTCCTGTGTTAAATTTTAGCATTGATAAAGCACGCGATGCATCCTGGGCAAGTGCCGTGATGCTGGCGAATATGAATGATGCTCAAAAAAATAATTATATCGCACAAATGGATACTACAGTTAGTTTTTTGGGTAAAAAAATTGCATCACCGGGCTTCACTTTGAGTATGATGCTGCATGTTATCCGTTCATCCGAGTATGATGATGTAGCACGCACAATTCATTTGATTGATACGACTGTTGTGAAATAAGAATAAAACCTATAAGTTTTTTAAAACCTTATAGGTTTATTAAACTATCACGGCCTGTCGAGGAATAATAAAGCCAATCAATTCATCCAACAAAATATCCGCTCTTTCACAGGCATCATTGATGTCTTCGCGGGAAACATTTGCTGCAAAAGAACTTTGCTTCATTCTTTTTTTGACACCTTTTACATCCATGCCTTCGTAACCATTTGGCCGCATTAAAGAATATGCATGGATCAGTCCACTCAATTCATCAAATGCATATAACATTTTATCCATTTTTGTTTCAGGGATTACGCCGAAATGCACATGGCCATGCGATGCAATTGCATGAATAATTTCAGGATCAACATTCCTGTGCTCGAGTTCTTCAATAATTTTTTTACAATGTTGATCCGGCCACTGATCCCAGTCTGCATCATGCAATAAACCGGCGAGCTCCCAGCGCCAAACATCTTCCTGGGATAAATTTTCTTTTTCCGCAGCCCAGGCACGCATCAGCGCAGCCACCTGTTTCATGTGCAATTGCAGGCGCGGGTTTTTTACCCAATCATTGAATAATTTTTCTGCATCATTTTTTGATAACACATTTCCTTTGTTAGCTACATCTCCAAAAGTATCACGACCAATTTGCAGGGACATATTGTATGTTTTTTATAGAGGCAATCTAAAGCATTTATTTTTTGTAAAAAAACTGATCTGCAAAAAAATCATTCTCTTAATCAATTTTGAAAACTTTTTTTGGTCAAGCAATGTTTTTATTTGAAATTGTTGCAGGAATAACTAACTTTAAAACATTAAAAACAACTCTTATGACTTTAATTGGATTTCTTGTATTACTCCTGATCGCCGCGATATGCGGTGGTATCGGGCAAAGCCTGGCCGGCTATGATTTAGGCGGATGCTTCGTTTCAATTGTTGTAGGATTCATCGGCGCCTGGATTGGTTTATATATTGCAGGCCGTTTTGCCCTGCCTGAATTTTTTACGATCAATATTGACGGCAAACCATTTCCTGTAGTTTGGGCGATTATTGGTTCCGCAGTGTTTACTTTGATAGTTGCTTTGTTGCGGCGAGTTTTTACAGGGAGAACATAAATTTATTTAAAGAAATTTATAGCTCATTTGAGCAGGAAAATTTGCTTGAATAAATTTCATTTTGCTTAAGTTTAAATGAAATGATAATACCTGATAATGCCTTTAAAAAATATATATGCTCAACAGTTTGAAAACAAGGGCAAACTTATTGAGCAAAAAATACAAGCAATTTTTTTTTATCTTGATGAAAATGATTTTGATTTTACAGAGCAACCAAATCAATTTGGAAAAAGTCTCTTTAACGGAATTGACATTAAAACAGAAAACGATATTTTTTCAATAGGGAATAGGTTTGTGAATCTTCGCAATGGTCTTTCAATAAATGTTGGGTCAACATATAATTTTGAATTCATTGATGATGAAAAAAAACCAGTTGCATTTAATACAAAAATTATTGGGCAGGCAATTAAAAGCATTGATATATTTTGGATGGAAATTCTATGGGAAGGCGCAACAGCATTATATCCCCAGGAAATTGAAATTCTTTCTGATGATGGATATTTTTTAATTTCTTCTATTGAAATAAATGAAGGTCAGGTAAATACAGAGTATACTGACGAACTTTTAATTATAGATAAAAAAGACATTGCCAGAAAATTAAAACTTGGACAATTTGGCGTTGAAGATAATGGAAGAAAATATTTTCAAAACCTGGAGAGTTTACTTATTGATAAATAACTTTTTAACTACAAATATTGCAATGTTTTTTGCAAAAAAAATTATAATACAAAGCATAGAAAATTGCTTTGTATTATAAACGCTCAACATCAAAAATTATTAATTTATTTTACAACGGAAAATCAATATCAAACACAAATTTCTCCGGTTTTGGTAAAGGTTTTCTCGGTAACATTTCATCACGCATCGCCGTGTTATAAACAAATGCAGCAATGATTACAGCAGCCTGTTGTAAGTCCGGAATGGATAAATGATCATAGGTATCCATATTGCTGTGATGCGTGCGTGTTTCATATTCCAAAGGATCCTGTATAAACTGGAAACCCGGAATTCCGACTGCATCAAAACTAATATGATCCGTGCTTCCGGTATTACTAAGTGTTACACCGCCTGCTGCGCCCATGTCTGCAAATGGTGCGAGCCAGGCTTTAAAAATATCCCTTACAGCTTCATTTCCTTGTGTATAAATTCCGCGTATTTTTCCGGAACCATTATCCAAATTATAATAAGCAGAAATTTTTTCCTGGTCAGGTTTTAATTTCATATCAGCAGGATTGCCAAAATGTTTTTTTACATAACCAAAACTGCCATACAAACCCTGTTCTTCACCGGCCCATAAAGCAATGCGAATAGTACGTCTGGGTTGTACACCGAGTGCTTTCAAAATGCGAATTGCTTCTAATGTTGCAATACATCCTGCACCATTATCAGTTGCGCCTGTGCCACCTGCCCAACTGTCCAAATGCCCGCCCAGCATCACTACCTGGCTTTTCAGTGTAGGATCAGTACCGGGAATTTCCGCGATAAAATTATAACCGGTCAGGTCTTTATCATAAAAAGTTGTTTGAAGATCCATTTGCATTTTCACTTTTTTCTTATCGTTCATCAGCCGCGTGAGTTTCAAATAATCTTCTGCACTGATCTTCATTTCTGGCAATGTTGCTTCGTAACCTTTTTTAAATCCGGAACCGCCATCAACAAATACAGTTCCATCAATGGAATTGTTGCTGCTTTGAAGCAGTCCAACAGCGCCTTTTTTTTCAAGGTATAAAGTGTTGTAATAATTTTTTTTGATAAAGGGTAAATACATATCAATTTGTGTACGGGTAAACATGTATTTATCAGGAATATTATCGAGGCTGGAATCACCATACCTTGTGGCATACGCAACGAATGCTCCCGGAATATTCATGCTGCCGGGCTTCGTCATAATAATTTTTCCTTTAATAGAATCTCCTGCTTTATCAATCGTTGCTGAATCAAGATTGTCCAGCATAAATACTTCTGCCGTGATAGCTTTACCAGTACCTTTTGCCCAGGGAACAGAATAGGCAATAATATTTTCATAATAAGGCGCTTTCATTTCGAGGGTTGCTTCCTCATTGCTCCAGCCTCTTCCAAATTCTCCAAATGCTTCGCGGCCGGCATTGGATAAGCCCCATTGTTTGCAAAGCGCTGTAACATAGTCCAGCGCTGAAAAATAGCCGGGAGAATTGGTCAGGCGCGGGCCATTCACATCTGTCAGGTTATGAGCAATCAGGGCAATTTGCGAATTATTTTTTTCTTCATCTTTTATTTTTTGCATCATATTCATATCCACTGTTTCCTGTGCGGAAACAAATGAAATAATAATAATCAGGAAGCTGAAAAGCGAAAGAATTTTTTTCATGAGCGGAGGTTTTAGTGATGCAATTTAAGAATTATTATTTTGAAATAGAATATCATGTAAATAAAATAATCTTTTAATTAAAAGAGAGAAAATAAAATTTTCTCTCAATGAATATTTGAAAAGATATTTCGATAGATTTTCAATGCGCTGCAAAATCACTCAAATATTCATACGGCGGCGTGAGCATTCCATCTTTTAAAATCGTGGCATTATCAATCATTTCACTATTGCCTTTATACAAATCTTCAAAAACATATTTGATCAGTTGACTTCCAAAATAACGGCTGGCATCACGCGGTAATTCATTCGGCAAATTGCCTACTGCCATTAGATCTACGCTTCCGGGAAGATAGGGCGCAGTCATTTCGCCACTTTGTTTGTCCACGCCATATACAGGATCCTCAATGGTTGCATCGCCTTCATTGCATGGCACACTTCCATGGTAATCATCGGTGATATCTGCAATGGTTTGTATGTTGAAATCATTTCTTTTTAAATCTTCCATACTGAATAATGCAGGAATATTTTTTTCCCAATAAATGCCATTCATTAAAATATCTGTATGCGGAATATATCTTGGAAAAAGGCATTCATAGTTTTCCGGATGTGCATGAAAATCACTTCTTTTATACTGCCCGGTTTCTTTATGACTATACAATAAGCCTGATTTTAAATGAACATACACCGGGTATGAAAATGTTTTTGATACATAATCATCTGTATCCACTTCCTGGATATCCATCATGTTCATGATCTCCACAATGCCTTTGGCCACGCGGCCTCCGCCTGTTACGGCAACTTTTATTTTAGGTAATTTTAAACCAAAATAATGGTGTATCAAATGGCGGTAATCTTTATTTTCAAATACGCGGCCCAATTCAAATTCACCTGTTCTCGTTCCATACGCCATGATGCCATTATGCGCGCCAACAATTCCTGCAAAAAAGCCAAAGCCAATGATGCGTTGCCCATCATCATGTTCCAAACATTCATAATCAATCAGCGTGATCTTTTTATCCATCAGGGCGTGCATCAGTTTTTGATTATACGATTGTTTCTTTTTTGTATGGGAAAAAAATAAATAAGTTTTTCCCGGGAGCAACATATCTATCGGCACTTCCTTTATCCCAAGAATTATTTCGCAACCTGAAAGATCGTCTGTCAATTCAAGACCAGCTTGTTGATATTCTGAATCTTTATAACATCTCGTATCTGAATGTTGTACCAGAATCTCCACTTCGGGGTAATTTTTCATGATCCATTTACATTGCGCAGGCGTAAGCGCTACGCGGTTATCAGCAGGCTTTTTCCCTTCTTTTAATAAACCAATTTTCATCTTGTAAAAAATTTTGCCCGCAAGATAATTCATAAATACCTGAAATAAATTGCTGTTTGGGAAACTGGCAAGCCTGTTTGTTTTTTGCCAAAAAGTTTTCAAAACCACTTCAATTACATAGTTTCAAATAACAATCTCTGTTTGAACCTCGTTATATTTGCAAGTCTTAATTCAACATGGCAACTAAATCAAAAAATAAAAAAGCACCGGTTCAAAAAATGAAGCTGGAGAAGGAAGCAACTGTTTCAATGACAGAAATGGTGCGGGATGAACGCACACATAAAATTCTTGGCGCCGTTGCTGTACTGGTTTCACTTTTTCTTTTCATCGCTTTTACTTCTTATTTATTTACCTGGGAAAATGACCAGTCGCTCGTCTTTCGTTCCGGCACAAATATTTTTTCAACAGATGGAATTAAAGTGAATAATCTCCTGGGCGTTTTGGGCGCATACACATCTTATTCTTTAATTGATAGTGGTTTTGGAATTGCCAGTTACCTCATCAGTTCATTCTTTTTTGTGTTGGGAATTAATTTACTCTTCAATAAAAAAGTATTTAATACTGGCCGAAATGTTCGCTATGTAATTGGCGGGCTTTTGATCTTTAGTCTTACCCTGGCTTTCGTTTTTCAAAATAGTACTTTTTCCTGGGGAGGCGCAGTGGGTAATATGATGAGTGCATGGGTGATAAAATTAATCGGCAACTGGGGTACGGGAATTTTATTGTTTGTTGTTTTCGGGAGTTATTTTATCTGGCAGTTCAATCCCACATTTAAGTTGCCGGAAAAGAAAGAATTGTTGCCATTAGACGATGAATCATTGCTGAGAACAAATGAATTTTTTGACGACGAGGATGCGCAAAGTTTAATGCCCGTAATGGGAGATGCTGATACAGCAGACGTTTTACAGCCAAATAAATTGAACACGGGTAAAAGAAATATTTCCGTGATCATGCCGGAAATGGACAATGAAGCACCGGATGATCTGCACAAGTTTTCCGTCATTGAAAAAGACGATGAGGAGGATGTACCCGATGTTTTGGAATTAAATGTTCCTGCAAGAACCAAAGCTACTAAAAATGAAAATGAACCAGCACCTGATCTTGAAATAAATGAAGTGCCGAATGAAGAAGAAGTGATACCGGAAAAAGTAGTTGCACAAAAAGATTATGAACCAACGCTTGATTTGCGGGATTATAAATATCCTTCCCTTGATTTGCTTGAAACACATGGCAGTGAAAAAATTGTGCATGATCCCAATGAACTGGAAGCGAATAAGAACCAGATATTAAGTACGCTGAAAAATTATGATATTCATATACAACGTATCAGCGCGACTGTCGGGCCGACGGTCACATTGTATGAAATAGTTCCCGCACCGGGAATTCGTATCAGCAAGATCAAAAACCTGGAAGATGATATCGCGCTAAGCCTTGCTGCACTTGGCATTCGGATTATTGCGCCGATTCCCGGAAAAGGCACAATTGGTATTGAAGTGCCAAATGTGCGCAAGAGTATTGTGAGCATGAAAACTTTATTGGCTTCAGAAAAATTTCAAAATAATAATTTTTCATTACCCATTGCGATCGGTAAAAAAATTGATAATGAAAATTTTATCGTTGACCTCGCGAGCATGCCGCACTTATTAATGGCGGGCGCGACAGGCCAGGGAAAATCTGTCGGTATCAATACGATCCTTGTTTCTTTGTTGTATAAAAAACATCCTTCCCAATTGAAGTTTGTTTTGGTGGATCCAAAAAAAGTAGAACTGAGTTTATACCGTGTTATTGAAAAACATTTTTTAGCAAAATTACCTGGTGAAGAAGAATCTATTATTACGGATACAAAAAAAGTGGTTTATACTTTGAATGCTTTATGCATTGAAATGGATAACCGATATGATTTGTTGAAAGAAGCCGGTTGCAGAAACATCCGCGAATACAATGAAAAATTTATTAAACGAAAACTGAATCCGCTGAAAGGCCACCAGTACCTGCCTTTCATCGTTTTAGTCGTAGATGAATTTGCCGACCTGATCATGACCGCCGGTAAAGAAATAGAACTTCCAATTGCACGTTTAGCACAGCTTGCACGTGCTGTGGGTATTCATTTGATAATTGCAACGCAAAGGCCTTCTGTGAATATTATTACGGGAACGATCAAGGCAAATTTCCCTGCGCGTATTGCGTTTAAAGTTTCTTCAAAAATTGACAGCCGCACTATTTTAGATGTTGGCGGCGCGGAACAATTAATTGGAAAAGGCGATATGCTTATAAGTTATAACGGTGAACTCACGCGGCTTCAGTGTGCATTTGTAGATACTCCGGAAGTAGAAAATCTGTGTGAGTTTATTGGTGATCAGCGCGGTTATCCTGATGCATTTTTATTGCCTGAATACGTGGATGAAAAAGAACTCGATGGAAAAGACGTGGACATGAGCGATCGTGATTCATTGTTTGAAGATGCTGCTCGTTTGATCGTGCAAAACCAGATTGGCAGTACATCATTATTACAACGACGAATGAAGCTGGGATACAATCGTGCCGGCCGTTTGATGGATCAATTGGAAATGGCTGGTATTGTGGGGAAAAACCAGGGCAGCAAAGCGCGTGAAGTATTGGTACATTCTGATACTGAATTGCAGGAAATTTTGAATGGGTATTTATAAAGTATTTAATAATTTATAAGCATGTTTTAAATAATAGAAATTGACTTTCACTTTTAAAATAAACCCTTTTTATTACAAAAGCTTTTCAATAATTTCCTTGTAAAATTTAAAAACATTTTTACCGGTATTACCAAACCACATCTTACTTATCCTTCCTTCTTTATCAATAATAATTGCATACGGCCAGGCACTGAAAAGCTTAAATTTATTTTGCCGTATATCTTCTGAATTAGGAACTGCCGTAAAATTAAATGGATGTTCCTGGAAGAATTTTACCAGGGTTAATGAATCTTCCGGGGCAAAAGAAATAAATTTTACCTCTTTACCTGAATAATAATCAACAAGTTTATTAAGTGCCGGCATTTCTTCAATACATGGCCCACATCTTTTAAACCAAAAATTTAAAACAACAACCTGTCCTTTTAATTTCGATAATTGTATAATTTCTCCCTTGACTGAAGTGGCATTAAAATCCGGAGCCATTGAACCTGAAAGACAACTGTCCCGCTGATGTACGCGTACAAAGTAAATTGAATCAACGGGTAAGCTTAAACCTTTCAAAGTTTCTGAGCACTTTTTATTTTGCGCTTCATAGCTTTGAGCAAATAGAGTAGAAGCTAAAACGGTAATTAGTATAAAAATAAAAAATAGGATTTTACGCATATTTTAAAACTTTTATAATTACCGTTTTGCTATAAATTTTCTAATTTTTTATTTTTAAAAAATCAAATAATCAAATCTCTTTAAAATTTAAGCCTCCTTCAAAAATCCTCTCAGCACATATTGCAAAATTCCGCCGTGTTTATAATATTCAATTTCAATAGCAGAATCAACGCGTGCAATAGCACGAAATTTTATTTCTGTTCCATCTGCTTTTTTTGCAATCACTTCTAATTCTTTTAATGGATATAAATTTTCCTCAATTCCTATAATAGAGAAATGTTCAGTTCCATCCAGCCCCAATGATTGAGCGGTTTCATTATTTTTATATTGCAATGGCAATACGCCCATGCCTACTAAATTACTGCGGTGAATGCGCTCATAACTTTCTGCAATAACAGCTTTTATGCCCAGTAAAAAAGTTCCTTTTGCAGCCCAGTCGCGGGATGAACCACTTCCATATTCTGTTCCTGCCAAAACAATCAGTGGTATATTTTTTTCTTTATATTTCATAGCCGCATCATACACGGTCATTTCTTCTCCTGTGTTTAAAAAAGTGGTATAACCACCTTCCTGTTTAGCGAGTTTATTTTTAATACGCACATTCGCAAACGTGCCGCGTACCATTACTTCATCATTGCCACGACGCGAACCATAAGAATTAAAATCTTTTCGCTCCACTGCCCGGTTGATCAAATAATTTCCGGCGGCGGACTTTTCATTAAATTGACCCGCAGGGGAAATATGATCTGTCGTGATACTGTCACCCAATACCAGCAATGCTCTTGCGCCATGTATGTTTTTCAGCGATTCAGCTTCATCTGAAATATTTGTAAAAAAAGGAACTTCTTTAATGTATGTAGATTCCACATCCCATTGATATAATTTATCTTCAGGTACTTCTAAATTCTTCCATATTTCATTGCCTTCAAAAATTTCTCCATAGCTATGCGCGAAATCCTGTGGCGAAAGAACCTTGCTCATTACATCATTGATCTCATCATCAGTTGGCCAAATATCTTTCAGGAAAACAGGTTCCTGGTTGGGATCAAAACTGATCGGCTCTTTGGTAAGATCAATATCAATTCTTCCTGCAATTGCAAATGCAACCACGAGCATTGGAGACATTAAGAAATTCATTTTCACCTGCGGATGAATCCTTGCTTCAAAATTCCTGTTGCCGGATAAAACGGATGCCATGACCAAATCATGTTCTTCAATTGCTTTTCCAATGTATGGCGGCAAAGGCCCGGAATTACCGATACAGGAAGTACAACCATAACCAACGAGGTGAAATTGCAATGCTTCCAAATCTTTGAGTAAGTCTGCTTTCTCAAGATAATCTGTAACAACTTTTGAACCCGGTGCAAGTGAAGGTTTTACCCAGGGTTTTATATCCAAACCACGTTCACGTGCTTTCCTCGCAACAAGTCCCGCGCCAATCATAACAAAAGGATTGGATGTATTGGTACAGGAAGTAATGGCAGCAATTGCCACTGCGCCATCGGACACTTCAAATTTTTGATTGCCCAATGTGATCCATACTTTCTTCATACCATTTTCTATCTTCTCTTCAATTTTGGTTTGAGGGGGCATAGGAGCAGGTGCATCCGTTGGCTGGCCTCCGCCTTCATCAAACCAGCGGGATAATATTTTTGTTTTTACATAATCGCGGCCATAAGTTGCATGTAACAGGTCAATAAATTTATTTTTAAAATCTTTTAAAAGAATTTTATCCTGTGGTCTTTTCGGACCAGCTACAGTTGGTTCTATGGATGACATATCCATTTCCAACACATCTGTATAAGTTATATTTTCATCACCGGTACGCCAGAACATATTTGCTTTGCAATAATCTTCTACAAGTTTTATTTGCTCTTCGCTGCGATTGCTTTTACGCATATATTCCAGCGTTTTATTATCTATCGGGAAATAGGTAATGGTACATCCAAATTCAGGCGACATATTTCCAATTGTTGCGCGGTCAGGTACAGATAAATTATCCAGGCCCGGCCCAAAAACTTCTACAAATTTTCCAACAACGCCATATTTGCGTAAAAGTTCTGCGATGTTCAATACTAAATCTGTTGCTGTAGAACCCAGTGGAAGTTTGCCTTTCAGCCTAAGGCCAATGACCTGCGGCGTGATAAAATAAATTGGTTGTCCAAGTATCGCAGCTTCTGCTTCAATTCCTCCAACGCCCCAGGCAACAACACCAATACCATTGACCATTGGTGTATGGCTGTCCGTGCCGACCAGTGTATCGGGGAACACTTCACCGTTTCTTTCTATCACACCCTTTGATAAATATTCCAAATTTACCTGGTGGCAAATCCCCATTCCGGGTGGCACTACACTAAAATTATTAAAAGATTTTTGTGCCCATTTTAAAAAAGAATAGCGCTCATGATTGCGCACATATTCTTGTTCCATATTTTTTTTATACGCATAACGTGTTCCAAAATAATCAACCTGTACCGAATGGTCAATTACTAAATCAACAGGAATTAAGGGATTTATTTCATCGGGATTTTTTCCTTTCCGTGCCACTTCTGCACGGAGTGAGGCAATATCAACAACCGCCGGTACGCCTGTAAAATCCTGCATCAAAACGCGCGCAGGTTTAAATGGAATGTCTTTATCAGAACCCTCCGGTTTCCAGTTAATTAAGGTCTCCACATTTTCTTTCGTGATGGCAAAATCATCAAAATTTCTCAATGCATTTTCCAGTAAAATCCGGATGGAAAATGGTAAATTACTAATCTTATGTCCCTGGTTTTCCAATTCAACCAGGCTATAAAATGTATATGTGTCTTTTTTTGTAGTCAGTAATTTTTTTACTTTAAATGGATCTTTAGTCATAATATTCTTTTTACCGTTTTTAATTTTTATGATATATTCCCGTTATTTTATTCTGCCTCCTTTTTTAAAGGAATAATATATAGAGGGATTGTTGTTTTATGCAACACTTTTTCTGCTACACTGCCCATTAAAAATTTATCCAGGCCATGCCTGCTATGAGTTCCCATTACAATTATATCTGCGCCAATTTCTTTTGCCGCATCTAAAACCATATCGCCATAGTCTCCTTCTTTTACAATTGCCTGTATATTTCCGCCTCCCAGGTGTTCGATCGTTTTTAATAAATATTGCTTCGCGGCATTTTGCAATTTCTCCGTAGAATCCGGCTGCATCATGTCCATGCTGTTAAACATATCAAAGCCCATTACAGGTGAATAATTCACCGATGCATAATGGCTTGCATCAGATACTACATGCAGCAAAATGGCCTGTGCATTCATAGCTTTTGCAAGATCATATCCATTCTCCGCAATCATTTGTGCGGATGCATCATAGTCCACCGCGATCAATATTTTTTTCATTTTTATTAATTTTAAAATGTTTCTGTTTATTTTTTCAAAAGAGATTTTGCTTTTGTAATTACGTTTTTTACTGTAAATCCATATTCTTTAAATACTTCTTCTCCAGGCGCTGATTCACCAAATTTTTCAATACCAATTGTTGCGCCTTCATCTCTTACATATTTACACCAGCCTATTGGAGAACCCGCTTCCACAGCCAGTCTTGCGCGTATATTTTTTGGAAAAACTTTCTCTTTATATGCAGCAGTTTGTTGATCAAATAATTCCCAACTAGGAAAACTTACTACGCGTGCTGCAATACCATCTTTTTTTAATTTTTCCTGTGCTTCCATTAAAAGATGCACTTCACTGCCACTGCCCATTAAAATAACTTGTGGCTTGCCTTCACTGTCGGATAAAATATAAGCGCCTTTTTCTGCACCACTTGCTTTTGCATATTTTTTCTGATCTAATATCGGTAATTCCTGGCGGGAAAATATTAATGCTGTCGGGCCATCATTATTATTCAATGCTGCACGCCATGCATATACTGTTTCATTGGCATCTGCCGGGCGGATCACCGTTAAATTCGGAACAGAACGCAAGCCCACTAATTGTTCTACAGGTTGATGCGTGGTGCCATCTTCGCCCAAACCAATACTATCATGTGTGTACACAAAAATATTTTTCAATTTCATAATTGCTGCAAGCCTTATCGGCGGACGCATATAATCAGAAAAAATCAGGAAGGTAGCGCAATAAGGAATGATACCTTTTGTCAATGCTAATCCGTTGCAAACCGCGCCCATGGCGTGTTCACGAATACCGAAATGAAAATTGCGGCCATTGTGATTTTCATTGGTAAATGATTCATAACCATTGAGCATTGTGTCCGTAGAAGGCGCAAGATCAGCAGAACCACCCAATAATAATGGAAGTTTTGATGCAATAGAATTCAACATTTTACCAGAAGCTTTTCTTGTGGCAATACCTTTTTCATCAGGCATGAAAAGCGGTAAATCTGTATCCCAACCGGCAGGTAAATTACCCGCACTCAGCATTTCATATTCGGCAGCTTCTGCAGGATATTTTGCTTTATATTTTTTGTATAAATCATTCCAGTCTTTGGATTTTTTTTCTCCGGCTTTTCCAATTTTCCGGTAAAATGCCAATACATCTTTTGGCACTATAAAACTTTTATTAGGATCGAAACCAAAATTTTCTTTTACCAAACGTACTTCATCTTTTCCCAAAGGAGAACCATGCGCAGCCGCAGTATCCACTTTATTGGGACTGCCAAAGCCAATATGCGTGCGCATTTTAATGAGTGAAGGACGCTTCGTTTCTTTTTGTGCATTTTTAATTGCAGCGGATATTGCATCCAGGTCATTGCCATCCGCAACAGATTGTACATGCCAGCCATATCCCTGGAAACGTTCCGTTACATCTTCATTAAATGCGAGCGAAGTTTCCCCCTCAATGGTGATTTGATTATCATCATATAAATAAATTAAATGGCCCAATTTTAAATGGCCTGCAAGGGAAGCGGCTTCAGAAGCCACACCTTCCATAATATCACCATCACTGCAGATAACATATATATTGTAATCAAATAATTTAAAGCCTTTTTTGTTATAGCGCGATGCCAGTAATTGTTGGCCGATGCCCATGCCCACACCGTTTGCGAAGCCCTGGCCGAGCGGACCGGTGGTTACTTCAATGCCTTCCAGCAAACCATATTCAGGATGTCCGGCAGTTTTGCTGTGCAACTGGCGGAAATTTTTTATATCATCTAATGTCAGGTCATAACCCGTTAAATATAAATAACTGTATTGAAGCATACATGCATGGCCACAGGATAAAATAAACCTGTCGCGGTTTGGCCAATGCGGTTTTGAAGGATTATAATTCATAAACCTGGTCCATAATACATGTCCCGCAGCCGCTAGTCCCATGGGCGTTCCAGGGTGACCGGAGTTGGCTTTTTGCACTGCATCTGCAGATAAAACACGCACTGTATTAATTCCCGTTTGTTCTATTGATTCCATGTAATTGTTTTTTTTAATGATTTTTTACTGACCGGAGTTTAAATTAAATAGTGAAGTAATCTTCAGTTCTTGTAAAGGTAAAATTTTAAAAAATGGCTTCCAATTTTAAGCTAAAAATTTATCTACAATGGATTCACAAAATAGCCGGAAAATTTTTTCCCTTTGGTAAAAATGCAAATGGCATTAAAAAATCTTTTTTAAAAAAACTTGTATGTCTTTCCATGAAGCGCTGTCTGCTGCTGCATTGTAGCGAACAGGCATATTGAATTTTTTTCCTAATTCAGTGGCTTCTGGATTGCTGAAGGCATGGGTCGCATTTGGATAAGTTATAAAAGTATAATCAGCTCCGATAGAATCCATTTGTTTTTTAAATGCGGGAACATTCGGATTTTCAAAGGAATCAGCCCCGCCCTGGCAAACGAGGATTTTTGCTTTGAGTAAATTTTTATCCGGCGCAACGCCTTCCAATCCGCCATGAACACTGATCACACCTTTGAGATCAGCGCCTAATTTTGCAGCATTTAAAACGATATAACCACCATAACAATAACCCATAGCAGCGATCTCTGAGGTGTCTGTATGGGGAAATGATTTTATTTTTTCTATAGCTGCATCCAGCACTGTTTTGGCAAGATGCGGATTTTCATAAAAGGGTGCTGATAAAGTTTCTGCTTCCCCGGGTGTTGCACCTGTTTGCCCATTTCCATACATATCTACAGCCATAGAAACATAGCCGAGACTGGCCAATTGAGCAGCCCTGTTTTTTGCATAATCATTTAATCCCCACCATTCCGGCACGACTAAAATTGCCGGTCTTTTATTTTGAATACTTGAGTCGAAATAAATAAAACCAATATAAGTTTTGCCATTCAATTGATAAGAAACAGAATCTACTGCTATTCCAGATTTATCGCTTTGAGAAGTTTGATCTGTTGCTTTAGATTGATTTGCATTGTTGCATGAAAATGAAAAAAGCGCTATGCAAAACAGCGTTGAGTTTTTAATTTTTACCCACATCATGATGAATTATTTTGTACAAATTTACAAAACAAGAAAACGAAGCTCATTTATATGTGCACTAAATCTTTCCAAATTTATTTTTATAAGCGATTAGCCAGCCAACTACTTCATCATAAGTGAGGATGCCCATTGGTTGTTTATTAGCCTGCAGAAATAAACCATAAAACTTCGTGATCACAGGCTCTATGGGGTTTTGATGCGTTATCAAAAAATCACGATATGTTTGATAATCAGTTTTTACCAATGTATCGAGCAAGCGTATATTTTCTCTTGCAGCCGTGGAATCCACCTGGTATAATTGGCTGTTTGCATACGCAAATAAATTGTAATAAGCGCTGTATTCAAACAATGCATTCCCCGAATGTGTTGCGGCAATATATCCCACAAAATTGGCTTCACTTTCACTGCCGTAACCCAATTGGTGCGCGGCTTCATGACAAACGGTAAAAGGAATAACGAATGCCGGCACCGTCGTATTTACCTGTGCTTCGCCACTGAAAGGATTGTAATAACCGAGATAACCCATATAATTTCCCAGGTTTCCAAACAGAGAATTTTTTATAGAAGGATTTTGATAACGGAGAAATGGAAATATTTTAGCCGTTTCTATATATGCTGCTTCAGTTTCTGCATACATATTTTTAACCGTAGGGTAGGAGGGAGAATCGCCTAATGCTACACGGGTTTTATTTAATTGAAATAATAATGTTTTACTTAGGTCAGCCAATTCTGCTGTGGAATAGGTTTTTACATCAATTCCTAGTTTATAAGCAATTCCCAACCGGTCGTAATTCAATCCCCATGCGGCATTGAACCACACATAAATACCGAGGCTCCAGAGAATTAATTTTTTGATGGCTTTAAAAAAAACAGGTTTAACTGGTTTCTTCTTAAATAAAGTAACCAGGCCACGGATGAGCCAAACAATAAAAAAAAGTATAGCGATCATGTATAAAATATCCCCCAGGCTAAAAGGTAAAAAGCCTGTAATTATTCTTAATGCGCGGCTTAATGGTGGATAAAACCCGTTTGAATAAAAGCGTTCAACCGTCGCAGGGAAAAAGGACAGCACTTTAATTGCAATCGCCAGGAAGAGGAGTATGAAAAAAGGGATCAAAAACCTTTTCTTATTACTTTTGTTTATAGGCATGACATATAAAAAGGCAAATTAAAAGAATTCAAATTGCCTGCAAATTATCGTACGCACATTTAACCATTACATAAATGCGTTAATATTTTGCAGGAATACTTTATTTTCCTACCTTTGCCCACCCAAAAATCCGGCTATGAATCACCGAAGAGCATACGAAATTGCATTTGTTGGGCTAAAGCCAGGTATTCATGAATTTGAATACACGATTGATGGGAAGTTTTTTGAACATTATGGGGAACAGGATTTTACCAACTGCCATGCGGTTGTCCGCTTAAAACTGGATAAGAAAACCAATTTTATGATGCTGGTTTTTGACGTGGACGGACAGGCAGATATGGTTTGTGACAGGTGTGGCGATCCGCTTACCGTGCATCTTTGGGATGAATTTAAGCTGACCGTGAAGATGACAGAAGATCCAGACCAGATGAATGAGGAAGAAATGGATCCTGATATTTTTTATATCGGGCGCAATGAAAGCTATTTGTTCGTGGGCGACTGGATTTATGAATTTATCAACCTGAGTATCCCTTTGCAAAAAATTTGTGCAGTAAAGGAGAATGGAGAATCGGGTTGCAACCCGGAAGTGCTGAAGAAACTGGAGGAAATGAAAAAAAATGCAACAGAGAATACTTCTTCTAATGTTTGGAAGGGGTTGGATCAATTTAAAAACTGATCGTTTTTTGTAAAATTGAAATAAGAATTTTTTAGATTATAAAAATTAAAGTATGCCAAATCCCAAACGCAGGCACTCACAACAGCGCAGCGCAAAAAGAAGGACACACTATGTAGCAGAAAAAGTTACATTGAGCAAAGACACAACTACAGGTGAAATGCATGTACGTCATTGTGCACATGTGAGTGAAGGAAAACTGTACTATAAAGGAAATTTAGTTTCCGAGAAAGCGCCTTTGAAAGCTTAGAGACTTTCCTATTTTCTTTCACTCATTCGCGTAAAAATTTATGACGATTGCCCTTGACATGATGGGAGGCGACTTTGCGCCGCCGGAAGCTATTAAAGGTATCCGGTATTACCTGTCTGTCACTGAAAAGCCCTCCACATTATTATGTTTGGGTGATGAAAATGTTTGCAAAGAATTATTTGCAGCAGAAGGCCTTTCTGATAATCCTTTCATCAAAATTATACACGCGCCTGAAATCATTGGCTATAACGATCATCCCGCAAAAGCCCTGAAGGAAAAACAAAATTCATCCATCACCATCGGATTTCATTTATTGGCTAAAGACCACGCGGAAGCTTTTATCAGCGCCGGAAATACCGGCGCGATGCTGATTGGAGCGATGCTCATGTTGAAACCGGTTGAAGGTGTTTTGCGTCCCACGATTGGCACCATTATTCCAAAACTCAATGGCAATACAGGTTTGCTGCTGGATGCCGGACTGAATACAGATTGCAAGCCGGAACAGTTGAACCAGTTTGCAACGCTTGGCAGTTTATATGCGCAATATATGTTGCACATAGAAAACCCGGCAATCTCCTTGCTGAATGTAGGTGAGGAAGAAGAAAAAGGAAACCTGCTTTCCAAAGCTGCTCACGCTTTAATGAAAGAAAATACGCAAATAAATTTTGTGGGAAATATTGAAGGCCGCGATATATTTAATGATAAAAGTGACGTGATCGTGTGTGATGGTTTTACAGGAAATGTGGTTTTAAAAATGGCAGAATCTTTTTATAATATAGCCCGCCAAAGACATTTTGAAACCGACGAATATATGAGCCGTTTTCAATATGAAAATTATGGCGGCATTCCGGTGCTTGGCATTTCAAAACCTGTGATCATCGGCCACGGAATTAGTAATAGTAAGGCTTTTTATAACATGATTATAGTGGCGGAACAAATGATTGAAACGGGTTTGTGTGAAAAAATAGGAGAGGCGTTTAAATAAAATCTTCTTCTATCAATTCTTCAAATTCGTGTAAGATTCCCAGCGAATATTTTGATGCAATTTCAGACTCCTTCGTCAATTCAGTTTTTAAAATTCTGCGTTTAGAATAAAGGTTGTATAAATGAATTGCTTCATTCAAATAAACGTTGATATCAACTTTTAGAGTTGCCGATAACTCAGCCGCTTCTTCATAAATTGTATCCTCTAATATTAGTGGTAAAGTTTTCATGACTTTCTTTGATAAATATAATTAAAGAATATTTCGTTTTTAGTCAGAAATAAAGATACACTTTTATCTCCCAAACAAGTTTACCGGCACTATAAATTCCCATTGATTAGGCTGCTGTAAAGTTGTTTGATAATCCAATAAACGACTATAGCGAAAACCAAAAGTAATGGGTTGCTGGTTCCACCATTTTGTATCAAAATAAATTTCCGCACCCGCAGACCGGAAAATATATTGCCTGCTTTTATCAACTCCGCCTCCCTGCGCATAATCATAAAATATAGCGCCACGTATCCGTGAAAAGTACACGATATTTTTAAATCCATAATCCGGGTATAATAATGGAAAATGATACGTTGCACCAACTTTCCAGTTGCGCGCAAACTGGTAAGAATTATACCCGCGCGCAGCTTGAAAATTATTACTAAAAAAATAGTTGTGCAAAGTATCCCTGTTTTGCAGAGCTGCATTTATAACCAAACTATGTGTTGTAAAAAAACCGGGTAAAAAAATGCGGTAATTTATATATAATTGTCTTGCTGTAAGATCACCTGTTGTGTGATTATATTGAACGTATATGCTTTCTGCAAAATGCGGGTAAATCTGTTTTTTCGCTTGCTGGATACTGCCCGAATAACCAATGCTGAATTGCATAAACGGTACCTGGTAATTGGAATAAATATTTTTGGCATTGCCCGTCCAGTCAACGGAATTATAATGAAAAGCAATATTCGTTTCGAGATACCTGTATTGTTTTCCGCCACTCAAATTTAATGGTAAACGAAGCCCAACATTTGTATTCAATTCGTTCCAGGAATAACTCGTGTCCATATTCAAATTGAAACTCCTGTGCCATATTTTTGAAACACCAAAAAATGGCTGTACAAACCAACCTCCGTAAATTTCATTAATACCCACCTGGTGAAATTTTTCATTGGAATTGTAGGTATAAAATAATGTTGATTGAATAGTATTTAAAATGTTTTGTCCATACACATATAATGAATAATCCGGTGGATTGATCAAGGGATTCCAGCTATGAAAATGAAATGGGTGGGTAAATATTTTGTATGGTTCAATGGTATAATTTGTTTCAGGTAAATCTTTTAAAAATTCATTTTCTTTCTTTGCAAAAGGTTTTTGAACATATAAACCTTTCAGCGTATCTGATACATCAACTTCATGCCATGTTGGTCGCATGTTGGCGAGACGATATCCATTTGATGTAAAAACGGACGCCAGCAAATTTCCGCCCGGCAATAATGTTGCTTGTGAAATGTTATGACCGCTAATCCGTGTTTTAAAGATTTTTTTTGAATGAATATCATAAGCCCAGGATTCCTGTGTGTTATCATGTGCACAGGTGAATAAAAGTGTATCGCCCTGTACAACAGGGTTTCCCAGAATTCTTTTTGCTAAAGGCAAAATTATTTCAAATGTACCCGTAGAAATATTGATTTTATCAATACCCATTTTACCGGCATGATTCCTGGTTAAGGCAAATATGAATGCATCATCACTGCTGAATTTTGGGTAAGAAAATAATATATTTTCTTGACTGAATTGTTTTAAGATCTTTCCATCCGCATCCATTAAAACCAAATCAGCAGTCAGCGCTTTGGGCATATCAACGGCTATAATTATTTTACCATCATGCGAAATATCTGGTGTAAAAAAAGTTGTATGTGAAACAACAGTTTTGCTTGTTCCTGCATGTACATCCAAGACTTTAATTCCGGTAAAATCCCTGTTTGCATAGCGAACATCCGGTTGTGAAAATGTATAAATTATTTTCCCGTTATTGTAAGAGAAATAAGTTTCATTGCTGATATCATTCACGGCAATTGCTGATTCTTTACCATCTTTTTGTATATGATAAAAAGCAGGAATTTTTGTAAATGAATTTTTTAAAACAATGATACTGCCATCACTTTCGGAAAAAGGTAAAAGATAATTTGCTACATTATTTTTTTCAATGTTGGTGAACCAGATAATCGGCTCTGGCAATTTTCCTGATAACATTTTATCACGGTAAAATGAAAAAGTTTCATCCGTAAATTGTTTAAAAGAAATGCCAGCATATTTTTTTACTGCACCCTGCCAGGGATAAAACAAGGGCCTGAAAGAAGCTGCATCCTGCGTTACATTTTTCCAAAAATCATTTCCATATTTTTCATAACCATAAGCGGTAAGCATATAGCCAAGTGTGTAATGGTTGGGAATTAATTTTTGATAAGAACCATTGCGCAGCAATTCATAATTGTATTGCAAACTGTCCGCAAATATTTGACGGTAGCCATCTAAAAAATCCGGCAATCTTCCACGCCCTTCTTCACTCATGAAAGTTTCATTAAATACAGCATCACCTTCAAAAAACCAATCCGGAATGGCGGCTGCATTGGCGAGCGCGCGTGCATTTTCCCCGAAAAGAATTCCTGCAACTTTTGATAAACCCGTATTAAAATTATTGTATTGCTGCACATGCCTGTATTCATGCACAGAAAGTTGATCTTCCCAGGAAAGCGCACCATTGGATAATGCATCAAAAGGCTGATGCAGGTAAAATTCACTTTCAAAAGGAGCGAGTTGCACAAATGCATTGGACACATTTGAATACGGATGTATTACAATATTTATTTTTGCTTTTTTATTCCCAAGCGCGTGAACATTTTTTTGTTGTAAAGATTGCACAATGGCTGAAATCCTTTGCCCAACACTATCGTAGCCTTTGGGGAAAATAACCCGCGCAGTTTTTGTATTGACCTGCTGCCATTTTACACTGGCCGGCGAACCGCCAAAGTTTTGTGCAAAAACTATTGTAGAAAATGCGCTGAGAATAAAACAGCATATTGTTTTTCTAACATTCATTATTGAAAAGTATAGAAAATAATTTGCTTATTTTTCCATCTGTTCGATTACCTCTTGTGTAACGCCTGTAAAACTAAAGCCGCCATCATGAAACAGGTTTTGCATCGTTACATATTTCGTTAAGTCGCTGAACATGCTAACGCAATATTCCGCACATGCATCACTCGTTGCATTTCCCAGCGGGCTCATTTTCTCCGCATAATTAATGAAGCCATCAAAACCTTTAACGCCACTTCCTGCCGTGGTTCTTGTAGGTGATTGAGAAATTGTATTGATCCTTACTTTTTTGCGAACGCCATAATGATAACCGAAACTGCGTGTCACAGATTCAAGTAAAGCTTTTGCATCGGCCATCTCATTATAATCCGGGAAAACGCGTTGTGCAGCGATATATGTCAGCGCCACTACACTACCCCATTCATTGATCGCGTCCATATCCCACGCTGTCTTTAAAACGCGGTGCAGGCTCATAGCAGAAATATCCAATGTCTTTTGATTAAAGCCATAATCAATATCAGTATAAGCTTTTCCCTTACGCACATTCAGGCTCATGCCGATGGAATGTAAAATAAAATCAATGCCACCATCAAAATGTTTTTGAGCGCCTTCAAACAATTTTTTCAGGTCATCCATATTTGTAACGTCAGCGCCAATTACAGGCGCTTCCGTAGTTTCCGCCAATTTATTAATCTCACCCATGCGCAAAGCAACGGGTGCATTACTCAGGACAATTTTTGCACCGGCTGCATGACAATGCAACGCCGTTTTCCATGCAATAGATTTTTCATCTAATGCGCCAAAAATGATTCCTTTTTTTCCTGCTAATAAATTGTTTTGCATAAACCTGTATTTTTTAAAAAGTTGATAGAATAAGTGACTGCAAAGAAACTATAATTTTTTGAATGTATTTCCGTCATTTACTTTTCACCATTTCACGTGCATTTTCACGGGCCGCAGCGGATGGCTTTTCACCGCTCAGCATTTGCGCGATCACTTCAATTCTTTCATCATCCGATAAAAGGCGCGCCTGTGTGTTGATTTGATTATTTTTTTCTTCTTTAAAAATAAAATAATGATTGTTTGCCTGCCCGGCAATTTGTGGCTGATGCGTAATGGCGATCACCTGCTTTTGTTCCGCTAATTGTTTCATGATCTTTCCCGCCTGTCGTGCCGCTTCACCGGAAATTCCCGTATCTATTTCATCAAAAATCATCGTGGGTAATTCCATTTTTGCTGCGACCAATGATTTTATACAAAGCATAAGGCGGCTCAATTCCCCGCCACTTGCGACTTTTTTAATGGGTTCAAATTTCCCGCTTTTATTCGCATCAAATAAAAACTCGATCGCGTCCTTGCCGCTTTCCTGCAAAGGTGTAATGACTTGTTCCACTTTTATTTTTGCATTCGCCATACCAACACGAGACAATAAATTTTGCACCTGTTCTTCAAATGGTTTGATTTGATTTTTTCTTAAAGCAGAAATTTCTTTTGCCTGTTTTTCGGCTTTTAAAAATAATTCCTTTTCTTCTTTTTCTAATGAAACAATTTTTTCATCCAGGGAAAAAACCGACTGACATTTTTCATCGAGTTCCTGTTGCACGGCGAGTAATTCATTGGTAGTTTGCACACCATGTTTTTTGAATAATTTATACCCTTCGGATAAACGGTCATTGATCCATTCTATGCGTGCAGGGTCGTAATGAATCGTATCATTGATATGTTCTATTTCGCCGGAAATATCTTTCAATTCTATTTGGACTGTTTCTAGCCGCTTCAAAATTTCCCCAATATTTTTTTCCAAATCTGCGTAAGGCCTGAATGCATGAATGAGTTTTCTAAATTCAGCAAGCAATCCTTTTTCCTCCATATCAAATTGGCTGGAAGCATTGACCAGCGTAGTTTTTATACCTTCAGCTTCATTTAACAGCAATAATTCATTTTCCAAATTTTCCAGTTCATTTTCTACAAAAGACTGTGCCTGTAATTCTGCAAATAAGTACTGGTGATAATCCATTTCTTTTGCAGCCTGCTCTTTTTGTAAATGCAAAGCATGGAGATTTTTTTGAACTTTCTGCCAGGCAAAAAATTCTTGCTTATACGTATTGAGCAAGGCCTCATTTCCTGCAAGCGCATCTAACACATTTCGTTGAAAACCTGTATTGCCCAATTCAAGTGAATCAAATTGACGATGTAAATCTACAAGTAAACTTGCTAAACTTTTTAATTGCTGGAGCGATACAGGTGTATCATTGATGAATGCGCGGGATTTTCCCTGCGGGGAAATTTCACGGCGCAGGATCAGTTCATCCGAATCGCCCGAAAGATCATTTTCCTGCAGGTATAAAATTGCCGCGGGTAATTTCTTCACCGAAAAAAAACCTTCTATAAAAGATTTTTTTTCAGCATGCAATAAAGAAGATGAATCTGCACGGTCGCCAAGAATCAGTCCCAATGCGCCCATTAAAATACTTTTACCAGCACCCGTTTCACCGGTAATGATGGTGAAGCCACCGGAAAAATCCAGTTCTATATCTTCAATGATCGCATAATTTTTTATGTGTAGTTTCTTCAACATAAATACTTTTGCAAAATACGGAAACTGGCTGGTAAAATTTTATCAGCTAAGTTTTTTATCACCGTGAATGTTTTCATTCTTGGTCAAAGCATTTTAAACAACTATTTTAGTGCAAAATTTTTCATTTTGAAAGCAATTCTTACAGCGGAGCAACTGGCATTAAGTATCAAAAGACTGGCAAGGCAGGTCGTAGAAAATCACCTGCAACTGGAGAATACCGTGCTGATTGGCATTCAACCCCGTGGTGTTTTCATGAGCAGCCGTATGGTAGAAGAATTCAAAAACCTGGTACCTGCGGAAAATATTAAATGTGGCAAATTAGACATCACTTTTTACCGCGATGACGTACGCACCGAACTGAAATTGGCCAATACAACAGATATTCCTTTTAATATAGAAAATAAAAATGTGGTGATTATAGATGATGTGCTTTGGACAGGGCGCACCATCCGGGCTGCATTGGACGCCCTGCTTGCATTTGGGCGGCCGGCCAAAGTGGAATTATGTGTACTGATAGACCGGCGTTTTACCAGGCAATTGCCTATACAACCGGATTATGTGGGCAGGACCATTGATACCTTTGCCGGTCAGAAAGTGGTCGTGCACTGGCAGGAGACTTTTGGCCGGGATGAAGTGTTGCTCGGATGAATTTGATTTGCAACTTGTACTGAAATCATTAACTTCGCTTTTTAATGAAACTATCTACGCAAAATTTGCTGGGTATCCGCAACCTCACCCCGGAAGATATTCAGCTCATTCTTACCACAGCGCAGCAATTTAAAGATGTCTTACAAAGGCCTGTAAAAAAAGTGCCTTCCCTGCGGGATGTAACAATCGTCAATCTTTTTTATGAAAATTCCACGCGAACGCGCATGTCATTTGAACTGGCCGAAAAAAGGCTGAGTGCAGATACCTTGAATTTTGCTGTCAGCAATTCCTCTTCTTCCAAAGGAGAAACTTTACTAGATACAGTAAATAATATCCTGAGCATGAAAGTGGATATGGTGGTGATGCGGCATGGGGCGAGTGGTGCACCACATTTCCTGGCAAAACATATACCAGCAGCGATTATCAATGCAGGTGACGGCATCAATGAACATCCTACGCAAGCTTTGTTGGATGCATTTTCCATGCTGGAAAAAAAGAAAAAAATTGAAGGGTTGAAAGTGGCTATCATCGGTGATATCATGCATAGCCGTGTAGCGCTGAGTAATATTTATTTGCTCACGAAAATGGGTGCGGAAGTAATGGTCGCTGGCCCACCAACGCTGATTCCAAAATATATCAAAGAAGCTTTGGGTGTACAGGTGGAATACAATGTGTCCAAAGCGCTTGCCTGGTGCGATGTGGCGAATGTGCTGCGTATTCAATTAGAAAGACAGAACCAGCCATTGTTTTCATCGCTGCGGGAATATAATTTGGTCTATGGCATCAAGAAAAATATGGTGGACAATTTGAAAAAAGAAATTGTGATCATGCATCCCGGGCCAATTAATCGTGGTGTGGAAATAGACAGTGATGTGGCAGACGGGCCACATTCAATTATTTTAAACCAGGTGGAAAATGGCGTGGCCATAAGAATGGCGGTTTTGTATTTATTGGCGAACAGGGAAAATTAATCTTAATTATTTTACTTTTTGTTCCCGATTTTTCGGGACAGGCTTTGATATAAAAAGTAACAAAAAAATCAAGGCTGCATAAAAAAAACTAAAAATTTGATTGCATATCTAAAATGAAATAGCCCGGGCTTTGAATAAACCCATGCTTTAGTATGACTTACGAGCTTATTACAAAGCCCAACTAATTAACTTGATTTCATTTCTTAACGACATTCAATCAAATTTTCTTAACGTTTTTTTTCTGAGGCCAACATATTGACTTCAAAATTTGAAGTGCCTAAAAACTAAATCAAATCATACTTTTTTTATGAATTTTGTTTTAGGAAAAATATAAATCATGCGTTAATATTTTATATTGCAAAATAAAATTCATGGATAAACTTAAATAAATCAGTTTAGTTGTTAGGACAAAAAATTAAAGTCATGAAAAGAATTTGTTTATTTCCCGGAACCTTTGACCCTGTTACATTAGGGCATGTGGATATTATCACGCGTGCCGTTTCATTGTTCGATGAGATCGTTGTGGGCATTGGTATGAATAGTAATAAGACAACCATGTTTTCTGAAGAAAAAAGAAAGGAATGGCTGGAGAAAATTTTTATAAATGAACCAAAGGTTTCTGTGTCTGTTTATGGAGGGCTGACCATTAATTTTTGTAAAAAAATCGGTGCTAAATATATACTTCGTGGTATCCGCTTTGTGAGTGATTTTGAATATGAGAAAACCATTGCAGATGCGAACCGCACTTTGGATAAAACAATTGAAACGATCTTTCTTACCTGCGAACCAAAATACACTTCTATAGCTTCCACGATCGTTCGGGATATTATAAAAAATGGGGGAGACGCTTCACCTTTTTTGCCTGACGAAGTAAATAATTCTTTATAAATTTTTCATACAAAAATTTATAAATTTCTTTCCTGCTCTACTTCAATAATTTGTTTGATATTGGAGAATGTATTTTTTAGTAATTCATCCAGTTCGGTTTTATCTACCCATTTTATTTCAGTGATATCTTCTTCTGTTTGTGGAATAAGCGTTTCTGTACTTGCTGCATTCATAGAAAACCAGTGTGTTTCCTTCAGCACTTCTTCTTTTAGATATGGATCAAAGTATTCATGATGTGTAATTCCCGTAAAGTGATTGATGTGTACATTTTTAATCCCTGTTTCCTCCTGCACTTCACGGATGGCGGAAGTTTCAGGTGATTCGCCTTTTTCCATTTTACCTTTTGGCAAATCCCATTTACCGCGGCGAAAAATCATCAGCAATTCATTTTTTTCATTAAAGACAAGTCCGCCGGCAGCAAGAATTTTTTTCATACAAATATTTAAAGTTGAATATTTTACCCACAACATAATTCGGGCAAATATATATAGTTACTTTCGCTTGCAATAAAATCATGGCTATGTTACCGGATCAAAAAATTGTTGCTGAAAAATTATTGGAAGCAGGCGCAGTGAAACTGAGTCCCGCAAAACCTTTTACATGGGCGAGTGGCTGGAAAAGTCCAATCTATTGTGATAATAGAAAATTATTATCGCTTCCCTATACGAGGGATTTTATTAAAAGCGAATTATGCAATTTGATTTTTGAAAAATTCAATGATGCTGCAGTACTCGCAGGTGTAGCAACTGCGGGCATCGCATGGAGCGCCATGGCGGCAGACCAGTTGAAATTACCTTTGGTGTACGTGCGGCCAAAACCCAAGGAACATGGTTTGGGTAATCAAATAGAAGGTGCGTTGCAGGAAGGACAGAAAGTGGTAGTGGTCGAAGACTTAATCTCTACAGGCAAAAGCAGTTTGTTGGTTGTAGATGTATTGCGAAAAGCCGGTGTGGAAATTTTAGGGTTGGTGTCTATTTTCAATTATGGTTTTTATGAAGCGGAGATTGCATTCAAAGAAAAAGAAGTAACTGTTTTTTCTTTATCCAATTATGAAACTATGATAAAACTCGCTATAGAAAAAGGCATTGTAAAAGCGGAAGATGGAGCGGTGCTGCAAGCGTGGAGGAAGAACCCGGGTGGTTGGGGATAAAAATTTTGATTAGGATTTTTTCTGTCTGTATTAGGATTTTTAGGATTAAAAGATTGCAGGATTTTTGATTTAAGTTTTCATTTTTACTTAATCTTAAAATCCTTAAATCCAAAAAATCCTAATCTAGACTTTCTTAATATATTCTTTATTCTCTGGATGATTCACATTATATACCCTTTTAAATTCTAAACTTTTTGCTCCAAAATTGATAAGTAATCCAATTGGCAAATTATAGGCCTGGCAGTAATTCATAGCCTGTGCTAAATGAGTATCATCTAATTTTATTTGTGCTTTTAATTCTACCATTATTTTTTCTCCTACAAAAAAATCAACGCGCCGACTCCCAATATTTTTATTTTCATAGAAAATGTTCATTCTCATTTCCCGTTGAAACGCTAAACTTTGTATTTTCATTTCAATAGACATTGCGCGTTGGTAAATTACTTCCTGAAATGCGAAGCATTCACGAATACCTTTAAAAAATAAATTTATTTAATGAGTAAAACCGTTGCCCAGCGTGGAATGCACTTTCATTGCAGCACCAATGATTCTGTGCGTTAGTTCTTCATATTTCATTATCTTAAAATACAATAATTATATTTAATAATGAAACTTTGACCAATTATCAAAGTGATTGCTTTGCCTCAATAATTTTAAAAGTGCTTAAATCCTAAAATCATTTAATCCAATAAATCCTAATCCAGACAATTGTTCCATGCGAGGTAAAAATATTAATTAAGGAACTTCCAGGGCTTTTGGCTTTTGTAAAATGGAGGAAATAAATCCATTAATAGTTTCCGCATTGCCGCCTAAATTATTATAAACACCAACAACTCTTGGCGTGATCAATGTTTTGTCTTCATACATTTTCGCTTTAATGGTTCCCAGTGCTAAGATGGCATTTTGAATGGTGGTCGCATTGATTTCACTGGGCAAAGGAATGGAACCTGAAATATTTTCACCACTAATACCCAGCGTTTGCACCGTTAATGTACCAGATATTTTTTGAGCTGATGCTTGTACACCTATAGCAAAAAGATTTCCCAAATCAACGCTGCCTTTAATGACCGTAATATTTGCAGTTAAGCGTAATCCAATTCCGATATAAACTGGAACA
>JBBSQL010000004.1:0-152129 GCA_038257845.1 Chitinophagales bacterium
AATTGCTGACCGTTATCTTGGTTATATTAAATCTATATTCTTTGGCGGAACGCTAATGGCATTGGGCTATTTCGGTTTATCATTCCCGGGAAATACGGCCTTATATGTTTCACTTACATTAATCATTGTGGGCAATGGTTTTTTTAAACCAAATATTTCTACATTACTGGGAAATATTTATAATAAAGAGGATCTAAAACCACTAAAAGACAATGCCTATAATATCTTTTATATGGGTATTAATATCGGTGCACTTGTCTGCAATTTTGTTGCTGCTTATTTAAGAAATAAATATGGTTGGGGTTACGCATTTGCTGCGGCAGGCGTGGGCATTGTAATTGGCCTGATCACACTTGGAAGCCAGTTAAAACATGTGAGAATGGGCGAAGTGAAAAAAGAAAAACGACCGGAGGATATGCCAATGGGGAAAATTTTCGGATATGTTTTTCTACCGGCAATCATTGCAGCTATCATAGGATGGATCGTGCCAACAGAACTTTTTCATACAACAATCATGGGCAGCCAGTCCAATGACGCATTTATTTTTGCATGTTTACCAATCATTGCATTTTATATTTCATTGTATGTAAAAGCAGAAGGCCAGGATAAAAAAGGCATCGGGTCACTGTTATTTATCTTTGCCATATCCATTATTTTCTGGACCATTTATAATCAAAACTCAACAGGCCTTACCCTCTGGGCGCAAAAACATACAGACCGAACTGTTTCTCCAACCATGGAAAAAATTGCAGGCTCATTGGGCTTTTTACAAACAGTGAGTGATTCGCCGAGATTAGCGGATAAAGTGGATGAAAATTTTGTAGCAATAAAAGATCAGGCACCCATTGCAGAATATCTTGGTGGTAATCTTGTGAAACTGAATGATGGAAATTTAGTGGACAGTTCTTCACGCGTAGTGCAGGTAATGGGCCCGGATCCATATTTTAATAATGTACCTAAAAATGAATGGCCACCTTCCGGCAGTGAAAAGGTGGCGAATACTGAATTATTCCAATCTATTAACCCATTATTTATTGTATTACTGACTTTATTTCTTGTGCCTCTTTTTGATTATTTACGAAAAAGAGGGAAAGAACCCAGTACCGCAACGAAATTTGGAATGGCCTTATTTATTTCCGGCCTTTCATCACTGGTGATGGTATTTGCGATCATGTCAGTACCTTCAGTTTACCTGGATAAAACATCGCCATACTGGTTATGGGGAACGTATTTCGTCTTCACAGTGAGTGAAATATTACTAAGTCCTATTGGTTTATCATTTGTGTCAAAACTGGCTCCTTCCCGATTGACCGCATTGATGATGGGCGGCTGGTTTTTATCCACCTCCATTGGTGGAAAGATTGCCGGCGTGATGACGAGTTTCTGGGATGATTTTACAGATAAAAAAATGTTTTTCCTGATCCTGGTGATCTCCGCATTTATAGGTGGCATATTAATTTTCTCCAGGTTAAAATCACTCAACAAAATCGTAAAAGATAAAACCGGTTCGGCATAAATTTTTTATTAAAAAGATAGCGGCAAAGAATAATGCTGCTATCTTTTTTTTTGCAATCTAACAACCAAAATATTTTTCTCCAAACTCCCACTCATGTCAGAAAAAAAAGTATTCAAACCCTTTGTTTCCCCCGGAACAATTATGAAAGAATTCAGCCTGAAAGCCATTGTCACAGGCTGTATCATGGGTTGTTTATTTGGCGCGGCAAATGTTTATCTCGCATTGCGAGCCGGCCTTACAGTGAGCGCATCTATTCCTATTGCCGTAATCGCGATTACTATTGGCAGGCGTTTGCTCAAAACGACAATTTTAGAGAATAATATTATCCAAACGACCGGATCGGCAAGTGAAAGTATTGCTTCAGGTGTGGCATTTACCTTACCTGGATTTTTGTTTCTTTCTATGGGTGCAGATGGTCAAAGTGTGGGCGCCGGGTTTTTTAATTATATGACCATTTTGGTACTTGCAATTTTTGGTGGTTTACTGGGTACATTGATGATGATTCCATTGCGAAAATCATTGATCGTAAAAGAACATGGCGTGTTGCCTTACCCGGAAGGAACTGCTTGTGCAGCCGTACTCAAAGCCGGTGAAAAGGGCGGAGATATTGCAAAGACGGCTTTTTGGGGCGTGGGCATTGCGTTGATCTATGCGTTCCTTCAAAAAATTATGCATGTAATTGCTGAAGTGCCTGAATACACAACCAGTCTCACTAATAAATATTTTCCGGCAGCAAAGATCAGTGGAGAAATCACGCCGGAATATTTGGGCGTGGGTTATATCATTGGGCTGCGCATTAGCGGCGCACTGGTGGCTGGTGGAGTTTTAAGCTGGCTGGTGCTGAATCCTTTGCTGGCAACCTTGATGGTTCATGATCAAACAATGATCGCCGCTCAACTAGTAAAATTGGGCTACCTGAAAGATGTCGCAACTGCGGGCGGGCCGGGCAACTGGGATCCTGTAACACATCTTTTTGCTGATTCTTCACAGGCATTATACCGCGCCTATATCCGACAAATCGGTGCAGGCGCTGTTGCTGCGGGTGGTTTTATTACTTTAATGAAAACTATTCCAACTATTATTACATCTTTTAAAGAAAGTATTGGTTCTGTAAAAAACAGGGATAATAAAGTGGCCACTTCACGCACTGAAAAAGACCTCAATATTAAAGTGGTTTTATATGGAAGTTTACTTCTCGTTTTATTAATGGCATTCATCCCCATGATTCCGGGAGACTCAATTTTAAGTAAATTATTATTAGGTGTCTTAGTAGTTGTTTTCGGGGCATTTTTTGTTACTGTTTCTTCGCGCATTGTTGGAATTATTGGCGCGAGTAATAACCCGATCAGTGGTATGACAATTGCAACAATTATGGCAACCTGCCTGGTCTTTATCGGCATTGGCTGGACCGGAAAAACTTTTGAACCAATGGTCCTGGTTGTTGGTGGAATGATATGTATTGCAGCCGCAAATGCGGGTGCAACATCGCAGGATTTAAAAACCGGATATATAATTGGCGCAACACCAAAGAGTCAGCAGATCGCTTTATTTATTGGCGCTATCGTTTCTTCTTTGGTTATTGGCTTAACTATTAAAGTTTTGGATACACCCACTTCCGATATGATACAGCAGGGTTTTACCCATGCAATTGGAACGGATAAATTTCCTGCTCCACAAGCTACTCTTATGGCCACTTTGATAAAAGGTATTTTATCTTTTAACCTGGACTGGCAATTTGTTTTTGTAGGCGTGGCGCTTGCCGTCGTGATGGAATTGTGTGGCGTAAATTCATTGAGTTTTGCAGTGGGCGCTTACCTGCCATTGAGCACTACGTTACCAATTTTTGCAGGTGGTGCATTGCGTGGTTTAGTTGACTGGAAGAAAAAGAAAAAAGGTGAGGTTGTTACAGAAGATGATTTAGGTAAAGGCAATTTATTTGCCACGGGCCTTGTCGCGGGTGGCGCATTGGCGGGCGTCGTCGTAGCATTACTCATTGCCGGCAGTGAAACCATCGCCAAAAAATTGGAGACGATCAATTTGGAATTGAGAATGGAAAACTGGCTAACGCCGGGCGTTTACCAGTGGATCGGTGTGATCGCGTTTTTAACGCTTGCAATTATTTTATACCGGATTGCTATGAAGAAAGATTCGTCTGAGATCGAAGGAATACTGGAAGAAGATGAAACGATTAGTATTAGATAAATGTTTTTTATATAAAAATCATTTACCATTCTTTAAACCTTTTGCATAAATGGATATGCCATTTTCATAGTATTGATCAATAGAAAAATATTTTTCAAAAACGGTTTTCATTTTTTTGTCTACTATTTTTCTATCGGCAGATATGATTTCATGGATCGCGGTAACCCATGCTTCCGGATCATAATTCTCCATGACATAACCTGGCAATTCTTCTCTGATCTGGGCCGGCACTTCACCCGTATTGTAGGTAAGAAAAGGCAATGATTTTGCGAGGTATTCTATTAATACTAATGGCCCGGTTTCAAATTTAGATGGATGCAGCGCAAGGTCAAACTGGTTTAAGATCGGCTGAATATTGTCACAGTCATGAATAAACTTCACTTGCTTTTCCAACCCGTAAATCTTGATCTTATTTTTTAAATAATTATAATATTTTTTATCCGTTACACACCCAATGATCGTTAGTTCATAATTTTCAAATAACTGCTTTTTCAATTCCTTGAAAATCTCCAAAGCGAATTCAATATTTTTTCTTGTTGAAATATTTCCTGTCATCACAATTCGTACAATATCCTTTTGTATTTCTCCGGGAGCGATATCAATCAAATGCGGTACAATTATATTCGGTAAAAGGAATGCATTTTTATCCGTGGACAATTTGTTTTTGATGGCCCAGTCGCGCACAAAGTTGGATACACAGATCATCTTGGTTTTTGGGTAAATCGCGCGCCTGTGCCAGCATATTTTTTCAAAATAAAAATGCTCATGAAAAAAAATAGTTTTCTTCAGCCGGAATAATTTTGATGCCAGCCATACATATCTTAGGTTATGTGATGAATGCACATGAACAACATCGTAATCCTTTATAATTTTTACCAGCCTGTACATGGCAAAAGGATTCCATTTCCATTTCCGGCGGAGATCGAAAAAGGCTACATCTTCTTTTATATCTTTTGCTAAAATGCCGGGAGCCACAGTTGTTACAATGGAAGATGGATGGCCTTTTTCATTCAGAATATTGGCCCAGTTTACCAGCACACGTTCAGCGCCGCCCGCATTGAGCTGATCAATTACCTGGACAACAGAGATTTGCTTTTCCTTCATTTTATTTAATCAAATGAAATTAAAGGAAAATTGTAAGAAAAGACCAGGCCAAAAAATTTCTCAAAAAAATACTAAAAATATTAGTGTTGGTAAATAAAATATATTAGTTTTACATCCTGTTTACATTTGAACAGAAAAGAAAATAATATGAGTAATACAGAGAAATTAAAAGCCTTAAAACTAACTATTGACAAAATAGATAAGGACTTTGGAAAAGGCAGTGTAATGATGATGAATGAGAAAGGCGTGCGACAAGTGGAAGTTGTTTCTACCGGTTCTATTGGCCTTGACGTGGCATTGGGTGTTGGCGGAATTCCGCGTGGCCGTGTCGTGGAAATTTATGGCCCGGAATCCAGTGGTAAAACCACGATTGCCATTCATATTATTGCAGAAGCGCAAAAGAAAGGTGGTATATGTGCGATCATTGATGCGGAACATGCATTTGATAATTCGTATGCACAAAAACTGGGCGTGGACATTGATAATCTATTGATTTCCCAGCCAGATTATGGAGAACAAGCACTCGAGATCGCTGATCGTTTGATTCTTTCTGGCGCATTGGATGTGGTGGTAATAGATTCCGTTGCGGCACTTGTTCCAAAAGGTGAACTGGAAGGAGAAATGGGTGACAGTAAAATGGGTATGCAAGCGAGGTTGATGAGCCAGGCGTTGCGGAAATTGACAGCAACTATTAATAAGACAAATACGATCTGTATTTTCATCAACCAGTTGCGGGAAAAGATCGGGATCATGTTTGGTAACCCCGAAACAACCACCGGTGGTAATGCCTTAAAATTTTATGCTTCCGTGCGGTTGGATATTCGCCGCATGTCGCAGATCAAAGATGGTGATGCAGCAATTGGAAATCATGTGAAAGTGAAAGTGGTGAAGAACAAAGTAGCGCCGCCATTCCGCTTTGCGGAGTTTGATATTATTTTTGGGGAAGGCATCAGTAAAATTGGCGAAATCATAGATATGGGTGTAGAATTGGGTATCATTCAAAAAAGCGGAAGCTGGTTTAGTTATGACAATAATAAAATGGGACAGGGCAGGGAAACGGTGAAAGAATTATTACGTGATAATCCGGGTATGGCAGATGAGATTGAAAAAAAGATTCGCGCGAAAATCAAGGGCGAAGATATCATTGCCGCGGTGCCGCCGGCCAAAGAAGAGAAATAAAAAATTGGTTATAAGTACCGGGCCGTTCTGTAAAGGACGGCTCTTTTTTTTTGCGGGGAGGTGAAAAATGTAAACTATTCAAAATGATTTTGCCATATACTAGGATTCTTTTAAGTTGGTTTATACGCCTTTCTCAAACAATGTGCTTTATGCAGTTTGAAATTAATGGGAAGTAAATTATTAATTTGCATAGATTATTATGGATGAAATTATTGAAAGGTTGAAATAAATGGAGCTATGTAATAATTCATTTTTGATAAGTTTTATTTTCCACTCTCTTAAGGGTTAATAACTTCTAAGTCTGGTATATTATTAAAATCTGTGTCGCTTGTTATAAGCGTTAGTTTGTATGCGATAGCAGTCGCGGCAATAATGGCATCTGGTGTTTTCATTTTTTTATTCCTTCTTAAATCAACACAATGGGCAATAACATCATTATTTATATCCAGAACTAAACTGTCTTTTATAAATTTTTTTACTTTTTGTTCAGTAATATTATCTGTACGCCAGCAAAGAAGTTCGATTTGTGTAATGATGGAAATATTCGGAATTGAATTTATAACTTTATCAAGTAAAGCCATGCCTGTCACAGGAAGAGAAGCTGAAAAATATTCTGAGATTACATTTGTATCAATTAAATATTGTCCCATTCGCTACGCATCTGTTTAATGTGTTCATTAAGATCTTGCCCCTGTTCTTTGTCAATAATTCCTTTATATTTATCAGACAATTTCGTATTAACGGGAGTAAAATTTTCTTGCAACACTTTAATTAAATGCAATTCTTCCAACTCGCGTAAAAGACCAATAGCTTTTTGATTGGTTACTTCTATCAGCATTGTATTTTCCATTATTCAATTTTGATTATTCAAAAGTACAAAATATGTTTAAAGATTATAACTAAAACTGCCTTAGCCTGAATATGAAATATCCATTCAACTTTTAAATAATAAATGTCATTTTCTTAATTTTATGTAATGTTTTAATTCATAATCCCTTAATACATCAAATTTTTTCCACTTACCTTTACCCAAAATTTCCTACGGATGAAACGTTTATCAATGCCCTTCCGCATTTCCATCTTTATTTTTCTGGTTTCTACATTTGTAAATGCTACGGTTTCCACGGCGCATATCCTGGCTGATACGGATTATACCTTTGTCAACATTCTAAAAACATTTTTATTCACGCTGGAAATGAGCGCCTGGCTTTTTGTGCCTACTTCCTTTGTCATTTTTTTAATTGCCAGTTTTTATAAAAAATTCAATCGTGCGGGTTTATTCTGGCTGATGTTGTTTGCCGGAATTGGCGTTACTGTACTTTTTTACAGCATTTTCAGGGAAGTGTTTGCCCGCTATTCTTCATCACCGGAAATTTTTGCTGCTATCGCCACATTTTCAGTATTGGTAAGTACGACTTCGCAATATGATCATTTTATGAATTATCTTAAAATTCCTGAGAAAGAAGAAATGCGCGAATTCGCGGGATAAAATTTTGCAACTTTTAATCAAAGATTTTTCCATTCCTAAAATGGCTGTTAAATAATACCCCAAAAATCAACGCCGGGTGAATTGTTTTTGCCATCAATTTTCTTTGGCATATATTACAGCAATGTCCGCATATACAACTTATAACAAACTTCGTCAGCGGTTTTTTTCCCTCGGATTTATACTGGCGATATTAATGTTTACACAGGTTTCTTTTTCACAAAAAGTCTTATCTATTCATGTGGATGGCGCTATCAACCCGGCTTCTGCAGAATATATTCATAATTCAATTGATGAGGCAAAAAAGATGAATGCGGCCTGCCTTATTATTCATTTAAATACACCCGGAGGTTTACTGGATGCAACGCGTAAAATTGTGGGAGACATTTTTCAATCTACCGTTCCGGTTGTGGTATATGTTTCGCCGGAAGGCTCGAGAGCTGCATCCGCCGGTGTCTTTATTACGATGGCGGCAAATATTTCCGCGATGGCCATGGGTACAAATATAGGCGCTGCGCATCCTGTAGCCATGCAGGGAAATATGGATTCCATCATGAATATGAAAGTTACCAATGATGCGGTCGCTTTTATACGCACCGTTGCTGAAAAAAGAGGCCGCAATGTGGATTGGGCTGAAGATGCGGTTAGAAATAGTGTATCAATCACAGAACAGGAAGCGCTGCAAAATAATGTAATTGACCTTGTTGCCGTGGACGATAATGACCTGTTGAGATTGCTCGACGGAAGGGAAGTGAAAATAGCAAGTGGTACAAAAATTTTGCATACAAAAGGTGCAGAGATAGTTCAAAATGAAATGGGATTTTTTGCAAAAGTGCTGGACAAAATGAGTGATCCCAATATTGCTTACCTGCTAATGATGCTGGGTTTTTATGGAATCTTATTTGAACTGTTTAGTCCGGGTGCAATATTCCCTGGTATTGCTGGTGTGATCTCACTGATTTTAGGATTTTATGCCATGAGTATGCTGCCGGTAAATTATGCCGGCATTGCACTGATCATTTTTGGGATCGCTTTATTTTTATTGGAAATAAAAATTACGAGCCATGGCCTGCTTACAATCGGCGGAATTATTTCTGTACTCATTGGTTCAATGATTTTATTCCGCAGCAGCCCTGTTGAAAATATAGCTTCGCTTTCCTGGACAGTCATTATTTCCACGACGGCAGTGACTTCATTATTCTTTCTTTTTGTAGCAGGTTTTGGATTAAAAGCATTGAAATCAAAACCTGTATCTGGGTCTTCAGCAATCATTGGAAAATCGGCTCAAACACTTACACCACTTGATCCGGAAGGTTTGGTGAAAATAATGGGAGAAACCTGGAAGGCTTCTTCATTAACCGGATCAATTAGCAAAGATGAGAAAGTAGTGGTAAAAGATATGAAAGGATTTACTTTGTTTGTTGAACCTTTTATAGAAAACACGAATTAAATATTTATACATAAAAAACAAAAAACATGGAACAATTACCGATCGGCCTGATCATTATTATCGTTATTGGATTATATATTTTGGCGAGCGCCATTCGTATTTTAAGGGAATATGAACGCGGCGTGGTATTTCGTCTTGGGCGCGTTTTAAACCAGGGAGCCAAAGGCCCGGGACTGATATTACTTATACCAATAATTGATAAAATGGTTAAAGTGAGTTTGCGAACAGTGGTAATGGATGTGCCGCCACAGGATGTAATCACACAGGATAACGTGTCTATTAAAGTAAATGCAGTTATTTATTTCCGCGTGATAGATCCGCAAAAAGCGATCATTGAAATTGAAAATTATTTGGTGGGAACATCCCAACTTTCTCAAACAACTTTAAGAAGTGTATTGGGACAATCAGAGCTGGATGATATTTTATCCAAGAGAGAAAAAATAAATATCCGTTTGCAGCAAATTATTGACCAACAGACAGAACCCTGGGGTGTGAAAGTGACACACGTGGAAGTGAAGCAAATAGATTTGCCACAGGAAATGCAGCGTGCGATGGCCAAACAAGCTGAAGCAGAAAGAGAAAGAAGAAGTAAAGTAATTTCTGCAGAAGGTGAATTCCAGGCTTCTCAAAGATTGAGCGATGCAGCTAAAATTCTCAGTGAACAACCAAGTGCATTAACGCTGCGTTATTTGCAAACGCTAAGAGAAATTGCTACGGAAAATAATTCAACTACAATTTTCCCTGTACCGATTGATATACTGAAACCTTTTATGAAGATCAACGAAACCGAGCAGGAAAAAAAGGCTTCCAGTTAATTGTATTCCAGGAAAAAATGAATGCGAAAGTATTTCAATATTAATTTTATTAAATTTTAATTGATATGAGATTCTTATGCATAAAAGACAAACGCTGTCTTTAAATTTTTTAATAAAAAAAACGAATGAAAAATATAGAAATCGGCAACCTGCAACCACAGGATTATGAACAACTTTTGTCTGCCATGAAAGCCGCGTATCCCAGGTGGGGCGGCAATTACTGGACATTGGCCAGTATTGAAAAACTCATCCAGAAATTCCCGGAAGGTCAGATCGTGATCAGGGCCGATGGCAAAGTGGTGGGTTGTACTTTATCCATTATTGTTGATTATAATCGCTTTGGTGATTCACATACATATCAACAAATCACCGGGAACTATACATTCAAAACACATGATCCCGAAAATGGAGATGTATTATATGGCATTGAAATATTTATTCATCCCGATTATCGCGGTTTGCGACTGGGAAGAAGGTTGTATGATGCACGAAAAGATCTTTGTGAGCAACTGAATTTACGCGCCATTGTTTTTGGAGGAAGAATCCCTGAATTTCATAAATATGCGGATACTCTAACGCCCAAAGAATATATACGAAAAGTAAAGCGGAAAGAAATTTATGATCCTGTACTTTCCTTTCAATTAGCCAATGATTTTCATGTAAAAAAAGTGTTGAAAAATTATATGCCGGATGATGTGCAAAGCAAAGAGTTCGCGACTTTATTGCAATGGGACAATGTTTATTATACAGAAGAAGATAAAAAACAATTCAATGCAAAAACCTACGTGCGCCTGGGTCTCATTCAATGGCAGATGCGCTCTTATACAAGCATGGATGAAATGTTTACACAGGTTGAATTTTTTATAGATTCAATCAGTGCATATAAAAGTGATTTTGCATTGATGCCTGAATTATTTAACGGGCCATTGCTGGCAGAATTCAATCATTTATCGGAAGCAGAAGCCATGCGTTCACTGGCTCAATATACACCTGAATTGAAAAACAGGTTTCGCGAACTGGCGATAAAATATAATGTAAATATTATTACGGGAAGTGTTCCTTCTCTGGAAGGTGAAACATTAAAAAATGTGGGTTATCTCTGTCATAGAAATGGAAACATTGACCAATATGAAAAAATACATATCACACCGGATGAGGCCAAATGCTGGGGCATTCGGGGCGGTAAAAAATTGCAGGTTTATGATACGGATGCTGGAAAAGTAGGTGTGCTTATTTGTTATGATGTAGAGTTTCCTGAACTACCGCGATTGTTAGCAGAGCAGGGAATGAAAATTTTATTTGTTCCATTTTTGACTGATACGCAAAATGCCTATAACCGCGTGCGTTATTGTGCACAGGCAAGGGCCATAGAAAATGAATGTTTCGTAGCAATAACAGGTTGTATTGGTAATTTACCTAAAGTTGAAAATATGGATATACAATATTCGCAGTCGGCCGTTTTCACTCCATGTGATTTTGCATTTCCATCAAATGGCGTTAAAAGTGAAGCCACGCCAAATGCAGAAATGATTCTTATAGCAGACGTTGATCTTTCACTCCTGGATGAATTGCATGCCCGGGGAAGCGTGCGGAATTTAAAAGACCGGAGGAAAGATTTTTATGAATTAAAAATGGTTGAATCCATGACAAAACCGGAATAAATTTTTTAGAAATCATTTATGCAGGTTGAGAATATTTTCCATTAAATAATCAAGCGGACACCACCCAAATCAGAAACACGATGCGGAAAGCGATCACCGGGAGAACCAATAAACATAAAATTGTGTGGGATATTCCATTCATAGCTCAGGCGGTCAATTAATTCTGGTCCAAACACACCAGGAATTTGAATGTATTCGATCCGAAGATCAGGATAGGCGCGGTCCAGCGCTTCAAAATCACGCATGAAAGTATCTGACATTTGTGTTTCAGTTTGTAACACAGTCACAATCTTTAATTTTTGCGTGATCTCATTTTCTTTTACATAAATGATCACCTTATTCAACGTAGCAATGTTATCTCCTTTGGTGAAATAAACAAAAGGCTGCTTGTTCAGTTTGCGCATTTCTTTGGTTAAATGAAAACGACTGAACAAGGCAAGTTTTGATATTCTGTCAAAAAATTTGTTGGCATATAAAAGCATATAATGAATAACCACTTTTCGTTTTAAAAATGCATAGATGATTAAAATGGCTGGTATAAAATATTGCAGGAATACAACGAGGTAATCCGGGTGTAATTTTACATTTCCATACAAAGCAATCAAGATTCCAATGATCCCCAAAATAACGATCAGCGGTGAAGCATATTCCGGCCTGGGCAAGCGCTTCCTTTTTATTTTCAATAACAAATTTCCAAAGCCAAAAAATGCCATTACAGATAAAAATGAAATTGTATAAACACCTGCCAGTGGTCCAAGTTCACCATTCGTTATAAATAAAATGGAAAGGCATAAGAGATAGAAAACAATTAAAATAGCCGGTGAACTTCCTCTTTTATTTTCTTTCAATAAAGCCTGTGGAAAAATTCTATCCAGTGTCATGCGCCTTATTAAACCAGTTACTCCAATGAAAGCAGTTAATACCGCGCCACTCAATACGAGTGCAGCATCCAGGGAAACTATGGTTGCTAGCCAGGAACCGCCGGTTTGTAATCCCATGTGAGAAAGTAAAGCATCTTTATTAGAAACTACTTCATTCAATGGCATGAGAGAAACTGCCAGTAAAGCGATCACCGGGTTTATGATAAAAACCAGGATCCACATGTTTCTCAGCGTTTTTGGGAAAACACCGGGCTTTTGTTCTTCTACAAAATTTGCCGAAGTTTCAAAACCGGTAACACCCAACATGGCTGTACTGAATCCCAGGAATAAAGCAGTTGCAATGGTGCCTTTTAATGGAGTGTGAAAATTAAGGTTTGCAATTTCCAAACCATTATTGGCGATATAAAAAATGACGCTTCCTATCAATAATGCGATAACCGTGAGATGAATAATAAAAATGATTATAGCAACTGTTGAGGACTCAGAAATACCTCCCATTGTCAAAAATAAAAATATAGTTAATATCACAACAGTTGCAATGATCACCGGTACTATAGGAAAAATACTGTGCAGGTATTTCATTCCTTCTGATGCGGATAATACAGCAGTTGCCATATAAGAAAGAATTGTCAGGCATGCCGCCAATGATGCATTTCCTTTGCTGGTTGTGTTGAGCAATACATTGTAAGCGCCACCATTAAGGGGTAATGCGCCAACGGCTTCTCCGTAAATTTTTCTAAAAAAGTATAAAATAAGGCCAACGATAAGTAAGGATATAAATGCATATTGCCCGGCATAAGCGACAGTAAGTGACGATACGTATAAACAAGATGAAGTAATGTCATTACCGCAAATAGCTGTAGCAGCAAGTTGTTTTAATTTCTTAGGATGGGTGTTCTTTATCTCATTCATAATGTGCGGAAACCGGCGCAATATACAAACTGCGTAGTTGTTTTCCTTTATTCATAAAAATAAATGATCTGTATTAAAAGAAAAAATGTAGTGAAAAGTCTTTATTTTATTTCTTCAAAGTCTATATAATCCCCTTCTTTTTCCGGAACAGGCTTTTCCTGGTGAAAATTTGATTGAGAAGAAGTATTCCCGGCTTGCTGTCCGCGCAGGTTTTCTTCCTGTTGACGCTGCATTTCCCGCATATTATCTTTTATTTGAGATGCACTTTTTGAAACAGGCAACAAAAAGTTGAAGATAAATTTATAGAGAAAATAGACAACTACAATAGTTACAATTACATCAAACATACTCAAAGATAATGAATGGCTGCAAACGCATAAAAACAACGCGAAATTTTATAAAATGCTTAACCAGTTTAAAATTTTGTATATAATTAAAATTTCAATTACCTTTGTGCTGGAAAAATGTAAACTAAGAAAGGGAACGGATTCGTTCCCTTTCCTTTTGTACCAACCTGAAAAATGGAAACAGTAATTTTAAAGGAAAAGATCAAATCGTTGGTGGAAGGCCTTTTAAGCTCAGAACCTGAATATTTTTTGGTGGATGTAAAAATAAAACCGGTCAATAATATTAAGGTGTTTGTAGATGGGGATAATGGCATCAGTATAGATAGATGCACCAAATTCAGTAAAAAGCTGGTGAAATCCCTGGAGGAGGCACATATCCCGGAATCTGGTGATTATGCTTTAGAATTTTCATCACCTGGTATCGGCGAACCTTTAAAATTGCACAGGCAATACCTGAAAAATATGGGTAGAAATGTGGCAGTTACGCTGGCAGATGGAACGACTAAAATTGGTACATTAAAAAAAGTGGAGGCTGAAAGCATCACCATTATCCAGGTTTCGGGAAAAAATAAAAAAGTTTTAGTAGAAGAAGAAATAGAAATTCCTTTTGATCAAATTCTTAAAACAATTATCCAGGTTCAATTTTAATTATCATTCAATTTTTTAAAAAAATGTAGGTTATGGCAAGTATAAATCTTATTGAAGCTTTCCAGGAATTCAAAGATGAAGAAAAAATAGACCGCCCAACAATGATGAAGGTTGTGGAAGATGTATTTAAAACATTGTTACGGAAAAAATTTACCAGCGATGAAAATTTTGATGTGATTGTAAACGCAGAAAAAGGCGACCTGGAAATCATGCGCAGGAGGATGATCGTGGAAGATGGTGAAGTTATTGATCCGCTTGCGGAAGTGGAATATTCACAGGCTATAAAAATAGAACCTGACTTTGAGGTTGGGGAAGAATTGTATGAAGAAGTGGATATACTCGATTTTGGCAGGCGTGCAATCCTCGCGGCGAAGCAAACTTTGGCCAGCAGGATCAGCGACCTCAAAAAAAATGTACTGGTTAAAAAATATGAAGACCGCATTGGCGATATCATCAATGCAGAAATTTACCAGGTTTGGAAAAAAGAAGTGCTATTATTGGATGAAGAAGGCAATGAATTAATTTTACCCAAATCCGAACAAATACCACAGGACTTTTTTAAAAAGGGAGAAACGATTCGTGCCGTGGTTAAAAAAGTAGATTCTAAAAATAACTCACCGGTAATTATTTTAAGCAGGACAAGTCCAGACTTTCTGGCTAAATTATTGGAGATAGAAGTTCCCGAAATATTTGATGGTCTTATTACCATTAAAAAAATTGTACGCGAGCCCGGAGAACGTGCTAAAGTAGCCGTGGAAAGTTTTGATGACCGCATTGATCCGGTTGGCGCTTGTGTGGGAATGAAAGGTAGCAGGATTCATGGCATAGTACGTGAATTGAAAAATGAAAATATTGACGTGATTAACTGGACTTCGAATATCCAGTTATTGATCCAGCGTTCACTTACACCTTCGAAGATCAGTTATATGGACATTGATACAGAGAAAAAGCATGTGGATGTTTACATGAAAGCAGACCAGGTATCATTGGCCATTGGCCGACGCGGCGTGAATATTAAACTTGCATGCCAGCTCACAGAATACGATATTGATGTATTCCGTGAAAATGAAGCCGGTGAAGACGAATATGATATTGACCTTGATGAATTTTCTGATGAAATTGATTCATGGGTGATAGACCAGTTGAAAGGCATTGGCTGTGATACTGCCCGGAGCGTATTGGCGCTTACAACAGAAGAATTGGAAAGAAGGACGGACCTTGAAATAAAAACGATTGATCATTTGAGAACTGTTTTGCAGGAAGAATTTGAACAGGAATAAAATAGTTGCAGGAAGATCAAGGAGCGAAGAAAAGACAAAATAAAAAAAATTGAATGGCAGAAATTAAGTTACCCAGATTGTTAGCAGCCGCTAAAGAATTCAATATTGGCCAGGATACCCTGGTTGAATTTTTGAGCGGGCAGGGTTTTGGCAGGGATGACCTGAAACCCTCGGCTAAACTAACTGAACCAATGTACCGCTCCCTGCAGGAGGAATTTCAAAGTGATAAAGTTGCCAAAAATAAAGCAGACCAAATCGAAATACCAAAAGGTGTACAGCCCGAACGTAAAAGAAAAGATGAGGAAGAAATTATTTTTAAGAGTACAGTAACCAGGGAAGAACCAAAACCGCAAATAACCCCCGAAGTTCCCGTAGAAACGATTGCTGAAACGGAACCTGAAGCGCCAGTGCCTGCTGAAGAAGTAAAAGTAACAGAGGAAGAAAAAACACCGCAGCCAGAGATTGTAAAAATTGAAGCGCCTTCCCTGGAAGGGCCAAAAGCTATTAAAAAAATTGACCTTTCTAAAATAGATTCTTCGACACGCCCTAAAAAGCCAGCTAAAAAAGCCAAAGATGAGAAAGCGCCGGTTGTTCCAGCAACAGGAAAAGTAGTTCAGCCTGTAACTCCGCCGGAAGTTGCAAAAGCTGTTGTACAAAAGGAAGAGGAGCCTGAAAGTCCGGCTGTAATTGAAAATATTAAAGCCAAGAAAATTGAAGGCCCTAAGATTGTGGGTAAAATTACACTCCCAATAAATAGCGACACCCGGCCTAAACCTGCTACGCAGGAAGAAAAAAGAAAAAGGAAACGTATTCCTGTTGAAAGAAAACCCAGCCCTGGCGGACAACAAAGAACCGGTGGTGGAAGAGAAGGCGGAGGTGGCCGCTCAGGAGGAAACTTCAGGCCGGGAGGTGGAGGTCCCAATCGCTCAGCAGGTGGCCGGAGCAGGTTGCCACAAAGAGAAGATAAAGAAATTGATCAAAAAGAAATACAGGAGAAAATTCGTGAAACACAGGCCAAACTTTCCGGCGGAGGTTCCGGCAGGGGAAAAAGCCTGAAAGCAAAACATCGTCGTGAAAAGAAACAAGGCCTGGCAGAAGCGCAGGAAGGAATGGTGGACGACAATAAACTTCAGGTAACTGAATTTGTAACCGTGAGTGAACTCGCAAACCTCATGGATGTAAGCTTCGCGGATGTGATCAGTAAATGTATGAACCTCGGCATTATGGTTTCTATTAACCAGCGGCTTGATGCAGAAGTGATTGAACTCGTATCTGCGGAATTCGGTTATGAGGTGGAATTTATTGGCATAGATGACCTGGCTGAAGAAGATGATGATGATTTTGAAGATGGGGAAGAAGTATTGGTCTCCCGTTCACCCATCGTTACGATCATGGGTCACGTGGATCATGGAAAAACTTCTTTGCTCGATTATATAAGAAGTGAAAATGTAGTGGCGGGAGAAGCTGGTGGAATTACCCAGCATATTGGTGCGTATGAAGTAACCTTACCAAACGGAAGGCAAATCACTTTCCTTGATACGCCGGGCCACGAAGCATTTACAGCGATGCGGGCCAGGGGTGCAAAAGTTACTGATATCGCGGTGATCGTGATTGCGGCAGATGATGCAGTAATGCCACAAACAAAAGAAGCCATCAGCCATGCACAGGCTGCGGGTGTACCCATGATCTTTGCGATCAATAAAATTGATAAAGACGGAGCAAATCCAAAGAAAATTTATGAGCAACTTTCACAAATGAATTTATTGGTGGAAGAATGGGGAGGTAAATACCAAAGCCAGGAATTATCTGCGAAGCAAGGGTTGAATGTGGATCTTTTACTGGAAAAAATATTACTCGAAGCAGATCTGCTTGATGTAAAAGCAAATCCTAAGCGTGAAGCCAGCGGTACCATTATTGAAGCTTCACTTGATAAAGGCCGTGGCTACGTGGCTACTTTGCTGGTACAAAATGGTACGCTTAACCAGGGAGACCTCATTGTTAGCGGCCAACATTATGGCCGGGTAAAAGCCATGTTCAATGAAAGAAACCAACGTGTTACTTCAGTTCCACCTTCTACACCGGTGCAGATCCTGGGTTTAAATGGTGCGCCGCAGGCGGGAGAAAAGTTTAGAATGTATGAAGACGAAAGTGAAGCCAAATCAGTTGCCAATAAACGCTCTCAATTATTACGTGAACAAGGCTTAAGGGCCAGGAAACATATTACATTGGATGAAATTGGCCGCCGCCTTGCATTGGGAAATTTTAAAGAACTGAACCTTATTATTAAGGGCGATGTGGATGGTTCAGTGGAAGCGTTAAGTGATTCTTTACAAAAATTATCCACCGATGAGATTGTGGTGAGTATAGTACATAAAGCAGTCGGCCAGATTTCGGAAAGTGATGTATTGCTGGCGACAGCATCTGATGGGATTATAGTAGGATTTAATGTACGTCCTTCCCCACAGGCAAACAGATTGGCAGAGACGGAAGGTGTTGAAATAAAATTATATTCCATTATTTACAACGCGATTGAAGAAATAAAAAGTGCGATGGAAGGCATGCTTGAACCAAAAATCCAGGAAAAGATCGTAGGAAATGTGGAAGTGCGGGAAGTATATAAATTTGATAAAGCTACAGTGGCAGGTTGCCAGGTGCTTGATGGGAAAATTTTACGAAATAACAAGATCCGCATCATTCGCGATGGAATCGTGGTTTACCCGATTGCAGAAGGCGCACACGCAGAACTCGGTTCGCTGAAAAGATATAAAGATGATGCAAAAGAAGTTTCTTCCGGCATGGAATGCGGTCTCACCATTAAAAATTATAATGATATTAAAGTGGGCGATATAGTAGAAGCATTTGAAGAGGAAGAAATTAAAAGAACATTATAAAACAGAAGGATTTTTATTTCCCATTTTAAAGGCCAACAAATTCTTGTTAAAAACAAGCCTCAATTTCTCAATTGGGCAGGCAAATTCTATTTTTGAATGCATTCATACAATATGAAAAAAATCATTTTTCTTTTAATCGCCTCCGCTTTCTTTTTTAAAGCACAGGCGCAACAGCAGAAAGTTGTTGCTGATAAGATCGTGGCAAAGGTCGGCGACCAGATTATTTTACATTCTGATATTCAAAACGCCATTGAAGATTATAAAAGACAGGGCCAGGAAACTGAATTGCCTCCGGACCCTGAATGTTCTTTTTTGCAGGGCCAGCTAATCCAAAAGGCACTGGTACTCCAGGCGCAAAAAGATTCATTGACGATCAGTGATGATGAACTGGATGCTTTGCTTGACAACCAGATCCGTGGTTTTATCCGTTATTATGGTTCCCAGGAAATGCTGGAACAAATTGCAGGAAAAACTTTATTTCAGTTGAAAGAAGACCTGCGTGAAGATTTCAGGGAAAGAAAACTGGCGGACCAGGAAAGAGGAAAAATTCTCGACAATGTCAAAATCACGCCTTCTGAAGTACAGAATTATTTTGACCATATACCAAAAGACAGTTTACTTTTTTATGAAAGTGAACTGGAAGTAAGTGAAATTGTCATTCATCCGAAAGCCAATAAAGATGTGGAGGATTATGTGACGGGTGAATTATATGACATGAAAAAGCAGGTAGAATCCGGCCAGAAAAAATTTGATGCATTGGCACGTTTATATTCTGATGATCCGGCGGTTAAAGATAATGGCGGACAATACAGCCTGAATAAAAATGATAAAAACTGGGATCCAGCTTTTTTTGCCGCAGCATTTAAATTGAAGGAAGGCCAGATTTCCCCAGTCATAAAATCAAAATTTGGCTTGCATATCATTCAAATGGTCAGCCGTGCGGGTGATGATGCCGTCATTCGCCATATACTAAAAATTCCCCCGGTAACCGATGTGGAAATAAAAGCCACAATTTCCCGGATGGATAGTATAAAAGCAAAAATCAATGATCACACTATTACTTTTTCTGAAGGCGTTTCACTATACAGCGATGATGACAACAGCAAATTAATTGGGGGTTATATTTCTGCCCCGGATGGCTCTACTTATATCAGAATTGATCAAATGGATAAGGACCTTGTTGCCATTTTAAAAGATCTAAAGACCGGCGTCATATCTGAACCGCAGGTTTATACAGATGAGCGCGGAATAAAGGCGGTACGATTGTTATATATCAAAACCCGTTCACAACCGCACCGGGAAAATATGCAGGATGATTATAATAAAATATCACAAAGAGCTTTGGAAAATAAAAAATCAGAAGTATTGCAGCAATGGTTCAAAGTACATATTCCACAGTTTTATATTTACATTGATCCATCATTTAAAGCATGTAGTGTATTGTCCGATTGGTTCCAGGCTTCTGCCGGTAACAATCAGTAATTTTCTTTGGTAAAAAGAAAATATTTTTTCAAAAAAAGCGGCTTCATTTTGAAATATGAATATTGAAATAATTTCCGGGAGTCCGCGAAAAGACAGCGTTACATACCGTATAGCGGTTTATTTACAAAAAAGATTACAACAAAAAACAACACATCAAATCAATATTTTGGATGTTCGTGAATGGGAATTGCCATTGATGCAGCAGGAAACGATCCGGGACATCAACACAGCTCCTGCACATTTACAGCCATTGGCAAAAAGAATATTTGAAGCGCATGCATTTATCCTCATCACACCTGAGTACAATGGCAGCTACACTTCCGCGCTCAAAGCTTTATTCGATCTTTTTCCCCATCAAAGACGAAAAGCATTTGGCATTGTTACCGCCAGCAGCGGAAGCATGGGCGGCATGCGGGCCAGTCAGCAATTGCATTTATTTATTAATGCCTTATTAGGTATTCCTTCTCCCTTCATGCTCATAACACCTTTTGTAGATAAAAAATTTGGCCCCGGTGGTGAATTAAATGACCCGGCTTTTGATAAACAAATCACCGCTTTTATAAATGAATTTTTATGGCTGGCAGAAAAATTATCGCCTGTTTAAAAAAGCTGTAAAAAAAGAATTGTACTTTTGCATTCTTCATTCAATCAATATCATGAGCGATGAGATCAAGCATGAATGCGGATTAGCATTCATACGTCTTAGAAAACCTTTCTCTTTTTACCTGAAAAAATACGGTTCGGTGATGTATGGCCTCAATAAATTGTATTTATTGATGGAAAAACAGCATAACCGCGGGCAGGATGGCGCAGGCATCGCCACCGTAAAACTTGATGTGGATGCCGGCAATCCTTTCCTTTTCCGGGAGCGCAGTATTTCACCACAATCCATTGCCTCCATTTTTGCAGGGATTGCTTCCGAAGTCAAAGAAATGGAAAAATACCAGCCCGATATTCAAAATCATCCCGGGATGATGAAAGGCCATTTACCTGCATTGGGTGAATTATTGCTTGGCCATTTACGCTATGGCACACAGGGAAGAAATGACGTGGAGTTTTGCCATCCATTTATAAAAAAAGATTTAGCGCCTGGAAAAAATTTAGCCCTGGCGGGAAATTTTAACCTGGTAAATACCGAAGAATTATTTGATCTCGTAAATATTCAACCCGGCATTTTTCAAAAACAAAGTGACCTGGCAGCAATGATGGAAGTGATCCATCATTTTTTGGTAGAGCAGGATGACCTGGCGCCAAATGGTGCGAGTATTGCTACCGTTTTGCGAAAGGCAGCCACACTTTTTGATGGCGGTTTTACTGTTGGCGGACTTATTGGAAATGGAGATGGATTTGTATTGCGCGATGCAAATGGCATTCGCCCGGCATACTATTATATCAATGATGAAATTGTCGTTGCTGCGAGTGAACGTGCTTCTATACGAACTGCTTTCAATCTCGGGGAAAATGAAGTAAAAGAATTAATGCCCGGGCAGGCGCTTATTGCAGATCATTTGGGAAATGTTTTAATTGAACAAATTTTGGAACCCAAAGAAAGAAAGGCCTGTAGTTTTGAACGCATTTATTTTAGCCGCGGCAGTGATGAAAAAATTTATCGTGAAAGAATTGCCCTGGGATATCATTTAAGCAAACTTGTGCTGGAAGCCGTAGAGTATGATTTAAAAAATACCATATTTTCTTATATACCAAATACGGCTGAAGTGGCGTATTTAGGGCTTTGCAAAGGCATGGAAGATTATCTCAACCAGATCAAAATACAACGGATTCTTTCCTGGGGAAATGATATTGACCCTGCTAAACTTGATCAAATGATCAACCGGAAAATTCGCCAGGAAAAAATTGCAATCAAAGATGTAAAGCTTCGCACATTCATTACCGCGGACAGTGCGCGTGATGAAATGGTACAGCACGTGTATGATATTACGTATGGCACGGTGCGCGCAGGCGAGGATACATTGGTTGTGATTGATGATAGTATTGTACGCGGCACCACACTCAAAGAAAGTATTATAAGAATGTTGTCGAGACTAAAACCAAAAAAAATTATCGTGGTTTCTTCTGCACCGCAAATCAGGTATCCTGATTGTTATGGTATTGATATGAGTAAACTGGGCGACTTCATTGCTTTCCGCGCAACCATTGCATTATTGAAAGAGAATGGCCAGGAAAATATTCTGCAGGAAGTATATGATGACATCAAAGAACTGGAGAGAAATAATCAATTACATACAGAAAACCTGGTGAAGAAAATCTATAAACAATTTACGCCGGAAATGATCTCAGCAAAAATTGCGGCATTGATAACCGCACCGGAAATTGATGTGCCGGTTCACGTGATTTATCAAACCATTGAAGACTTGCACAAGAGTTGCCCAACGAATACGGGCGACTGGTATTTCACCGGGAATTACCCGACGAGTGGCGGAAACAGGGTGGTGAATAAAGCATTCATTAATTATTTTGAAGGAAAAAATCAAAGAGGTTATTAAATATGAAAACGCTTTTTTTAGTCCGGCATGCCAAAAGCAGTCATTCATTGATTGGGGGGAAAGATATCGAGCGCCCTTTGAATGAAAGAGGAATAGAAGATGCAAATAAAATGTCGAAAAGATTATTGTCAAAAAACTTTTCCTTTGATGCATTTATTAGCAGCCCGGCAAAAAGAGCTTTAACCACGTGTAATTTATTTGCAAAGGTTTTCAATATGCAACCCGCAAATATTATTATAGAAAACAAATTATATGAAGCTATCAAGGAAGATTTTTATGATGTTGTAAAAAATACGGATAATCATTTTTCTGGCATTGCATTGTTCTCCCATAATCCCGGCATCAGTTATTTTGTACATTCACTCACGGATAAAAAAATTGATGGAATGCCTACCTGCGGCGTATTTGGCGTGGAAGCTGATATTGATTCCTGGAAAGATTTTACGCAGGCGGAAAAAAAGTTTTGCTATTTTGATTTCCCAAAAAATCAATAAGTTTTTAATATTGAAACCTATAAGGTTTCTAAAACCTTATAGGTTTTAGATTCGCGGAAAAAAGATTAATTTTCCAATTAAAATTTGTTGGTGGTAACAACAAAGGCAGGATAATTTATTTTTTTATATGTACAAAAAATTTATTTTCTTACTAACTATCATTTTCTTTTTGAATAATGTTTACTCACAAAATGATTCATCTCTGCAGATTAAAAGTGCTTTGGTAAAAGTAATAACTTTTAAAAATAAAGATACTGTTTCCAAATATGATAAAGAAATGTATAGAAAATGTCAGTCCTGGGAATTATCATTAAATGATGCTTACAAAATTTTTTCTATAGTCAAACCAGTATCTTCGGAGGAAAAAGGTGGTTTGTATAATTGGTTGCCTTGTTATTTTCAAACAAAGGTTTTGTATAAGGAATGTTTCTATACAATGGAAATAAATGCAGCATCCTTTATAGTCTTATACAATAAAAAATCAACACTTTATTTTGGTTGTTCTTCAGTAGAATGTCAAAACTTTTTTGTTCTTTCCGGTGGAAATTCTAGTGGTGATTAGACTGATCACTTTAGCGTTAGTGCAGCGAACTTATAAGATAATTAAAAGCTGAGCTTAGTCTGGAATTAAAGATACATTTACCTCTCATATGCAAAAAAATACAGACAAGTGAAAAGAGTAATATTTTTTATAAGCTGTATATTCTTTATTTGTTGTTCTTCTAATAGTAGTTCAAACAAAATAAATAATTTTTTGAGTCAGCCTAATTCAGATAAGAAATTAGATTCTTTTCTAATTCAAAAACTAGCGGGTGGTTGGTGCTGGAAGGTTAAGGATTCTATTGATTTCAGTATTACGCTCGTTGTCAAAACTGATAGTATCTTTGGCGAATACTCAAACATTGTGGAAAACGGTAAGTACTTAAATACTGCTGATGACCAAAAAATATGGGGATTTAAAGTTCCATATACTATAATACTTGATACATCAACGTATTTTCAAATTACCAATTTTTATGATAATTCAACGGCTCATTTAAAAATTAAGTTTGATGAGAAAAATGACGTATTAATATGGAAAATACTGGAAGATGATGAAAACACTCCATTTTTGCCGCAATACGCCACATTGCATCGTTGTAATGGAGCTAATGTTGATGGGTTTCATTAGAGGACTTTAGTATTGATTGCAAAACACATGATAAATATAAAGGCCAGTGATTTTTTAAAATATTTACCCATCATACTCATGAAATTCAGTGATCATCAAATAATATCCATCCGGGTCTCTCAATGAAAATTCCATTTTTCCTGAGTTGGGATTTAAATGAATTTCTTCCTCAACAATGCTTCCTGTTTTTTCAATATTTTTTCGAATAGTTTTCATTTTATCTGTCCGGAAATAAAGCAAAAGCCCATTCCCGGGCGTGATCGTTGAGTCTGTCATTGTAGGATGTTTATGCGTGCCCCATTGATGAAGGCAAAGTAAAATTTCATTATCATCATTTGAAATTAAAACAGCAAAATGATCTCCGCCATGTGCATTCCTGCAATCAAAAATTTCCCCGTACCATTTGGCGCTGCGCTGTACATCTTTTACAGCAATGATGGTGTCAATTTTTGTCATGAATTTTTTTTTATTCAGACCTATAAGGTTTCTAAAACCTTATAGGTCTTTATAAGTATAGCTTTCGAAAACCTTATAGGTCTTATTTCAATTCTTTCAAAATCTCATCCACTGCAGCTTTTATCTGCGGATCATTTCCCTGCATCCGATCCTCAAAAGTATTTTTTATAAGTATGTCCGGTGTTACTCCGCTCTACTTAGTGTTGAGCACTTCGCACTAAGGAGGTGTCTTGTCCAGAATTGAGTTTACGATTTTTCATAAATTTAAATCAGACAAAACATGAAAAAGAAAATTTTAAAGCGAGAGGCAATAGATTTTGAGCAGCCGGACAAAATCATGAACTTTATAAAATTGAGCAGGCCTTCAGGATCTCAAAAAATGATTTACAGACCAGGCCTATATGCCATTTTAAAGAACAACCAATAAATCTTCATATTTTAATCTGTTTTATGGCTTTAGTCCTTTCTAAACATATAGAATTGGAAACCCAACAGTCAATCAGAAAGTTTATTACAGAATGCAAAAAATAACTGACGCGAGAATTTTTTAATCGGATCACCCATAAAGAGCTAAGAATTAGAACAAAACTAACTCCGGAAATTTTAGAAATTATGCAATCATTAAATTTGTCAGACTAAGTGGACAAGTCAGGAGCTGTCATTTATTTGTTAATACATGCAACATATTTCTATTTATAGCTATCTTAGTTTCATCTGCTGGCATTAAAATTTTAGATTTACCGTTATGAAAAAAATATCTTTATTAGGACTTTTATTAATAAATGTTTTGTTGACAAATGCGCAAAATCCAATTTATTATTTGCTGGTTGGCACATACACCAATTCAGGTGCGAGTGAAGGAATTTATGTTTACCGTTTCAATCCAAATAAAACGGAAGTAACTTTAATGAGCAAAACAAGCGGCGTGGAAAATCCTTCTTACCTCACAGTTTCCAAAGATCAGAAATTTGTGTACTGTGTGAATGAAAACAAAGGTGATAAACCCGGAAGCGTGAGTTCCTTTGCGCTCGATAAAACGAAAGGAGAATTACATTTTTTAAACAAACAACCTTCTGGTGGTGATGCACCATGTTTTATAAATGTAGATGAAACCGGTAAAAATGTAATTGCCACCAATTACGCCGGCGGTAATTTTTCTGTGTTCAAAACAAATGCCGATGGCTCATTGAATCCTTTTGTACAATTAATAGCGCACCAGGGTTATGGCGTAAATGTGGAAAGGCAGGAAATGCCGCATCCACATGCGGCCGTATTTTCTCCGGATGAAAAATATTTATTTGTGCCGGACCTTGGAAATGACCGATTATATCAATATCATTTTAATGCTACGGATGCTACAAATCCTGTAACCGAATCTGATCCGCCCTATTATGAAATTCCGGATGGCAACGGACCGCGCCAATTTATTTTTCATCCGAATGGTAAAAATGCATATTTGCTAAATGAACTTTCCGGAGATATCATTGTATTTGATTATGCCAATGGAAAATTAACCCAAACACAAACTATTGCTTCAGATAATACGGGTGGAAAAGAAGATAAAGCCAGTGCAGATATCCGCATTTCTACAGACCCGAGATTTTTATATACAACCAATCGCGGTAAAGCCAATAATATATCTTTGTATAAAGTAAGTTCGGATGGAAAACTTGCAGCAAACGGTCAACAGCCTGTAGGTCAGAATCCACGAAATTTTATGATTGATCCGAGTGGCAGATTTTTATTGGTAGCCAACCAGGACAGTAATACTATTCAAATTTTTATCATCAATAAAAATTTTGGATTATTACAGGATAGTGGTGTAAAAATAGATGTGCCTCAACCAGCATGCCTCGTAATGGTTCCCGCGAAATAATGGAAAAAATGCAAAAAAAGAAATTATTTTTATTCATTTTCCTCTGTGTATTATCAACAAGTTTTTGCATTGCCCAGGCATGTTCAAACCTGGGTCAAAATCCTACATCTGCTTTTCCGGTATGTGGCACAGGTGTATTTACCCAAAACACTGTTCCATTATGTCCGGGCCAGGCTTTACCAGGCCCGTGCAATGGTGTTGGTGGGGTAACCTTAACAGATGTAAATCCCTACTGGTACAAGTTTACCTGTTTCAGTTCCGGCTCATTGGGATTTATAATTACACCCAATGATTTAAATGACGATTATGACTGGCAACTTTTTGATGTTACCGGGCATAACCCCAACGATGTTTATACGGATGCTGCATTATTCGTAGCGTGTAACTGGTCCGGAAATTCAGGCACCACGGGCGCGTCTGCAACTGGTATTGGGTTGGTAAATTGCGCGGGTTATTCATATCCTACTTTCAGCAGTATGCCGAACATCACACAAGGCCGAAATTATTTATTAATGATCAGCCATTTCACCAATTCACAAAGTGGCTATGGTTTATCGTTTATGGGTGGAAGTGCAAGTATTACTGATCCATTACAACCCGATGTTTCCAGTGCAACAGCTTCCTGCGATGGATCGCAGATTACTGTAAAATTGAATAAGCCAATGAAGTGCAGCACGCTCGCGGGAAATGGAACTGACTTTAGTTTATCTACTCCATTGGCAAATATTATTTCAGCAAGTAGCTTTCAGTGTTCAACTGGTTTCAACCTGGATACAGTTATACTTACATTATCCAATCCTTTATCTCCCGGAACATATGTTCTCACCATTAAAAATGGAAGTGATGGCAATACAATAGCGGATAATTGTAATACAGAAATTCCAATAGGAAATAAAGTTTCGTTTACTGTTTTACCAAAACAAAGTACACCGCTCGACAGTATTTTTCCGGTGAGTTGTGCACCAAAAACGTTGGATTTAATTTTTCAAAAAAATATTCGCTGTAATTCAATTGCACCTAATGGTACAGATTTTTTGGTCACAGGCCCATTCCCCGTTTCAGTTTTAAGTGCGAATGGAAATTGTGTGAATGGATTGACAAGTGTCATTCACATTAATCTTACTTCTCCTGTTGTGCATGCCGGAACTTATACCATTGAATTAGTAACCGGTTCTGATGGAAATACCATTATTGATGAATGTGGTGAAGCAACACCTGCAGGTTCTACAATTACTTTCAGTGTAAAAGATACGGTGTCTGCGGATTTCAGCTATAATCTCCTGGAAGGATGCCGGCTTGATACTATTCAACTGACCACTTTATACCCGGCGGGAATTGAAACATGGAATTGGAATTTTGATAACGCCACTTTTAGCACACTGCCAAATCCGCAAAATATTTATTCAAGTTTTGGAAATAAAAATATCCAGTTAATTGTGTCAAATGGTTTCTGTACCGATTCTTCAAGCCAGGTTGTATTTCTTCCACATGATTCTTTACAAGCAGAATTTTACGGGCCACTTGTCAATTGCCCGGGTGATCTTGTGAATTTTGTAGATAGCAGTATTGGAAAAATTATTGCGTGGAACTGGTCCTTTGGAAATGGTTTTACAAGTACACAGGAATTCCCGCTGCCACAGCAATACCCGCAATCTTCAACAGAGAAACAATTTCCTGTACAATTAATTATTACGAGTGATAAATATTGCTATGATACAATTGTACATTTTATAAAAGTAGCGCCTAATTGCTATATAGATGTGCCCACAGCCTTTACGCCCAACAACGATGGACTCAATGATTTTTTATATCCTTTGAATGCATATAAAGCCGCGAATCTTGAATTCAAAGTTTTTAATCGTTATGGTCAATTGATCTTTCAAACACGTGACTGGACAAAAAAATGGGATGGAAATATTAATGGTATTCCACAGCCGAGTGGCGTATATGTTTGGTACCTTCAATACATCAATACGGATACTGGTGAAAATGTTTTTAAAAAAGGAACCACTGTGTTGATCCGGTAAATTTTCATTATTGAATTTTTAAAAATGAAAGTATTTAAATCCATCTTTCCATATACACAGGAAATAATCGCAGAATATCCTGTAATGAATATTCAGCAAATTGATGCTGCCAAAAAAAATGCATCCATTGCATTTTCAAATTGGAAAAAAAGATCATTTTCTGAAAGGGCTGATGTATTAAAACGTGCAGCAAAAATTTTATTGAAAAATAAAAATGAATATGCAAAACTGATCACGCAGGAAATGGGAAAAATTATTTCTGAATCAATTGGTGAAGTAGAAAAATGCGCACTTGTATGTAATTATTATGCAGACAATGCAGAAACATTTTTAGCGAAGGAAAACCTGGAAAGCAAGTTTTATAAATCGTATGTTGAATATGAACCAATCGGGGCAGTTTTCGGCATCATGCCCTGGAATTATCCTTTCTGGCAAGTGTTTCGTTTTGCAGCGCCAACATTGATGGCGGGCAATGTTGTCTTTTTAAAACATGCACCAAACGTAATGGGTTGCGCCATAGCTATTGAAAAAATTTTCGAAGAAGCGGGTGTTGAAAAAGGAGTTTTTCAAAGTCTTATTATTGATGTTCCTGAAATAGAAAATATAGTAAGCTCAAACATTGTGCAGGCTGTAACCCTTACCGGCAGTGGCAATGCGGGCAGTTCATTTGCATCTCTTGCGGCAAAACATATCAAAAAATCAGTTTTGGAATTGGGCGGAAGCGATGCTTTGATCGTTTTAAAAGATGCAGATATTCAGGCAGCAGCAAAAATCGCGATTCAAAGCAGGATGCAAAATGCAGGTCAAAGTTGTATTGCATCGAAAAGATTTATTGTAGAAAAAAAAGTGCATGATGAATTTGTGCATGAAATTTTAACTTTGATAAAATCATTGAAACAGGGAGATCCTTTTGCAGAAAATATTTCTATGGGCCCGATGGCGAGAACAGATCTTGCAGAAAAACTAGAGCAGCAAATGAATGATTCGATAAAAAAAGGCGCGTTATTAAAGACTGGTGGCCAAAGAAAAGATAGTAATTTTATTCCCGGTCTTTTATTGAATATAAAGAAAGATATGCCTGCATCCTGTGAAGAAATTTTTGGTCCACTTGCAGTTGTCATTTCTGCAAAGGATGCAGATGATGCAATTTCAATTGCGAATGATTCAATGTACGGTTTAGGCGCAAGTATATGGACCAAAGACCTGGAGAAAGGAATGGAGTATGCTAGCAAAATTCAGTCAGGTGCAGTTTTTATTAATTCACTTGTGAAAAGCGCCCCGACAATGCCTTTTGGTGGGATTAAAAAATCCGGTTATGGCCGTGAACTGGGAAAAGCAGGTATTCATGAATTTGTAAATGCAAAAACAGTTGTTGTAAATAATGACTGATTCTCAAATCGTTTTTAAGTTCATTTTAAGTTGGAAATCAATTTTACCTTCGCAAAAAATTTTAAGACATGAAACTTTTTTCCATTCTATTTTTAATAGTTGCGCTTAATAGTTGCGCGCCAAATAATGTAAAAACAGACGACAGCCTTAAAAAATATTTTGATGACAATAATGTTACGGGTTGTTTTGGCATTTATGATAATGGCCAGGATAAATTTACGATTTACAATCTTGCCCGTTATAAAGATTCAACGTACCTGCCTGCTTCTACTTTTAAAATAATTAATTCACTAATAGGTTTACAAACCGGTATTATTTCAAATGAAAAAATGGTGATTCCCTGGGATGGCATTACACGATCTGTAGCTGATTGGAATAAAGACCTTACGATGGAAGAGGCTTTCCACGTTTCTGCTGTTCCTTATTACCAGGAAGTGGCCAGGCGAATTGGTAAAGATACCATGCAACACTGGCTTGATTCAATCGGTTATGCACGGCGATATGATACACCCAGGATTACAAATAATTTAGATACATTCTGGCTGGATAATAGCTTTAAAGTAACGCCGGATGAAGAATTGGGTATTATAAAAAAATTATATTTTGATCAGTTGCCATTTCAAAAAAGAGTACAGGATATTGTAAAAAAAGTAATGTTCCAGGAAGAAAATGCCAATTATAAATTAAGTTATAAAACAGGGCTAGGAAATTCAAATGGAAAATATATCGGTTGGATAGCAGGCTGGATTGAAGAAAATCAGCACCCATATTTCTTCGTATTAAATATAGAAGGCACTTCTTCAACAGATGTTGCAAATGCCCGGAAAACTATACTGATGGGCATTTTGAAACAATTGGGTTTCCTGGAAGGCCGAAAATAATATTTATAAAAAATTGAATAAAAAATCAATTTGTATATTCAATAACTCAACTGCATAAGCAGATTTATTTTGGCTTAATGCTTGCAACTTATAAAAACCTCAATGATTAGTTTTGAACATATAGAATATGCCTGGTTTTTTTTATTGATCCCGATTGTTGTCATTTTATTTTTGCTTGATATTGTTCACAAAAAAAGGTCAAGAAAGAAATTGGTGATCCGCGGATGATAGATGTGCTTACAAAAAACTTTTCTTCAAAAAATTACAGGCTTCGTTTTGTTTTTTTTACCATTGCATTTGCGCTATGCATTATTGCAGTCATCAATCCACGATTACCCGAAAAAGGAAAAGGAGAAAAAATATCCGGTATTGATGTGATCATCGCATTGGATGTAAGCAATAGTATGCTGAGTAATGATATAAAACCAACACGTTTGGATCGTGCCAAACAATTAGCCACTTTGCTTACACAAAAGTTGGAAAATAACCGGGTGGGTTTGGTTGTTTTTGCCGGGCAGGCAATTTTGCAAATGCCATTGACACCTGATGTCGGACAGGCAAAAATGTATATTTCAAATGCTTCCGTAAACAATGTACCAGTGCAGGGAACAGATATTTCAGATGCTTTACAGGTTAGTGATAAAGCCATGGATACAAAAGAAAAGAAGTATAAAGCTATTGTATTAATTTCAGACGGAGAAGACCATGAAAAAAATGCGGAGAGCACGGCAAAAAAATTAAGTGATGATGGAGTAATCATTTATACTGTTGGCATTGGAACTGCTGCAGGCGCGCCCATCCCTGACCCTGTAACCAATACTTTTAAAACAGACGAAAATGGAGAAACAGTGATCACGAAATTGGATGCTGCTTCTTTAGAAAGTATAGCCCGCGCAGCTAATGGTCAATATATACAACTTGAAAACCCGGAAGAAAATGCGAACCTTATTTCTGGTGAACTCAATAGCATGGAAAAAAAAGAGATGCTTTCCAATAATGGGTATAAGACCTATTTTTCTTTTTACCCGTTTTTCTTAGCGCCTGCTTTAGTGTTATTGATCATGAGTATATTTATTCCGGAAACAAAAAAATCAATCGGATGAAATATTTGATTTTAATACTATTACTTATTTTTTTAGCTGGCGAAGTACAGGCTCAGGAGATCAATGAAATTATTTTGCAGGGAAATGAAGCCTATCAAAAAGCGGATTTTAAAGCTGCATCCGGCGCTTATGAAAAAGCCCTGAAAAGTGATCCAAATAATATTCCCGGAAAATTTAATTTGGCAAATGCACAGTATAAACAAAACCAATTTGAAAAAGCTACAGCCAATTATTTAAGCGTTTTAAAGTATACCACAGATCATTCAATTCTTGCAAAAGCCTGGTATAATTTGGGAAATAGTTTTATTAAGCAAAAGAAAGTACAGGATGCAATCAATGCGTACCAGCAAAGCCTTTTATTAGATCCAACAGATAATGATACACGCGAAAATCTTCAAAAAGCTATGAATGAAAAACAGCAACAAAATAAAAATAATCAATCAAATAAACCACCCGAGCCAAAAAAATCGAAAAACCAGATAAACCAGGCCCTTGCCGAGCAATACATGCAGCAACTTCGCGACCAGGAAAAACAATTACAAAAACAATTACAACAAAAGCCGCCGGCTGGTCAAAAAGGCAAAGACTGGTAATTTTAAATTTGATTTTATATAAATCATATCATCACCTCTTTTACCAACTACCTTATCTTTTGTAATTTTGCAGGAATATAAAAATTATATGCAACTATATGCTGAATCGCTCACCCATTACCAAAGGTTAAAAACCAGGCAGGTAAATGTTGGCGGTCTTCTTATTGGAAGTGATTACCCGATCCGTGTGCAGACAATGACTACGACAGATACCATGAATACTGCGGCTACAGTAGCGCAGACGATTCGTTGTATTGAAGCGGGGGCAGAACTTGTTCGCATTACAGCGCCCAGCAAAAAGGAAGCGGAAAACCTCGCGAATATCAAAAAAGAATTAAGGGATAAAGGCTATACTACACCACTTATTGCAGATATTCATTTCACACCGAATGCTGCTGAAATTGCTGCGAGGATCATTGAAAAAGTTCGTGTAAACCCGGGCAATTATATTGATAAGAAAAAATTTCAAACGATTGAATATTCAGATGCGGATTATGCGGAAGAAATAGAACGCATCTATGATCGGTTTTCGCCTTTGGTAAAAATCTGTAAAGAGTATGGAACTGCTATGCGCATTGGCACCAATCATGGTTCGCTCAGCGATCGCATCATGAGCCGTTATGGAGATACACCAATGGGCATGGTAGAAAGCGCCATGGAATTTTTGCGTGTTGCAAGAAATGAAAGTTATCACAATATTATTTTGAGCATGAAAAGCAGTAATCCGCTCGTAATGGTGCAGGCATACCGCTTACTCATTCAACAAATGGATGCAGAGTTTGGTGAAATTTATCCATTGCATTTGGGTGTTACTGAAGCCGGTGATGGTGAAGATGGCCGCATCAAAAGTTCGGTGGGCATTGGCACTTTACTGGAAGATGGCATTGGCGATACCATTCGCGTGAGCCTTACGGAAGATCCTGAATTTGAAATTCCTGTTTGTAAAAATTTAGTAAAGCGATATACAATTTCTGAAAATAAAACGGAACAAATATCTACCGTTCCATCTTTAGAAAAAATTCCCTACGATCCGTTTGCGTACCAACGCAGGAAAACTTTTGAAGTGAATAATATCGGTGCAAACCATGTGCCGGTGGTAGTTGCAGATTTTAGCAAAATGGAGAATATCAGCCGGGAAACCTTATTGCTCGCGGGTTATAGCTATAATCCATCTACTATCAGTGCAGGAAAATGGAATACCTCAGATGCTTCTCCGGACTATATTTATACAGGGAATAAAGAAGTTGATTTTGATTTACCGGGCACGCTAAAAATTATATTGGACCATTCATTTTGGTTAGCTAAAAAAGATGAAAAAAAATATGTTCCAATTTTGAGTGCAACGGAATACATTAATGATGCATTGGAAAAATCAAGTTCACTGAATTTTGTAATGATAGATTGTTATTCAAATCAATTTGATGCAACCCTTGCGAATAATGTATTAGCAAAATGCAAAACGGATAGAACAGTTATATTGTGCCTGAGTTCAACGAATAAAAACGCCATGCAAAGTATCCGGCGCATGTTCATGGAATTAATTTTGCAGGAAATAAAAAATCCTGTTGTTTTAATTTGCGACAGCACCGATGATTCATTTGATGAAGCACTGATACATTTTGCAGTAGAAACCGGCGCATTATTTTTAGAAGGGTTTGGCGATGGTATTTCGCTTGGTTATTTTTTTGATAAACAAAAAACAGGCAATGAAATCAAATTACTCAATTCAATTTCATTTGGAATTTTACAAGCTACACGTACAAGAATTTCAAAAACAGAATATATTTCCTGCCCGAGTTGTGGCCGCACCTTGTTTGATCTACAGGAAACAACAGCCATGATCCGGGCAAAAACAAATCATTTAAAAGGTGTAAAAATTGCCATCATGGGTTGTATTGTAAATGGTCCGGGAGAAATGGCAGATGCCGATTTTGGCTATGTAGGAAGTGGTGTTGGAAAAATTACGTTGTATAAAGGAAAAGAAGTGGTGAAGCGGCAATTAGATGCTGCAGTTGCTGTAGATGAATTGATCAATCTACTAAAAGAAAGTGATGTATGGGTAGATATTGAAGATGTAAAATAATTTTTTTTGCGCGCTCTTTTCACTACGAACGCATTTAAAAAAATCCTCTAAAAGAATTGTATGAAAACAGACTTCTTAGTTATTGGATCCGGAATTGCCGGACTTACGTATGCAATAAAAATCGCAAAAAAGTATCCGAAGAAAAAAGTTATAGTGATTACAAAAGCAAATGCGGAAGAAACAAACACAAAATATGCGCAGGGTGGTATAGCCGGTGTGTGGAATGCGACAGATAGTTTTGAAAAACATATTGAAGATACAATGATTGCCGGGGATGGACTGAGCAACCCGGAAATTGTAGATATCGTGGTGCGTGAAGGTGTAGAAAGAATTAAGGAAATCATTTCTTATGGTGCAGATTTTGACCGGGATGAAAAAGGAAATTATTCCCTCGGCCGGGAAGGCGGTCATAGTGAATTTCGGATATTACATCATAAGGATGTTACCGGTAATGAAATTGAAAGAGCATTGCTTACCGAAACTGCAAAACATAAAAATATTGAGTTGATCAATCATTGTTTTGTTGTTGATCTGATCACGCAACATCACCTGGGATTTCTTGTAACAAAATCCACAACAGATATTACCTGCCTCGGCATTTATGCATTGAACTTGCATACCAATAAAATTGAAAAATTTTTATCGGGTATTACTGTTTTGGCCACCGGCGGATGCGGGCAGGCTTACCGGGCAACCACAAATCCAAAAATTGCCACAGGTGATGGTGTGGCCATGGTGTATCGGGCAAAAGGGAAGATTGAAAATATGGAATTTATACAATTTCATCCCACTGCATTATATGAGCCGGGTGTATCACCATCATTTTTAATTACGGAGGCGGTTCGTGGAGAAGGCGCAATCTTGAGGAATAGTGATGGCGTAGCTTTTATGGAAAAATATGACGCGCGTAAAGACCTTGCGCCACGTGATATTGTGGCAAGAGCAATTGATAGTGAAATGAAAAAAGCAGGAACTGAATTTGTGTATTTGGATTGCCGGCATTTAGATAAAGAAAAATTTTTGCATCATTTTCCGAATATTTATGCAAAGTGTATGGATATTGGAATTGATGCATTTAAAAGTTTGATACCGGTTGCACCTGCGGCTCATTATTCATGTGGTGGTGTGAAAACGGATGAATGGGCATGTTCATCCATTATGAATTTATATGCCTGTGGTGAATGCGCCAGCACAGGATTGCACGGTGCAAACAGGCTGGCAAGTAATAGTTTACTGGAAGCATTGGTTTTAGCCAACAGGGCTTTTTTACACACCACAAAAGTTTTAGAAAATACAAAGACAAAAAGCAATCATTTGTATGATGCCAACCAGGTTCCTGACTGGAACGCCAGCGGCACTTCTGAGCCAAAAGAAATGATCCTGATCACACAAAGCGTGAAAGAATTAAAACAGGTAATGAGTGATTATGTGGGCATCGTGCGTAATGATGTGCGGCTGCAACGTGCCATGCATCGTCATGACCTTTTATATGCAGAGACTGAAGAATTATACAAGGCATCTACCGTATCTCCACAACTTTGTGAATTAAGAAATCTGATAACGATCGGCTATTTAATTGTAAAAGGCGCACAATTCCGGAAAGAAAGCCGTGGCCTGCATTTTAATACAGATCATCCGGAGAAATCAGCCATTTTGCAAAATATCATTTTATAAAATGTAAATACAGGAAGTTGATATTTTGAAAAAAGCATATTTTCACTACTATTCATTTCTCAATAAGTCAACCTTGCATTTATATTTGTGTGCAGATTAAAATTATTGCATGTATTATCTTGTCACTGCTTTATTTTTTTTATTTTCATTATTGCCCTGGTGGTTTCTATATGCGATCAGTGATATTGGTTCTTTTATGTTATACCATATAATCCGTTACAGGCGGGGCACGGTTTTAAAAAATTTAAAAATAGCCTTCCCGGAAATCTCCAGTGATGAGCGCCGGAATATTGCTAAAAAATTTTACAAAAACTTTGTTGACAATTTTATAGAAACGATTAAGCTGCGCTATATTTCTAAAAAAGAATTGAGTAAACGATTTACTTATAACCATGATGTATTGCAACAGCCCGCTAAAGCCGGGAAAAATATGATGATCGCGCTTTGTCATTCATTCAATTGGGAATATGCAAACCTCGGCTTGTCACTTAATTTTCCCTTCACTTTTATTTGTGTGTATATGCCCATAAAAAACCAGGCGCTTGACCGGGTTTTTAAAAAATTGCGTGAACGTTTTGGTTCGAAACTCGTGAGAGCTACCCAATTTAAAAATGATTTTTTAGAATACAATAAACAAATTTTTTCGATTGGCCTGGTAGCAGATCAAAATCCCGGAGATCCGGGCGCTGCATATTGGCTACCATTTTTTGGCCGGATGACACCATTTGTAAAAGGGCCGGAAAAAAATGCAGTGTATAATAATTCTTATGTAGTGTATTGTAATTTGAAAAAAGTAAAGCGTGGTTATTATTCCTGCAACCTTGAAATTATTTCAAAAACGCCAAAAGATTTGGCGCCGGGAGAAATCACAAAAATGATTGTTTCCAAAATGGAAAATGCTATTCGCGAACAACCCGAAAATTATTTGTGGAGTCACCGCAGGTGGAAATGGGAATTTACAGAAGAAAAATATGGCGCTTTAAAAATCTGAAGAACCTTTAATTCAGCACTTCTTTGTCTTTTTCAATTTCAATATTTTCCAGCGTTTTAATACCTGTCCATCCTTCATTCACATTGCGGATATTATGAATGCCCTGCTTTTTCAAGAGGGAGCAGGCAATCGCGCTTCTATAACCAGCAGCACAATGAATATAGAGATTATCAGTATCTTCTATATCTGCCATCTTACCTGGATCTGTCATGTCTGAAAGCGGGAAATTCACTGCATCCTTTAAATGCCCATCGCCATATTCCAGCGGGTTACGTACATCTACCACGCAAAGATTGGGATCATATTTAATATCCATTCCCAATTCATCAGGATCAACACAAATAAGCATATCCACAGGTTTTCCGGAATTTTTCCAGGATTCAAAACCACCTTCTAAAAAACCCGACATTTTATCAAAACCTACGCGCGCCAATCTTGTAACAGTTTCTTTTTCCTTTCCGTCTTCAGTAACAAGCAGGATATTTTTTTCAAATGATAATAAACTTCCCGCCCATTCAGCAAAGCGTCCATCCAGGCCAATGCCGATAGCGCCGGGAATAAAGCCTTCTGCAAAAACAGCAGCCGTCCTGCTGTCCAATATAATCGTCTTGTCATCTTCCATTTTTTCAGAAAACGCTTCAACACTCATTGGTTGTAAGGCTTTCTCATAAATGCTTTCAAGACTTATATAACCTTTCTTATTGATGGAAGCATTGATCGGAAAATACTGTGGCGGCGATTGTACGCCTTCCGTAACGACTTTTATAAAAGCTTCTTTTGATCCCGCTTGTAATGCATAATTGGTTAACTTTTCTTCGCCAATTGTACTCATGGTTTTTGGTCCAAGATTTTTGCCACAACTACTACCAGGACCATGTGCGGGATATACGAGCACGTCATCTGGCAAACTCATTAATTGATTATGCAGGCTGTCATATAGCATCCCGGCAAGCTCCTGCATGGTTAAATCATTTCCTTTTTGAGCGAGGTCGGGCCTTCCTACACCACCAACAAAAAGTGTATCACCGGTAAAAATGGAATTTGGTTGACCATTTTCATCCAGCAATAAAAAACAAGTGCTTTCCATGGTATGACCGGGTGTATGTAAAACTTTTATTTTTATTTTTCCAAGCGTGAATTCTTCGCCATCTTCTGCCAGTTGAAAACTAAATCCGGCTTCTGTTTTGGGTCCATAAATTATTGGTGCTCCGGTTGCTTTTGACAAATCAATATGACCGCTTACAAAGTCTGCATGAAAATGTGTTTCAAAAATATATTTGATTGTCGCATTTCTTTGTTTTGCCAAATTAAGGTATTCATCAATGTCCCTGAGTGGGTCAATTATTGCAGCTTCACTTTCACTTTCGATATAATAAGCTGCTTCGCTCAGGCAGCCCGTATATAATTGCTGTATATACATTTTAATTTTTTTGGCAAATATACAAAACACGTGCTTTAGCCGGTCAGGTCTGCGTTTCCACTAAGCTTTTCACAAAAGTGTTGATGTTGTTTAGCCGGCCATAATTGATGGAATAAAAAATATATTTTCCTTCGCGGTGTGTCTTCACCAGGTTGGCTTTGCGAAGAATGGCGAGATGCTGCGAAGTGACGGATTGTTCAAGCCTGAGTTGAATATAAATTTCCGTTACGGTCATTTTTTGCTGGTGATCCAGTAACTTTATAATTTGCTGCCTTAATTTATGATTCAGCGCTCTTAAAATCACCGCCGCTTTTTTTGTCTGAAGAAAATCAATTTTGATTTCTTGTTGATTCTCGCTGTCTGTAAGAATGATATGATATGTATGGTTATGCATTTCCTGGGTACTTATTATTGAGATGTATTAAAATTTATAACCAACATAAAGATACGAAAAATGTTTTACTGAGTATGAGTCGGTGACGTAGAATAAAATTCTTTAACATAAAAGGGCTCACTATATGCCAGGGAAGCAAAGTTTTTTTCAGAAAAAGCCCGGGAAGAAAGTTCCGTTATGGTATTTTCATCATAGAAGAGATCCTCAAATAAAGCATTGGAATTTGTACAGATGTTTTTAAATTTTTCAGCCCCATCACCTGTAAATACAACCTGGTTTTTGGCAAGAAAATCATCCAAAGAACCAGCCTCCAGGACCAACGCCTGCGGATCAAGTTTCTGCTCTAATTGATTGTTGAAAATAGCTGTAAATACTTCCATTCTGCGGGCATCAATCATCGGGCAAAAAAGCCCGGTGAAATTTTTGTAAGCCGGTGCATTAATAGCTGCGAGCGCCATTAGCGCCAATGTATTCAATAAAATCAGGGGTATATTTAACGCATAACAAATTCCCTTTGCACTGGCCATCCCTACGCGCAAACCGGTATAACTGCCCGGGCCTGCAACTACGGAAACAGCATCAATATCTGTAAGAGAAAATGTTGATTTGGAAAATATTTCTTTGATCGCGGGTTGCACAAAAGATGCGTGTGTTTTCTGCTCATTATTGGCAATGTACGATATGCATTTTTCGTCGCTACTCAGCACTATAAATGCACGGGCAGAGGAGGTATCAATATTTAAGATTAGCGCCAAAGATTCAATTTTAATAAATGATCAAAAATTAGCTTTTGAATGTGTTAATCAATAATGGAGAAGGCTCATACCTGCTATCCGTTTCACTCAATTTTTTCAATAATTCTATGACTTGTTGCAAACCAATTTTTTCTCCCCATTCAAATGGGCCGAAAGGATAATTGGTCCCCAGTTTCATCGCTATGTCAATGTCAGTTTTTGTACTCACCTTATCATCCAATGCAAACCAGGCTTCATTGATGATCATACTTATAATCCTGGCCGAAATCATTCCCGGAATATCTGGCACAAGTATAAATTTCCAATGCAAAGCATCCAACACGTTTTTGCATTTTTCTTCCATCTCTTTATCGGAAACAATTTCAATAATACTTCTATTGATAAATCCCGGCCATGCATTAATCCGTATAAAATTGTTTGGCAAAAATTTTAATTGTGTTGCGACTGCGTTTTTAAAAACAGGAATTTCTGCAGGCAAATTACCCATGATCAAATCCTCCGCGGAAAAATCAAATACAGCATCAATGTTATTTGTACGCTCAATAGTTTCATGATGCTGAAAAAATTCAACCTGAATTTCAGGCGGAATGCCTTTTTGCAAAAATTCATTTTTTTGATCCTGGGAAGCTCTTACTGCAATAAACATATTAACTTTGTTTGCGGGCAAAAATAAGCCTGCTTTATGTAGGAAAAAATTGATTTGAATTTTAATACCAGGAATATGTCAAAGAAAGTCATCAACACAGAAAAAGCACCGGCGCCAATCGGGCCATATAACCAGGCAATTTTAGCAAATGGTTTTTTATTTATTAGTGGCCAGATTCCGATTATTCCCGGCACAAGTGACCTGGAAACAGGTGGCATAGATAAAGAAACGCATCGCGTAATGAAAAACCTGCAGGAAATATTGACTGCAGCCGGAATGCATTTTGGCCACGTCGTGAAAACGTCTATCTTTTTAAGCGATATGTCTCTTTTTACCAAAGTGAATGATGTATATGGTGGTTATTTCAGTGGCGACCATCCTGCCCGAGAAACTATTTCCGTAAAAGGTTTACCAAAAAATGTACAGGTAGAAATAAGTATGATCGCTGTAGAAAAATTATAGATTATTTTAACCCTGTATTCGCCGTGCGCCATCACCGGGTTCTACAATATAGACCGATACTTCTTTACTGAATTGTTCCTTGTATTTCATTGAAATTTTTTCTGAAATAGACAGCACTTGAGCATTTTCAATAATATTAATCGTACATCCGCCAAAGCCCCCGCCCATAAGCCTGGCACCTGATACTGCATCATATTTAGAACTTTCATTTACCAAAAAGTCCAGTTCAGGGCAACTCACATTATACAAATCCCTTAATCCCGCATGAGCGGCATACATACATTTTCCAAAAGCTGAAATGTTTGCCTTCTTTAAATATAGTGCACCAATTTTTGCTCTTTCTATTTCTTCAATAACATAACGGCATCTTTTATATACATCAGGTTGCATATCTTTTTTTACAACAGACAATTGATCCATTGTGGCTTCACGGAAATTTATAATTCGAGGGAATCTTTTTTGCAATATCAAAAGCCCTTCTTCACTTTGTGCGCGTCTATTATTATAACCACTGTCTTCAAGGGAATGTTTCACATTGCTATTGAAGAGTACAATGGTATGTGTGGCAGATGGAAATTTTATTTTTTCACTTTCAGTGCTGAGGCAATCCAGGAATAATATATTGTCTTTTTCGCCAAACATGCTTGCGTACTGATCCATAATGCCACATTGCATTCCCGGAAATGTTTGTTCCGCCCGTTGGCATAAAAATGCAATTTCTTTTTTGGAAATATTGAGTGAATTAAAATCATTCAATGCTACAGCCAGCCCACATTCCAGTGCAGCGGATGATGACAGTCCTGAACCAACTGGTAAATCACCACCAAAAACTGCATTGAAGCCTTTTAATGAAAAGCCTTTTTTTATGAACTGGTCAATTACGCCCAGGATATAATTTTTCCAGCCTGTTGATTTACTTAATGAAGAAAAATTTCCGTTTACATATTCATTCAAAGTGGCACTATACACAGAAAATTCATTTTCTTTTCCTTCTCCAAGGGCAAACCAAAAACCCTGTGTAATTGCCGCCGGCATTACATATCCTGCATTATAATCAATATGTTCTCCCAAAAGATTAATTCTTCCTGGTGCAAAATATAATGCTGCATCCCCTGGAAATAAGGTAGTAAATATTTTAAGAATATCAGGCCCTGTATGCATCATCTTTTATTCATTTTATTTTCTTAAAAAAAATTATTTACATCCTGATAAAATTTTAAACAGGTAAATTATTCGGGAAATGGATAATTGACTTCAAAAAATTGAAATGGATTTTTTATTTACTGACAAACATTTTATCCATCATTTTCTGGTCATGGCCATAAATATCTTTTCTGAAATTCAGTAAGCCATTATCATCCACCCAGGCAGTAAAATACGCAATGATCACTGGTGTGGTAGTTGGCGTTTTTACCCATAGTTCTTTCGTGGCATACATCGCAGAATCTATTTTATCATTACTCCATGCGTTATCATTCCGCAATAAAAATTCAGCCAGTTTTTTTGGCTCACCTACGCGAATGCAACCATGACTGAAACTGCGGTTGGTAGCAGAAAAGAGGTCGCGGTTTGGTGTATCATGAAAATAAATATCGTAATTATTTGGAAAGAGAAATTTTACCCGCCCCAGGGAATTATTTTCCCCGGGCTTTTGGCGCACATCCGGAAGAGATCCATTATGCCCTACAATTTCCATATTGTGATTTGCTAAATAATCCGGGTTTTTCTCCATGCCGGGAACAATTTCATTTTGCACAATACTTTTTGGCACATTCCAATACGGTGCAAAAACAACATATTGTAGGGAACCTGAAAAGATTACTGTGCTATTGCTTGTTTTACCCACAATTACATTCATATTGAAGTCCGGTTTCCCATTCTCATATACATACATTTTATATTCAGGAATATTTACAAATATAAAATCACCTTCCTGTTTCGCAGGCAGCCAGCGCATCCTTTCAAGGTTAACCAATATTTGCTGAATTCTTTTATCAATAGGCATATTTAATTCATACATCATTTTACTTCCGATTGCTCCATCGGTAGAAAGGCCCATCCTGCTTTGAAATTTTTTTGTGGCAGTAAATAATGCGGTATCAAATAAAGTGGTCGTATCGGCAGATGCGAGGTCGCCTAATTCAAACAAACGATTTTTAATTTGTGGCAATAAATAATTTAGTTCTCCCACATGAACCGGTTTATCAGGTGTGGGAATAGGATCCCAGTTGCCTTTTTTCAAATCATAATACTTAGCAACAAAAGAAATTAATTTTTTATAACCAGGGCTGACTATGCCATCTGCATCCCGTATATCTTTAGCGGAAAGCAGTGCGGTATCCAATAATGCGGAAAGACTAAGTTTTTTTCTGGGAATATACCAGCCTAATTGTGTAGCATCCACGTCACTGCCATTAAACACTTTGGCTGCATATTTGAAAAATTGCCCGGACATTCTCAACTCCGTTTCCAGGGCTTCCTTGGATGATTTTTTTAAGCCGGTAACTTCGTGAAATTCATCATACATCTTATACAACTTCTCATCATATAATGAACTGTCATGTAATTCAAATATCGTCGTATTAAGAAGGTTTAAAAAATTATGCGATTGCTCTCCCAGGCCGCTGGTGTCAAACCAGGCATACTCGTAATTTCTTTCTTTATAAAAATTAAAGAATTGTTCTGTATAAGGTTGGAATGTCGGCTGGGAACTGAGAAAATTTGCTAATGATGCGCTGTCTAAAAAAAGATTATTGAATGAAGTTAAAATTGTAATACTGGTATCTCTTTCTACTTCTTTATTTCTCCCATTCCCGCAAGCCAGGAAAAAAATTATCAATAAGATCATTAAAACAGGAATACGGATTCGCATCATAAAGGCCGGTTTGAAAAAATGAAACTACAACTTTTGTTTTAATTATTTAACAATGCAAGTGCCACAATTGCCGCTGTTTCTGAACGAAGGCGGTTTTTACCCAAAGAAACTGGTATAAAGTCTTTGTTCAGGGCAGATTCAATTTCATCTATTGTAAAATCTCCTTCGGGACCAATAAGAATTTGAACTTTTCCCGATGAAATAAATTTCTTTAAATGAGGTTTTTCCATTTCTTCACAATGCGCAATGAATTTATGATCGAAGCTTTCCAGCGTAATGGCTTTTTCAAATGTAACCGGCTCATGAAAAACAGGCAGCCAGGATTGTTTGCTTTGAATTAAAGCGGCAATCATAATTTGCTTCATGCGTTCTATACGTACATTCTTTTTTTCAGTTCTCTTGGAAATTACAGGTATGATCTCACGCACACCAATTTCTACTGCTTTTTCAAGAAACCATTCGAAACGGCTGTTATTTTTTATAATACAAAAACAAATAGTGATTTTATTTTCGGGAGGAGGAATAATTTCCTCAGTAGTAATTTTGAAAATAGACTTTTTTCTATCTACTAAGGTTAAAACTCCTTGCATCAAAATGCCTTTCCCATTTGTGATAGCTATTTCAGCTCCTGGTTTTAAACGAAGTACCTGGTGAATATGATGGCTGCTTTCTTCACTGAGCATGACCATGCCATTTTGCCCGGATAAATTTTCTTCATAAAATAGAGGGATGTCATGCATAGAAAGAATTTAGCTTACTCTTCAAAGCCTTCATCAAATTCTCCACTATTCATCCGGCTGCCTTTTTGAAGATATAATTTTCCGCCACCACCCTGAGTATCACCGGTAGGCGCAGAACCAAGATATTTATAATTACCACCAGGCATAAAACCATCATCATTCCAGTCAGTAAATTTTTGAATGGAAAGCATGGCACGTAATTTAATTTCTTCTAATGAACCATTCCGGTGCTTGGCAATCTTGATCATCGTCATATCCTTGACGTCAGCACCTTCCGGGCTATTGTAATTTTCATACATTTCATTCCGGTAAATAAACATAACGAGGTCAGCATCCTGTTCTATAGCACCTGATTCGCGTAAGTCACTTAACAATGGCACCTTACTGCTGGCCCTGCTTTCCACGGCACGATTCAACTGGCTCAAAGCGATGATGGGTATGTTTAATTCTTTGGCAAGCGCTTTCAGGTTCCGGGAAATATTACTGATTTCCTGCTCCCTGTTTGAGTTCCGGTCATTTTGACCACTCATTAATTGGAGATAATCTATGATAATAAGGCCCACTTTATGTTTATTCACTAATCTCCTGGCTTTAGCCCGGAATTCAAAAATATTGAGCGCTGCGGTATCATCAATATAAATAGGGGCTTCAATAAGCTTTTCTATCCCTTTTTTCTGGAGTTGGCTGTATTCATGTTCTTCTAATTTTCCACGGGCGATTTTTTGCATTGGAATTTCACTCTCAGCCGATAAAATCCTTTGAACCAATTGTGAAGCGCTCATTTCCAGGGAGAAAAATCCAACACCTGTAGGTTTTGTGGGATGCAATGCCGCATGTCGTGCCAGGTTCAGCGCAAAAGCAGTTTTACCAACTGAAGGCCTTGCCGCCAATATGATCAAATCCGTTGCCTGCCAGCCAAAGGTTACTTTATCCAATTGAGCATAACCACTGGGCACACCGGAAACATCTTCTGTGCTATTGCGCAATTCATCTATCCGGTTGATCGCCTCAGTGAGCGCATTGCCCATTGACTTATAATCAGTTTTCAGAAAATTATTCGTGATGTTGAAAATTTTTTCTTCAGCATCATCCATCAGGTCAAAAACATCAGTACCATCTTCATAGGCATCGCCGATAATTTCACCGGAAATTCGAATTAATTCACGCTGTACAAATTTTTGTAAAACAATCCGTGCATGGGCTTCCAGGTTCGCTGTGGAAACGACACTATTGGTCAATTTCGTAATATAATATGGCCCTCCAACTATTTCCAGGTCACCTCGGGATTTTAATTCCTCGACGACCGTCAAAATATCAATCGGCATATTTTTATCAGCCAGGGACACAAATGCTGCATAAATGCGCTGATGTGTGTCCACATAAAAACATTCAGCCCTCAGGATTTCAATAACCGTATCAAAAGCATTTTTTTCCAGCATCACAGCACCCAAAATAGCTTCTTCCAAATCCTTCGCCTGGGGTGGCAATTTTCCATAAATCATCGGATTTAGATCAATGCCTGTTTTCCTTCTCGATTTGCGGTCTTTATTCAGATTGGTAATATCCATGTATGTGTTAAGTTCTTATAATCAGTAATATTTTGGCGCCTTTTCATTCCTGAGTTGCAATAATAGAGGTTGCGTGGTTTTCTATCTTTACCAGCCCCGGAATTATATGCTAACTTTAAAAGGGAAACGAATATAGGCGTGAAATTGATGAGTAAAAAAATTATATTAAGTTTATATTTATCCAATATTTATTCAGATGAGTTTTATGCTTATACACAGTCTTTTTAAGCTTATAAAGAAATATTGTTTACTTATGCACAATGTATAAAAGTTTTGAGCTATTATGAATTTTTATAAACATATTTTGTGCAAAAAAAATACACTTTTTTCTGCACAAATAATTGGCAATTTCAAGTAAATGTAAAGTTTAAAAAATCATGAAAAAAATCATGAATTTGTGTATATTTCAGGTAAAATAGTTCAACAATTTTTCAAGGTAGCCAATTTTGAACATGTCAAACGATGTTTTAACCAATAGCAGGTTTCAATTATCTTTGCTCCGAATTTATTTTTCAAAATATGACTATTTCTTACGAATGGCTATGTGATTATTTACCGGAAAAAACCGAACCCGCAAAGCTTTCTAAAATACTAACATCCATCGGCCTGGAAGTGGAGAAACTGGAAAATTTATCCGGTGATGAAAAAAAATTGAATGGCTTACTCGTGGGCCAAATAACAGGACTAAAAAAGCATCCAAATGCGGATCATCTTTTTTTGACAAAAGTGAATATTGGTGAAAATAAAATCCTGGCAATTGTATGCGGTGCAGCCAATACTGCCCTGAATCAAAAAGTTGTGGTAGCGCCGCCCGGAAGTTTTATTTCACCAATTGGGAAAGAACCCATTCAAATAAAAACCACAAAGATCCGCGGGGAAATCAGTGAAGGCATGTTATGTGCGGAAGATGAGATCGGTTTATCGGCAAATCATGAAGGCATCATAGTTTTATCGGATGAAGCAGAACCAGGAACGCCGGTAGATCATTTTTTTGAAAAAAAACAATCAGGCTGGATATTTGAAATTGGCCTGACTCCAAACCGCATGGATGCCATGAGCCATATTGGTGTTGCCAAGGACATTTGTGCCTGGATGACTTATCATTCAAAAAAACCATACAAGGTTGTATTGCCTTATCAAAATAAATTTAAAACGGATACAGAAGACACGCTTATTGATGTGCAGGTAGAAAATAGTGTTGCCTGCCCGCGCTACAGTGGAGTTTGCATCTCCGGGGTTACCGTTAAAGAATCACCGGAATGGTTGCAAAAAAAATTAAATTCAATTGGGTTAAACCCAATTAATAATATCGTGGACATCACAAATTTTATCTTGCACGAAAGCGGCCAACCATTGCATGCATTTGACAGGGATATGATCAATGGAAAAAAAGTTGTTATCAAAAATGCACTAAAGGACGAAACCTTTACTACACTCGATGGTAAAGAAAGAATATTACACCAGGATGATTTGCTCATTTGCAATGCTGAGACTCCCATGTGTATTGCCGGCGTGTTCGGCGGTATAGAAAGTGGCGTGCAAAAAGGCACAACAAATATATTTTTGGAGAGCGCATTTTTCAGCCCCGAAATAATACGTAAAACTTCTACGAGACTTGGCCTGAGAACTGATGCAGCCATACATTTTGAAAAAGGAGTTGATATTTCTAACACAGTAAATGTTTTAAAAAGAGCGGCTTTACTCATCCAGGAAATTGCCGGCGGTAAAATCAGTGCAGTCACAGATATTTATCCAACCCCAAAGCCAAAAATTGAAATAGACTTAAAATTTCAGTATCTGAAAAAAATTACCGGTAAAAACTATCATCCTGAAAGTGTAAAAAAAATATTGGAAAGCCTGGAATTTGAATTGATCAAGGAAGGTGCAGATTCATTATGGGTTGCCCCTCCTTACAGCAAAATGGACATCCTTCTTCCTGCTGATGTTGTAGAAGAAATTTTACGCATTGACGGCCTGGATGAAGTACAAATTCCGGGTACGATCACTTTTTCACCTTCATTGAATGTAAGTTCCAGCCAGGAAAACCTGGATGTAAAACTTTCAGCATTTTTAACAACCAAAGGTTTTAATGAGATCGTTACAAACTCACTCACAAATGTTTTGTATTTCCCCGGGGAAGAAATAAAACATGCAGCCACCCCTTTAAATAGCCTGAGCAGTGAGTTGAATATTTTAAAACCACACATGTTGCCCACTGCCCTGGAAGCAATTTCTTTTAATTTGAAAAGAAAAATGCAGGATATTAAATTTTTTGAAAAAGGGAAAACGTATTCATTTACCGGAAATAAATACTGCGAAACAGATCATTTTTGTTTATATGTGTCCGGCGCTGAAATGCGTGGTGACTGGCAAGAAAAAGAAAAGCCGGTAGATTTTTATTTCATTAAAGGCCTGGCTATTGCTGCCTGCACTTTATGTGGTATTCAAAATGTAAAAGTGGGCACTGATAAAAATGATTTTACAGGTACATATTTTGAAATCAAATCCGATAAAAATATTTTGGGGAAAATGATTGAAGTAAAAGATGAATATTTAAAAAAGTTTGACATAAACCAGCCGGTGTACTGTATTGATTTTTTCATTCAAAATGTATTGGAAACGATTAAAAAGTATACCATCACTTTTAGTGAAATACCTAAATATCCAACTGCATCGAGGGATCTTGCAGTGCTTACAAATGAACAAACGCATTATGCACAAATAGAAGATGCAGTTTTAAAACTCGGAATCAGCACATTGCAGCATATCCATCTATTCGATGTATTTCGAAGTGAAAAACTGGGTGCAGGTAAAAAATCATTTGCCATGAATTTTACTTTTGGCGATGCAGAAAAAACAATGACGGATAGCATGATAGATGAAAATATGCAGCAGATCATACAGGCCATTGAATTGCAAACAGGCAGTGAGATCAGGAAATCTTAAATATGCTTACATTCACAAAAAATATTGATTGATTTGTAATGGATTTGAATGATCAAATAAAAGTTTTCCAGGATAAACTCCAGGTGTTGCTGAAAAATTTTGCTGCCAAACAAAAAGAAAATTCCAGCCTGAAACAGGATTTGGAGAAATGCAAAAAAAACCTGGCAGAAAAAGACATCCAGGTAGAAACACTTCAACAAAAAGTAGATATCTTACGACTGAATACAGCTTCAATGGATGAAACTGCCCGCAAAGAATTAAATAAGAGAATTCAAACTTATATTGATGATATAGAAAAATGCATTCAAACACTAAAAAAGTAAATACCGAATGGGAGAATTGATAACTGTAAATATTTTAATCGGCGATCGCACTTACAGGCTCAAGGTAAATACCGATGATGAGGAAAAATTGCGAAAAACTGTAAAGATGATCAATGACCAGGTATTGGAATATAAAACGCTTTTCGCCGGGAAAGATATGCAGGATTATATTTCAATGGCTTTGTTATGGTTTGCCACAGAACAAAATAAAACCGGGGAAGCGGCTATTCAATTAAAATCTGTTTCTGAAAAATTAAATGGCTTACAAGCCCAAATTGAAAAAACGCTCAATACAGAAAATTCCTGATTAATTATAAATAGGTAGATTACTTTATATAAAAAGTATAAACCGGTGAAAACCCGCCAAAAGTTCCGTCTTTTAATGTATAGCGAACCATATAATAAACCGGGTTGCCTTTTGGTTGATGGTCATCAAAAGAAAATGTTTGAATAGTATTAGTTGCCTGGATTGGAATATGGTAAATAGTGCAGAATGTATTGGTATTTTCGCCACTCATTAATTCCATACTAGCCACATTACCGGAGATTTGTGTTAAAAAATTCAAGAGAACACCGGTCTCGTCATTTGAAATGGCAGTAAAATTTGAAATTTCAATATTGTTATCCCTAAAAAAAATTTCAGTAGCTGCCCCAGTTTGCGGAGCAGGTACTTCTTTTGTGCAGGAGAAAAATACTCCAGCCAACATGATAAATAACATTGTTCGTTTCACAAAAAAAATTCTAAACTGAAAAAATTATAAGGTGGATTAAAAAACGGGCAAGAGTCTTTGACAATATATATGCCAGTTCAAATAAAATTATATACCTAAGTATAACATTGATTTATGCATATAAGTAAATAAATATATGTGTCAAATTGGGAAATAATTAATTCAAATCGGGAAAGATATTAAAAATATTTTCCCTTGCTTTCTGTTATCTTCGCGGATTAAAACAATATACTTTACACGTTACCGATTCATTACAGGTAAGAAAAAGATTTATTCACTAACAAAATCATCTAATGAACCCGATCATTATATATTTTATCATTGGCATAATTGCCATAGCAATTGGGATTTTCCTGGGGAAAATTTTATTTGCAAAAAATACCCAATTAAAAATTGATGAAGCCGAAAGATCTTCTCGGAAAATTTTAGAAGAAGCGGAGATGAGGGCTGAAACATTAAAAAAAGAAAAAATTCTTGAAGCCAAAGAAAATTTTGTACAGCTTAAAGCTGACCTGGATAAAGAAACTTTTGACCGCAATCGTAAATTAAGTGAATCTGAAAACAGGGTCAAGCAAAAAGAAATTGCAATTAATCAAAAAGACAACTCGATTGAGCGGCAATTAAAAGAAAATGACATTATTAAAGAAAATTTGAATAAACAAATAGAAGTTGTCAATAAAAAAAGAACGGAACTGGAAAAGCACCAGGAAGAACATATTCGCCGGCTGGAAAAAATTTCAGGCCTCAGTTCTGAAGAAGCAAAACAGCAACTGATTGAAAGCCTGAAACAAGAAGCACAGACAAGTGCGTTGTCAATACAACAGGAAATTATAGAAGAGGCAAAACTCAAGGCAAATAAAGAAGCCCGTAAAATTGTTATTCAATCCATTCAAAGAACTGCTGCAGAGCAAACCATTGAAAATACAGTTTCTGTTTTTAACCTGGAGTCAGATGAGATCAAAGGCCAGATCATTGGCCGTGAAGGCCGGAATATACGGGCACTTGAAGCTGCCACTGGTGTTGACCTCATCGTGGATGATACGCCCGAAGCGATTTTACTTTCCTGTTTTGATCCTTTAAGACGTGAAATAGCCCGCCTGAGTTTACAACGTTTGGTAGCAGACGGACGGATTCACCCTGCACGAATTGAAGAAGTTGTAGAAAAAACAAGAAAACAAATAGAAGAACAAATTATAGAAATCGGCGAACGGACTGTCATTGACCTGGGCATTCATGGCCTGCATAAAGAGTTGGTTCGGATCGTGGGTAAAATGCGGTTTCGTTCATCTTATGGCCAAAATTTACTGATGCACAGCCGGGAAGTTGCTAATTTATGTGGCATAATGGCCTCTGAATTAGGCATTAATCCAAAACTTGCGCGCAGGGCTGGATTGTTGCATGATATTGGTAAAGTGCCGGATGAGGAAACTGAATTAAGCCATGCTTTATTAGGCGCTAAATTGGCTGAGAAATATGGAGAAAATCCCGCTGTTGTAAATGCAATCGGTGCTCACCACGACGAAATGGAAATGCAATATGTGATTTCCCCTGTTGTACAGGCCTGTGATGCGATAAGTGGTGCAAGACCTGGTGCAAGAAGAGAAATGATGCAACAATATATCCAGCGGATCAAAGACCTGGAAACGCTGGCTGTATCTTATCCCGGTGTTGAAAAAGCGTATGCGATCCAGGCTGGGCGTGAACTTCGGGTAATAGTAGAAGCCGATAAAGTGACAGATACTGAAAGTGATACTTTAAGTTTTGAAATTGCACAGAAAATACAAACAGAAATGAAATATCCCGGCCAGATAAAAGTGATCGTCATCCGCGAAAAGCGTGCAATTAATGTCGCCCGATAAAATATTTTATAAATTCCTATAAATTCCATATTTTCTTTTACCTTTGCAATCCTTAAAAATTTGAGCCATGAACGCAGCAGTACAATTTGTACATGATCAACTGACCGGTAAAAAAGAATTCCCCAAGTTTAAAGCAGGGGATAATATTGCCGTAAATTATAAGATTATAGAAGGAGGAAAAGAACGTATTCAGATATTTCGCGGAGATGTTTTAAAAATCCAGGGAACAGGTACTACAGCGACTTTCACCGTTCGGAAAATATCTGATGGTGTAGGTGTGGAAAGAATTTTTCCTTATTTTTCTCCAAATGTTGATTCAATAATTCTGAATAAAAAAGGTAAAGTACGCAGAGCGAAATTGTACTACCTGAGAGAAAGAAGTGGTAAGCGTGCCCGGATCAAAGAAAGACGTTTCTAATACGCTCAGTTTCCAAAAAATCACAGCGTTTGCCTGTGTAACTCAGCTTTAATAAAATATTTGTTAGAATATATTTTAGCCGTATTTTTCTATATACCTTTGTTTTTCACTTTATAAAAAATTTTATTATGGGCAACTTAGGATTTCAGGAAATATTATTAATTGCTGTAGTAATACTTGTCCTTTTTGGAAGCCGGAAGATCCCGGAGTTTATGCGTGGCCTGGGAAAGGGTATCAGGGAATTCAATGATGCCAAGGATAATGTAAAAAAAGAATTGGAAGATGGTATGAAGCAACAAAATACGACTACTGCTCCACCACCGGCCGCTTCCGCTCCTGCAAGTACCACTCAGCAATCACAGCAATCACAATAAGAAGCCTTTTTGTTTACATTCGCTTCAATCCGCGACTATCATCAGCACCTGGTCAATGGCAGGCAAACTTGTACCCTTGCTGTATCCCACTACTTACAGGAAATAAAAAATAAGAATCATCTCAATGCTTTTATAGAAATCTTTGAAGAGGAAGCATTGCAGCGTGCTGCTTTCCTGGATAATGAAACCAGGAATGGAAAACCAGGCCGCAAACTTCAGGGAGTTGTATTTGGTATAAAAGATAATATTTGTTATAAAGGACATATCGTTTCTGCCGGATCACGAATGCTCCACTCTTTTCAGTCACTCTATTCTGCAACAGTTGTGGACAGGTTACTTGCTGAAGGAGCCATCATTATTGGCAGGCAAAACTGCGATGAGTTTGCCATGGGTAATAGAAATGAAAATCCTTTTTATGGGCCTGTAAAAAATGCCCTGGATGAAACAAGGAATTCAGGTGGTTCTTCAGGTGGTTCTGCCGTAGCTGTGCAGGCCGGTCTTTGTATGGCATCTCTTGGCAGCGATACAGGGGGCTCAGTTAGGCAGCCTGCAGATCATTGTGGCATTGTAGGATTTAAGCCGGGTTATGGTGCAGTGTCCAGGCATGGACTTATTTCTTATGCATCATCCTTCGACCAGGTAGGAATCTTAGCAAATAATATTGACGATACTGAAAAAATTTTCCAAGTGATTTCCGGCTCAGATGGAAAGGATAGTACCATGCGGGCAAATTTGAAAGCTGGTGTTGCAAAAAAAATTCAACCAAAAAAATCAACTTTTAAAATTGCTTATTTGCCCGAAACCCTTTCCCACAAAGGTCTTGATCCCGAAATAAAAATAAGTATTGAAAACACAATTTCTTCTTTACGAAATGATGGTCATGAGGTAGAGGCAATTTCATTTCCATTGATTGACTATATAGTTCCCGCTTATTATATTTTAACTACTGCTGAAGCTTCCTCCAATTTATCAAGGTATGATGGCGTTCGTTTTGGTTTTCGAAATACCACGCACGAATCAAGTTTGCATGAATTTTATGCTAAAAACCGGGGTGAAGGTTTCGGCTGGGAAGTCAAAAAAAGAATCATGCTGGGAGCCTTTGTTTTAAGCACCGGGTATTTTGATCATTATTTCAAAAAAGCGCAGCAGGTTCGAAAACTGATCTGCGAACAGGCGGGGAAAATTTTCCACAATTACGATTTTATCATTTTACCAACAGTTCCAGCCATCGCAGATAAAATTGGATCCCGGGAAAAAAATCACACAACAAGTTATCTTTCAGACATTTATACAGTGTTTGCTAATCTGGCCGGAATTCCAGCAATCAGCATACCCCTTTATACACACCATTCTGGCATGGTGTTTGGCATTCAGGCGATGTCATCTCAAAAAAATGATTTACCTTTGCTCAGTTTTTCAGAATTGTTATTGAAAAAGTACAGGATTTAAGGAACATTTTTTTCAGGATTTAATTTAATCTGTTTGGGTCTTTAATCATTTTCTTTTTAACCCTCCGGATTCTTTTTCAACTTTTAAATACAGAAAATGAAACAAAAGTTCTTTCAGCTTAAAAGCTTATTTTCGGTACACGCCTTTAAATTCTCCGCAAGCCTTGCTGTGGCCATGCTTTTCACGATCTCTATTATGTCATTTACGGATGACAGCCATTACAATATGAGAATGGTTTCACAAATAAAGGATAGCACAGATTCTATCAAGAAATTCAAATCATTACTTCCCAATAATTCAAATGCACAGGTAAATCTAACGGATGTACACGTGGCATTGAACCCGCAATCCGTTTCTTTTGTAAACGCCTATATAAAAAGAGAGAAAACAGACCTCACTAAAATGCAGGACTGGGCAAGGCCTTATTTTGCCTTATATGATAAAATACTCACTGAATATGGTATCCCCGTTCAATTGAAATATTTATCTGTTATTGAAAGCAGTCTTCAACCAAAATTGGTTTCCTGGGCTGGCGCTAAAGGCCCCTGGCAATTAATGCCGGATGAAGCGAAGCGTTTTGGATTGATCGGTAGAAATGGTAAAGATGGGCGGACAGATTTTACACAAAGCACTGTTGCCGCATGCAAACTCATGAATGAGCTCTATGATGAATTTGGTAACTGGTTGCTGGTAGTTGCCGCTTATAATGCTGGTGAAGGCCGGGTAAGGAAAGCTATTGAAAGAGCAGGCAGTAAAGACTTCTGGGATTTGCAATATTATCTTCCCGCGGAAACAAGGAACCATGTAAAAAAATTCATAGCCACACAATATTTTTTCGAGGGCAGCGGTGGTTATACAACTATGACCGTTTCAGAAATAAATAATTTTACTGATAAACAGGAATTGCTTGCTCAAAAAGAAAATATACAGCAGGATGGCATCGTTTCAATTCCGGTTGAAGGGAAATACCTGGCTTCCGTGATCGCTTCAAATATTGATATGGACCTGACGGCTTTTAATAAATTGAACCCTGCTTTCAGTGGTACAATGAAAAGCGGCAAACAGTATATGTTGAATTTACCCGAGGAAAAGGCAAATATCTTCCAGGCGCGTAAGCAACTCATTCTCCGTGAAAGCGTTGCCAATATGCTTTCGAATACCAATCTTAGTTTATAATTTTTATCGGGACCGCAGCCAACTTTCAGGATCCAGGTTTACATCTTTATCATTGCTTACCATAAAGATAATCTGGCCATCGCCGTCGTCACCCATTGCAGCTTTGCCTAAAAAAGTTCCGACTTTTACATTGTCTCCTTTATTTACAGAAATAGCATTCATATTGCTGTACGCTGTAAAATATTTCCCATGCCTGATTACTACAGTTTGCGCATTGCCTAAATCGAAAACAGCAGATACGGTACCTTCTGCTACTGATTTTACACTTGAACCAATTGGTAGGGATATTTCGAGGCCTGGCATATAACCTTTTAGTTTCGTATTAGGAACCTGGTAATTTCCAAAATGTACAGCGATATATCCCTGATCAACCGGCCAGGGCAGTTTACCGCGGTTATTTTCAAAATTTAAAGATAAGTTCAGTCCCTCAGTCGTAGATTCAAAAGGGCTGTATGTTCTGTTTGGATTTACCGGTGGCTTAACGACGGCAGTATTAACTGTTTTTGGCTTATTTACTACTGCATCCGTAGTTATTTTTGTATCAGGTGGAGGAGGGTTCAGTTTTTTGTCTGCTTCTTCCTGTTTTTTCCGTGCAGCTTCTTCTTTGGCTAACTTTTCCTGCTCTTTTCTTTTTGCTTCTGCTATTTCCTTTTTAATTACAGACTGCAATGCATTTTCCAGTTGCTGCCGGGTTTTTTCTTTTGATTTAATTTGCGAAGCAATATTTTTTTCCTGCCCCTTTAATTTATTGACGACCTGGTCTTTTTCCTTTTTATCATCTTCCAAAACGCCCAATTGAGTGCTTTGATCCGACAAGGAAGTACTCTTATCCTTTTTATTGGAACTGAGGGATTGAATCCTGTTTTGAAGTAAGTCCTGCGTTTTCGTAATAGTACTTACCTGGGTTTCCCTGTATTGGCGGTAACTCTTCAAATAGGCAATTCGCTTTAAAGCATCATTAAAACTATTTGCCGAAAAAAGAAAATTCAGGTAATCATAATTACTCCTGTTTTTATAGGCAAATACCAGGCTTTTGGCATATTGTTCTTTTAATGTATCCAACTCCCTTTTTAACCGGTAAATGTTCAATTCATTCTGGTACATGTCTTCATTTAGCCGTCGCAAATCTTTGTTGATATTGTTTATCAATTCCTGGCGGGCATCAATCTTCCGTTGCACGAGTGTAAGCTGGCCAAGGGAAAGTTTTTTATTTTTTTTAATGCCATCAAGTGTATTATTCAAATCAGAAATTTCTTTCAGCAATTGCTGCTGCTTTTTTTGAATGTCTTCTTTTGTATCCTGCGAAAAAGCAGACACAGTAATAACCAGAAAGAAAAAAGAAAGAATGTATTTATAGATCATGCAGAAACTTTAAGGGTATAGGTATATTTGTAACGAAGTGTGTAAAATAATATTATTTTACGGAATAATTTTTAGGAATATTGAAGGGAAATGTTTGAGATTCATTAAAACTATATTGTTTGAAACTCAACCCAATATTAATATCATTTTTATCATGCACTAAAATGTTTCTTTCTGTAGAGAAATTATAACCTGTATTTTTTTCATAACTACTATATGTAAACGCGGCATATCTTACGAAACTACTGTCTGCATCATACAGGATATTTTGATCAATGAAACTTGTGCTTGTATTGATTAAAACTTTATTTTTAAAACGCGTATCAGGTAAAATTAATTCTATCAGCTCTTTTCCAATTTGATAATGTGCAATTGTGGAATCGTTAAATAGGGCATTGCCAATAATCAAATCCTGCAATGCATAAAAATCTACAGGGATATGGAATTTTTCCTGCAGGTAAGTTACGGGTCGCGTTAAAATTGTTTTATCAATTTTATTCATCACCTGCAAACTATCCGGGCGAATAAGCGCTCTTGCGCCTTCAATTCCCAGCGGGCCCGTGACGGAGATCCAAATGATGCTGTCTTTTTGGATTCGAATATATACTGTTGCCTGGAGACTTTGATTTACGCTTTCATAATCGAGCTTTACTTTGGCATAGAAAAAAGTATATGCAGGAAAAGCCGATCTCACTTTTAATAAAGTCTGTGTTGCTATCGAAAAACTATCTTCTGAAGTGGCTACAGTTTGATTTTGTTTGGTTGAATCAATTGGATTCTTTTCTTGCACAATTATTTTCTTACTCGTTTTGCAGCCTGCAAAAATTGTAAAAAATAATAGGAAAATTGGGATGCATTTTTTCATAGTTAATTCTTTCCTGTATGGCCAAAGCCACCTTCACCCCTGGAGGTTTCGCTGATACTTTCACTTTCAAGCCATTGAATCATTTCCACTTTTGCAAAAACCATTTGAGCGATGCGGTCACCCGGATGAATGAGCTGATTTTCTTCAGATAAATTTACCAGGATGACTTTTATTTCTCCCCTGTAATCTGCATCAATCGTGCCGGGACTATTCAGGCAGGCAATTCCGTGTTTTAATGCCATCCCGCTCCTGGTACGTATCTGCGCTTCATAACCTTCCGGAATTTCTAAAAACAAACCGGTTGGAATAAGCAATCTTTCCTGTGGTGAAATAGAAACGGCTTCCGGTAAATTTGCTTTTATATCCATTCCTGAAGAGCCTGTTGTAGCATAAGCAGGCAGTGAATTAGCGGAACGATTGATAATTTTTACCTGCAAATGACCGGGCATAAAAAAAGGAATTTTGAAATTATTTTTAATACCGTTTAACGTGAAATGTATAATTTTCTTTTATACATTTAAACTCCACGGTTCGCGATATGTTCTTTTTACAAATTGATTAGCATCTTCAAAATTGGTAATCTTCATCTGAGGTCCATCCCATAATAATTTTATATAACGTCCCGGGTATTCAAATCCATCTCCTTTTGGTTTCCGGATATCATAACTGCGAATCGCGAGATTACCCATTAATACACTTTCAGTAAGTGGCCCGGCTACATCAAAACGACTGCTCAAATCTTTTGCTTTATCACTTCCATAACCTGCGATACAAGCATCCACCCATGAAGTATAATGTGCATCTTCGCCGCCAGGAACTCTTGCAAGAGTTTGCGGAACAATTGTTATGGCCGTTTTGGATGTAGGTAAAAGTTGAGGATTAATGGCATACGTACTACACATCATTTTGCCTTTAGTACCAATGAATATCACCCCATTACCACCGTCACCCATTTGTTCATTCGCACCTAATTCTTCAGGACGCTGTGGTTGAATGCCACCATCCATCCAGTGAAGCTTCAGGCTTTTTTGTCCCGGCATATCAAATGTCAGAATGATATGTGATGCAATGGGTGGACTATCTGGTGCATACGCTCTTTGCCAGGGTTGCAGGTATCTCGTTGCCACACTGCATTCTGCAGAAACCGGGTAACCAAGATTTGCCACAGCAAATGCAGGTTGCATGATATGACAAGCCATATCGCCCAAAGCACCTGTACCATAATCCCACCAGCCACGCCAATTAAATGGCAAAACATCATTAAAATAATTTTTTTCTGGCGCTGTTCCCTGCCACAAATCCCAGTCAAGCCCGGCTGGGATGGGATCACTTTGTTTCGGCCTTAAAACACCTTGCGGCCACACCGGCCTGTCTGTATAACAATAAACTTCTTCCAAATCTCCGATGATGCCCGCTTTATACCAGTCTATTAATTGGCGCACTCCATCGCCACTTGCACCCTGGTTGCCCATTTGAGTAACCACTTTATATTTATGTGCTGCTTCCGTCATGATCCTGGCTTCATAAATATCATGCGCCATGGGTTTTTGAACATACACATGTTTACCTCTTTGCATAGCCGCCATTGCTGCTACGGCATGGGAATGATCGGGTATGGACACGGAAACTGCATCAATAGATTTACTTTCCTTATCCAGCATCTCCCGGAAGTCTTTATAGTATTTTGCCTTTGGAAATTTTTTGCGTGAATTAACGGATTGCCGGTCATCCACATCACATAGTATAACAATGTCGGCATGGCCGCCTTTATAAAAATGATTGATGTCATCTTCCCCTTTTCCACCTGCGCCTATGGCCGCGACCTGCAATTTATCACTTGGTGATATAAAGCCTTTGCCACCCAAAACATGCCTGGGTACAATGTATAAACCGGCCGTAACCATGCCGGCATTTTTTATGAAACGTCTTCTTGAATCAGTAGTTGATGTTGTTGCTTTTTTTAATTTTTTCATGCTGCAAAAAGTTATAAAATTTTAAAGCATGTAAATTATCATTTTTTAGGTATAAAAAAAAATCATACAATTCTTATTTAATCTGTGATTAAATCTTACTTTGAAAGTCGTTTTAAAAATTATGGAAAAAAATTATATCCCGGAGTTAACTAAAATGCGCAACTGGTATTATTCCGGCGTTACAAAACCGGTTTCATTCCGGCTTAAACAATTAAGTGTATTAAAAAAAACTGTTCTCCAATTCCAGCAGGAAATTTTAGATGCCTTATATAGAGATTTGAAAAAAAACCAGGAAGAAGCATGGATTACAGAAATTGGTTTTGTGCTGGGAGAAATAAAAAATTTCGAAAGAAATTTAAAACGCTGGGCCAAACCTGAAAGCGTAGATACAAACCTTTTAAATTTTCCTTCCTCCAGTTTTATCTATAAAGAACCCTATGGTGTCGTATTAATCATTGCCCCCTGGAATTATCCTTTTCAGCTTTTATTGGTTCCTTTTGTGGCGGCCATTGCCACGGGTAATGCGGTAGTTTTAAAACCCAGTGAATTCGCACCCGCCACTTCATTGGTGATGAAAAAAATAGTGCAGCAAATTTTCCCGGAAGAATATGTTTTATACATTGAAGGTGATGGTGCAACTACTATTCCCGGCATGATCAGCAATTTTCATTTTGATAAAATATTTTATACAGGTAGTACCGCAGTGGGAAAAAAGATTTATGAAATGGCCGCTTCACAATTGACACCTGTAGTACTGGAATTAGGCGGGAAAAGTCCCTGCATTATTGAAAAAAATGCCAACTTAAAAGTAGCTGCTAAAAGAATTGTATTAGCTAAATTTTCCAATGCCGGGCAGATGTGTGTCGCCCCAGACTATATCCTGGCAGAAGAGTCCATCAAAGATGAATTAATGAAAAACCTGGGATTATACATGCAGGAATTTTTTGGAAAAGATGCAGATCAAAATTATAATTATGGAAAAATTATTAATGAAAAACAATTCGACCGGCTGACCAGTTTGTTACAATCCGGTGAAATAGTTTGCGGCGGAAATACGAATAAAGAAAAATTATACATAGCACCTACTTTGCTCAACAATATTTCAATTGATTCGCCCATCATGCAGGAAGAAATTTTTGGGCCATTGTTACCGGTCTTATCTTTTAAAACTAAAGATGAAGCCATGGATATCATCAACAGAAATCCCAACCCGCTTGCATTGTATGTTTTTACTTCATCTAAAAAAGAAGAGCAATTCTGGATAGAAAATATTCCTTTCGGAGGCGGCTGCATTAACAATGCGGCCTGGCACCTCACCAATGATGAGTTACCTTTTGGCGGCCGCGGTTCCAGTGGTATGAGTAGTTATCATGGAAAATTTTCATTCGATGTTTTCACCCATAAAAAATCCATTTTAAAAACGCCCACCTGGTTTGATCCTGCCATTAAATACCCGCCATTCAAGGGGAAATTAAAATGGTTTAAAAAACTTTTTTAAAAGGAATTTGTCTTTTTATCAAAGATCATCTGTTTGAAATTTCCATTTACTAAACAAGAAATACAGCACTAAATAAATGCAGGCTGCAATGAGTAAATAATTTGTATCAGGCCGCTTCACAATCTGGTCCACTACACTTTTTAAAAAAGGAAATGGAATCAAATTATCTGTGGATTCAAGCGGCAAATATGCGCCGATGCCACCGGCATACCTGTTCAATATTCCTGCAACCAGGTTTTCTATTACTACTGCATATAAAAAAAAGACACCAATGGCAATCCCGGATCTTTTAAACAGAATTCCAAATAAAAGTGCTACGGCTATATAACTCAATGATTGTATGAAAAAATAAAACACATAAAGGCTGCCTGAAAAACTAAACGTGGACATACCTCCTGAAGAAATCCCAAAAACTATGGCCGTTAAAAACATGATTAAAGTGGCGCTGATAGCCAGGATCACTGCATCAGCTAATTTTACATAAATAAAATCCAGCCTGCTCCAGCCATCAATAATGTTTTGCCGGTGCGTTTTAAATGAATATTCATTTGTAATGGAAATGATCATCAATAAACCAGGAATGAAAAGCAGGTAACTGCTCAGGTAGGCAATCGTGCCCCAAACATCAGGGAAAAGAAAACGCGAAGTACCTAAGATCATCCCGGCTTCCGGCGCTTTTTGCATTGTCTCATGCTCTATGGCAAAAGCGATATAATTAATACCAAAAACACTAATCACAAATAAACCACCCAATATCCAGAAGGTGCGGTAGTTCTTTATTTTCAGCCATTCTATTTTTAAATTGTACAACATCTTTTAATTATTTGTAAGTTCAAGAAATAAGGCTTCGAGGCTTTTTTTCTTTAAAATAAGATGATTTAAAATCAACCCATTGTCCTGGCAAAATCGGTTAATCTCTTCCATTTTTGCCATGCCAACAGGAAATGTAGCATGTATAAAATTGCCGGATTTTTTGACCTGTGAAAGACCAGGAAATGTCTTCAAAATATTTTCGAGCATGTCCAATTTTTTTGCACCAACCTCAACGATATCTTCATTCACCAAAACATCATCAGCCTTGCCCGCGGTAAGCAGGTCGCCATATTTTAAAATAGCTACATGGCTGCATACTTTTTCCACTTCATCGAGTAAATGGCTTGCCATGATAATTGTTTTACCCTGCGATGCCAGGGATAAAATGAGTTCGCGAATCTCGGAAATACCTACAGGATCCAGGCCATTTGTAGGCTCATCAAAAACCAGCACTTCCGGGTCACCCAGCAGGCAGGAAGCAATGGCCAGCCTTTGTTTCATACCTAAAGAATAAGAACTGAATTTGCTTTGCCTCCGTTCATAGAGGTTCACTTTTTTCAACACATCGTCTATTTGATCTGCACCTTTTTGTTTGATAGCAGCGGCAATACGCAAATTCTTTTCCCCCGATAAATAATGATAGAAATTAGGTGTTTCGAGCAATGTTCCCACGCGCCTGCGCACATGACTGATTGGTGACTCACCAAGCAATTCCAGGCTGCCTGAATTTTGTTTCAGGATATTCATGATGATTCCCAGGAGTGTAGTCTTTCCACTTCCATTCGGACCAAGAATGCCATAAACAGAACCTGCGGGAATAGAAAAACTTACATTATTCAATGCACAAATTTTTCCATAATATTTCGTGATTCCTTTAATTGATAAAACGTCCACCTTAATTTTTTTTGAAAATTAAAGCTTTCTCAATTACTATAGAATATTTTTTATGCAAATGGTAAATGCTCAAAATTTCAGGCATAAAAAAAGCCGGAAAATTCCGGCTTTTTCTATAGTCAATACAGTATTAGTCATCCACGCGGATTGCATCCAATGGACTTGCTTCTTTCCGTTCCCGGTATGCCTTGATTTTTGCTTTTTGATCTGCATTTAAAACACCTCCAATTTTATCTTTCAGTTCATCTTTGATATTTTGAATTCTGTCTGCTCTTTGCTGAACGGTCAATAATGGATCACTCTTCACCGCATCACGCCTCGTTTTTGCCACACTTGCATAACTTTTAATCTTTGTAACCTGGTCATTGGTCATGTTCAATTTTTCTTTGATCATTTTCCAATCAGGTTTTTTCTGCATTTGTGCAGTTTCTTCTTTGGCACCGTTTTGAGCTTTTGCCTGTGTAAAAGAACATAAGCCAAAAGCGATAACACCAGCTAATAATAATTTTTTCATGTTGTTTATTTTTTTATAATTAATAATGACAATAATGTAAAAACCGTGCCGAACTTTTGATGAAAAGAATTTAACCCGGTTATTTGTTAGCTGGAGGCGGAGGTGGTGGTGGTGGCGCTTTTTCATCACCATTCTTTTCCTGCATCATTTGTTTCTTTTGCTCTGGTGTTAAAATAGATAATATGTTTTTCCTGGTTTGTTTTCTCAGATCTTTCAGTTGAGCCTGGCGATCTGTATCAGACAAACTTTTATTATTATTAATGGCATCTTCTTTTGTTTTTGATGCTTTTTTGAAGTCCATTACTTTCTTTTTTTGATCCTGGGTTAAATTTGCATTTTCCAGCATCTGGCGCATAGTAGAATTGGATTTCATAGATTGATCTTTCATCCCTTTTTGATTAGATGAAGATGGTGGCGTAGCTGAATCTGTGGTTTGTGCCTGGGCAAATCCTACGGCTCCTAAAAGAAAAGAAAAGGCAACGATGATCTTTTTCATGTTTAAAATTTTATGTGTTTATATGGAGTAAAGATCATACCATAGGTTTAATGTACTAATATAAAATTTTGCCAAATAACATTATTGATATTAGTGTATAAAACATGACTTGTCCTTATTTTTGACCTGGAAATCACTTAATTTTAGATATGGAGCGAAAGAAATTTATCCGTTCATTGGCCTTTGCGGGAGCTGCCTTCCAGGTTTTTCCTAACAATTTAGCAGCCAAAAACCAGGAAGCATTTACTGGCCAACAATTAAAAAATAAAAATCTTTTTTCAAAAATTCCACCCTATTTAAAGCCCGGAAATACGCTCGGAATCACAGCGCCTGCGGGTTTTATAACGTTGGAAGAAATGCAGCCGGCCATAACAGAAATACAGTCCTGGAATTTAAATATAAAATACGGGTCAACGATCGGCACGCGCAATTTTACTTTTTCCGGTACGGATGAAGAACGCGCCAAAGACATGCAGCAAATGCTGAATGATGAAAACCTTCAAGCCATCATGTGCGCACGCGGTGGCTATGGACTGATCCGAATTATTGACAGGCTTGACTTTTCAAAATTTGTACAAAAACCAAAATGGCTAATTGGTTTCAGTGATGCCACCGTTTTGCTGAATCATATTTACCGCAATTTTGGAATTGCTTCTTTACATTCAAAAATGTGCAATAGTTTCCCGGACAATCCTGCGCTTGCCGATGAAGTGCAAAACGCAACCATTCAATCCATACGCAAAGCGTTGTTTGGCGAAAAAATTTTGTATGAAATCCCACTGAATGTCAATAATAAAAATGGCGAGGCAAGCGGCGTTTTCCTTGGCGGAAATTTAAAAACCATTGAATCTTTGTATGGTAGCGATTCGGAATTGCGCCTGGAGAATTCGATTTTATTTGTAGAAGATACCGGTGAATATTTATACAGTATTGACAGGATGTTTTGGGGCTTGAAACGTTCCGGAAAATTAGCAAAACTGAAAGGGCTTGTCCTCGGTGGTTTCAAAATAAAACCCGATGATCCGGGAGAAGAATTTGGTAAAACAATAGAAGAAATTGTGTTGGAAAAAATACAGGAATATAATTACCCCGTTTGTTTTGATTTTCCCGTGGGCCATCAAAAAAATAATTTTGCCATCAGGCATGGAATGGTGCATACTTTACATGTATCAACAACAAAATGCACTTTAATAGAATCACATGATTAAGCAGCCACCATATTTAAAAAAAGGCGATACCATTAGCATTGTATGCCCTGCAGGTTCGATGTCTTTATCCAAAATAAAAACTTGTATATCCACCCTTAAAACATGGGGATACAAAGTGAAATGCGGAAGAACGTTGGGCAAAAGATCAACTTATTTTTCGGGTACCGATGCAGAAAGGTGTGCGGATTTTCAGCAGATGCTGGATGATAAAAATGTGCAGGCCATTCTTTGTGCAAGAGGTGGCTATGGCGTAAGCAGGATCATTGATGATATTGATTTTTCAGGTTTCCAAAAAAATCCGAAATGGATTATTGGTTATAGTGATATCACAGTTTTCCATGCACATATTTTTCAAAATTATCAAACGGCTACTTTGCATGCGCCGATGGCTGCGGCGTTTAATGATAGCGCAAATGGAGAACCATTTTTACAAACGCTCAATAATGCATTGAAAGGTGAAAAATTTTTTTATGAATGTGCGGCTCATCCATTGAACAGGCCCGGCAAAATTGAAGGTGTTTTGGTGGGCGGCAATCTCTCCATACTTGTAAATCTCATTGGTACGCCATCAGAATTAAACACGGATGGAAAGATCTTATTTGTTGAAGATATTGATGAATATATTTATCACATAGACCGCATGTTTGTGCAATTAAAAAGGAGCGGAAAATTGGATAAGTTTGCCGGACTTATTCTCGGTGGATTTACAGGAACAAAAGATACAGCACTCCCATTTGGCAAAACTGTTTTGGAAACAATTAAAGAACATATTCAAAACTTTGATTATCCGGTTTGTGTTGATTTCCCGGTAAGACATGGAAACGAAAATGTAGCTTTGAAACATGGCGTAATACATAGGCTGGAAGTGAAAAAGAAAAAAGTTTTGCTGGAGGAAGTTGTAGGAATTCAAGAAACTAAAAACTAAATGTTTAAAAAATAAAGAAAACTTTTTCAATGTTCTTTTTAGTTGTTAGCTCATCTCTATCAATTCCAGCTTCGGCTCATTTCGACTGCGCTCAATGCAGGTCGCTCAGGCAATTAACCATTAACCATTATTCTCAATATTTCAGTAACTTCTTAATTATATCATGTAGCCTGCTTTTCGCCATAAAGTTTTTTTCCAATTCCATATTGAATGGAATGGGCGTATCGAGGCCGGCGCAGCGCATTACAGGCGTATCCAGAAATTGAAAACAATTTTCCATTATCCAGGCCACAATCTCTCCACCAATGCCACCGATCAATGTATCTTCATGGAGTATTAAAACACGACCGGTTTTTTTCACACATTTTTCAATAGCTTCATAATCCAGTGGTGCAAGCGTTCTCAGGTCAAGTATATCCAAACTTATTTCAGGATGTTGTTCCGCATATTCCAGTGCCCAATGCACACCTGCACCATACGTGATAATGCTGATGTCATCTCCGGTTTTTACCTGCCTTGCTTTACCAATTTCAATTTCAAAATATTCTACCGGCACAGCGTCATGCACACTTCTATATAATACTTTATGTTCAAAATATAAAACAGGATTCGGATCATTTATTGCCGCAATAAGTAGGCCTTTCGCATCAATGGGCGTGGAAGGATATACTACTTTCAGTCCGGGTGTATGCACAAACCAGGCTTCATTGCTTTGTGAATGAAAAGGCCCGGCACCAACGCCGCCACCTGTTGGCATGCGGATCACCACATCCGCATTTTGTCCCCAGCGATAATGAATTTTTGCCAGGTTGTTGATAATCTGGTTGAAACCAACAGTTACAAAATCTGCAAACTGCATTTCCATCATACTTTTAAAACCTTCCAGGCTCAAACCCAATGCAGCGCCAACGATCGCGCTTTCACACAAAGGCGTATTGCGCACTCTTTTCTTCCCAAATTTTTCTAAAAAACCTTCCGTGATCTTAAATGCACCGCCATATTTTGCAATATCCTGGCCCATTAAAATCAAATTGTCATGATGTTCCATGGATTGAAACAAGCCTTCTTGAATCGCATCAATCATGCGCATTTCTTTAAAATGCAATTCTTCCGTTGTATAAGGAAAGTGGTTACTTGAATTATCAATAATGTTAGTGCTGTTATTTTCATTTTTTGCAAAAACATCTTCGATTTCTTCAGCACTGTCGGGATGCAATGGCGCTGCATTGTATGCCTTTTGCAATTCGGCTTCTATTTTTTCTTTTTGTGCTACACGTATGGATTTGATACCATCTTCATCCAAAATATTTTCCTGTAATAAAAAAGTTTCGTAATTTTTTACCGGGTCTTTTAAAGCCCATTCTTCAAATAATTCTGGCGGCACATATTTCGTTCCGCTGGCTTCTTCATGGCCGCGCATGCGGAAAGTTTTACACTCTACGAGATAGGGTTTTTGATTTTCAATACAATATTTCCGTATGCCCCGAATGGTATCCAAAACAGACAGGATATTATTTCCATCAATTGTGATGCTTTCCATTCCATAACCAATACCTTTATCAGCAATATTTTTACAACGGTATTGTTCACTCGTTGGCGTACTCAGGCCATAACCATTATTTTCCACGATAAAAATGACGGGTAAATCCCAGACCGCGGCAGTATTTAATGCTTCGTGAAAATCGCCTTCGCTCGTGCCACCTTCTCCGGTGAATGCCAGGGATACTTTATTTTCTTTTTTTAATTTATACGCAAGCGCCACACCATCTGCAATCGCGAGTTGCGGCCCAAGATGCGAGATCATGCCGCAAATATGATGATCACGGTTACCGAAATGGAAACTTCTTTCCCGGCCTTTGCTATAACCGTCTTTATTGCCCTGGAATTGTTTGAATAATTTTTCCAGCGGCATGTCCCGTGTGGTAAAAACGCCGAGATTTCTGTGTAATGGCATAACCCATTCATCTTTATCCAAAGCCAGTGTAACACCCACGGAGATTGCTTCCTGGCCAATGCCACTAAACCATTTACTGATCTTTCCCTGCCGCAGGAGGATCAGCATTTTCTCTTCTATTAACCTGGGGTATAAGAGTTTTTTGTAAATTTCGACTAATTCTTCATCTGTCATTCCTTTCTTGTCAAAATGCATGCAAATTCATTTAATGCGCGAAGATAAATGATTATTCTGCGCTGAGGATTGTGCGAAAAATTTTGATTGTACAGTGAAATTTTTCCAACATCATTTTTGCAGTAAATATTAATCTTCTTTAACATCCATGAAATACGCATACCTATTGAATTCTGAATGCGAATTCTTAACTTTGCAGCCTTTTAAAGGAAATGGAAGATCAAAGCAAAAATATTGTTGAAAAATACCCGGAATACAAACGCCTGGATCTGCCTTCTATTGAGGAAACAATTCTTCATAAATGGGCAGCAGATAAAACGTTTGAAAAGAGTATTTCACTGCGCGACAACGCGGAACCATTTGTTTTTTATGAAGGGCCGCCAAGTGCTAATGGTATGCCGGGAATCCATCATGTAATTTCCCGTACTATCAAAGATATTTTTTGCCGCTATAAAACCATGCAGGGTTTCCAGGTGCTGAGAAAAGGTGGTTGGGACACCCACGGCCTGCCCGTGGAATTGGGCGTAGAAAAAGAACTGGGCATTACCAAAGAAGATATTGGAGAAAAAATTTCTGTTGAAGATTATAATCAAAAATGCCGCGAAGCGGTGTTGCGCTATAAAGATAAATGGGATGAACTCACACGCATCATGGGTTATTGGGTGGATTTAAAAAATCCCTATATCACTTTTGAAAATAATTATATTGAAACGCTTTGGTGGATGCTGGGCGAGTTGTATAAAAAGGGCCTGCTTTATGAAAGTGTAAGTATTCAGCCATATTCCCCCGCTGCCGGCACAGGACTTTCCAGCCATGAACTGAATCAACCGGGTACGTATAAAGATGTAAAGGATACCAGCGCCACAGTAATGTTTCGTTTAAGCGGTCATGAAAAAAATCATGATCATCCTGCTTTTATTCAAATAAAAAAAGGGCTTGATAATGGTTCGAATGATTCTGTAGAAAATGTTTTTTTCATGGCCTGGACCACCACGCCATGGACACTTCCATCCAACCTTGCATTAACCGTGGGGCCGAATATTGATTATGCATTGCTGTCCACTTTTAATCCATATACACATCAGAAAATCAACGTGATCCTCGCAGAAAAATTAATTCCCAATTATTTTTCAGCAGAAGGAAAAGATGCAGATTTTTCTGCTTTTAAAGAAGGTGATAAAATTATTCCCTGGAAAAAAATTACTGCATACAAAGGAAAAGATTTGTCTGGCCTGAGTTATGATCAACTTTCGCCATTTGATGCAAATACTGATGAAAAAATTAATGAAATCACACCCGGCGCAAAACCATTTCGTGTTTTACCCGGAGATTATGTAACTACGGAAGATGGAACAGGCATCGTACATACAGCGCCGGCTTTTGGAGCGGATGATTTTAAAACAGGTCAAAAAAATAATACAGGCATTTTAACGCTGGTGGATAAAGAAGGAAAATTTATAAACGGCGTGGGAGAATTCAGCAACCGCTTTGTAAAAAATTATAAAGATGATCCTGCTTATGCAGATGTGAATGTGGACATAGCCGTGAAGTTAAAAAAAGAAGGCCTGGCATTTAAAATAGAAAAATTTGAACATAGTTACCCGCATTGCTGGCGCACGGATAAACCGATTTTATATTACCCGCTTGATGCATGGTTTATTAAAACCACTGCACTAAAAGACAGGATGATTGAATTGAATAAAACAATTCAATGGAAACCTGCTTCAACCGGCGAAGGCCGTTTTGGAAACTGGCTGGAAAATATGGTTGACTGGAACTTAAGCCGCAGCAGGTTTTGGGGCACACCGCTTCCAATTTGGCGTACCGAAGATGGCACTGAAGAAATTTGTATCAATTCCATTGAAGCATTGAATGAAGGCATCATCAAAGCAAATAAAGTATTAGGTGAAAGCATTAATAAAAATTATTTGCATAGCGGGATTTTAGATTTGCACAAACCATTTGTAGATGAAATTATTTTAGTGTCGGATTCAGGCAAACCGATGAAACGCGTTCCGGATCTGATCGACGTTTGGTTTGACAGCGGTGCAATGCCGTATGCGCAATGGCATTTCCCATTTGAAAACATTGACACTTTTGCAAAATCTTATCCTGCAGATTTCATCGCCGAAGGCGTGGATCAAACGCGTGGTTGGTTTTATACTTTGCATGCGCTTGCTTCACTGATGAAAGAATCTGTGCATGAAGAATTATTGAAAGCCGGTTTTTCGAAAGATGAAGTTGAAAAAAAATACCCCGGCATTGCGTATAAAACAGTTATTTCAAACGGATTAGTACTGGACAAGAATGGAAATAAAATGAGCAAACGCGTGGGAAATGTGGTTGATCCATTTGCCACTATTTATAAATATGGTGCTGATGCTACGCGTTGGTATTTTATTTCTAATGCATCGCCCTGGGATAATTTACGTTTTGATGTTTCCGGAATTGAAGAAGTGCAGCATAAGTTTTTTGGAACTTTATTTAATACCTACCAGTTTTTTGTATTGTATGCAAATGTGGATGGCTTTATTTTTAAAGAAAAATATATTCCCATCAAGGAAAGGCCGGAAATAGATCAATGGATAATATCTGCGTTGAATAGTTTGATCCGCGATGTTACGAAAGCATTGGATGATTATGAACCTACAATTGCTGCTCGCGCTATTGAATATTTTACCACGGAAGCGTTGAGTAACTGGTATGTGCGCTTATGCAGGCGCCGGTTTTGGAAAGGTGATTATGAGCAGGATAAAATTTCGGCATACCAGACTTTGTATGAATGCCTGGAAACGATTTTAAAATTAATGGCGCCCATTTCCCCATTTTTCCCGGATGCCATTTTTAATGCATTAAATTCTATTACAAATTTATCCCCAGCCGGTTCTATTCACTATACAGATTTTCCAAAACCAGAAAGCTCAGTAATTGATGAGCAACTGGAAGAAAGAATGCAAATGGCACAGGAAATTTGTTCACTCATTTTATCAATCCGTAAAAAAGCAGGTATTAAAGTCCGTCAGCCTTTACAAAAAATTTTAATTCCAATATATAGTGAAGCAGAAAAAATACAATTGCAAAAAGTGGAAGAGTTGATCAAATCTGAAGTAAATGTAAAAGAGGTTACATATATTTCATCCACGGAAGGATTTATAGCAAAAAAGATAAAAGCTAATTATAAAACCCTGGGGTCTAAACTGGGAAAGAAAATGAAGCCGGCTGCAACAGCCATTGCAGAATTCAGCCAGGAACAGATCGCGGAACTGGAAAAAAACGGTAAATATAATTTGGTGATAGAGGGAGAAAATTTCCCCATTTCAACAGATGATGTAGAAATATCAGCCGATGATATTCCAGGCTGGCGAATTGCATCCAAAGGTAGCCTGACAGTGGCACTGGATATTACCTTAAATGATGAATTACTAAATGAAGGAACAGCCAGAGAATTCATTAACCGCATTCAAAATATCCGGAAAGAAATGACTTTTGCCCTCACGGATCATATTATTGTAAAACTACCCGCAAACACCGTAATAAAGCCTGCAATTATTCAATTTAAAAACTATATTTGCGCAGAAATTTTGGCAGGTGAATTGATTTGGGTACCCGAAATAACAGATGGTATTCAAATTGAAGTAAATGAAACACCTTTAATAGTAGAAGTAAATAAAATAGCTTAAATCCTTAAATTATGGCTACAAAAAAAATAGCACCTAAAAAAACAGCTAAACCTATCCCCAAAAAAGCCGTTATACAAAAAAAAGAAACTATGAAAAAAGCACCTGTTAAAAAAGCCGTGGCAGCTAAAAAGCCTGCAGCAAAACCGTTCGCTCCTAAAAAAGCGGCAACTAATTCCAAGGCTCCCACCAAAAAAGTTGACTCTAAAAAATCAGCTCCTAAACCGGCGCCTAAAAAAGCAGCAGCAAAACCTGTTGCGGCAAAAAAGCAAATCGCTAAAAAGCCTGTGTCTGTAAAAACTGTGCCTGTAAAGAAAACTGTGTCTAAAGTAGTTAAACCTTTGACAGTAAGTAAAGCAACCCCAGTTTCAAAAACAGTACAAGCTGTAACTAAGCCAACACATCCGAAAAATTTGCAGCTAAAACCTTCAGGCCATGTTGCACCAAATCCGCCAAAACCGGTTGCAAAAAAGGAAAGTTATAAACATGTGGTTCCTGAAAAGGATAACGGGCCAATCAAAACAATACCTAAAAAATCTGGCAAGGCAGAAGCAATTAAAGAAGTAAAAATTCCAAAGACTTCCGTTAAAACAAGCGTCCCATATAAACCAGGGTACACACCCCTGGAAAAAAGAAATGATGAGAGGTCCAATGATTTGCTTGTGCGCTATACAGATGCCGAGCTCAATGAATTCAGGGAACTTATTATGAAAAAACAGGAAGCAGCAAAAAAAGAATTGGGCTATCTCCAGGGATTAATTACCCGAAAAGATGATATGGGTGGTGATGAAACTGATAACAGGTACATGACCATGGAAGACGGTGGCATGAGTATGGAAAGGGAGCAATTAAGTCAAATGGCCAGCCGCCAGATCACGTATATTGATCACCTGGAAAAAGCGATCATACGCATTGAAAATAAAACGTATGGTATCTGCCGTGTTACCGGTAAATTAATAGATAAAACCCGTTTACGTGCAGTGCCACACGCTACTTTAAGCCTGGAAGCGAAGCTAGGCCTGGCTAAGCCCGTTTTGAATATCCCATAAACGTTAGTTTTACATCATTTTTTTTAAGAAGTAATTTAAGCATACCCAAATATGTTTAAATTGCTTCTTTAATTTTTATGCCATGGGTAAAAAAAATATACAAGTTGATGAATACATCAGCAAGTCGGTTGATTTTGCAAAACCAATACTTGAACATTTTCGTGCACTCGTTCATAAAGCTTCCCCGCAAATAACTGAAACCATTAAATGGGGTTTTCCCAATTTTGAATATAAAGGTATTGTTTGCAGTATGGCTGCTTTTAAAAATCATTGCGCTATTAGTTTTCGTAAAGCAAGCCTGCTGAAAGATCCACAAAAACTTTTACAAATCAGTGAAAAAAATGGAATGGGGAATTTTGACAAAATTACTTCCCTAAATTCTCTTCCGAATAATGCAATCTTAATTTCCTATATCAAAGAAGCCGTATCCCTGAATGAAAATGAAATAAAAATCCAGGTAAAAATTCATAAGAGATCACCTCTCCCGGCAATCCCGGAAGCTTTGAAAAAAGCATTACTGGAAAATAAAAAGGCCAGTGCAACTTTTGCTAATTTCAGTGATTCAAATAAAAGAGAATACATTCTTTGGCTTAATGAAGCAAAAACACCACAGACTTTTGAAAAAAGACTGGCGATCACTTTAGCGTGGCTGGAAGAAGGAAAAATCCGCAATTGGAAATATGTAAAGTAGGTTTTCAATTAATTCATTTTCAAAATCAAAGTCCAATATTTATATGCCTTTAGATGATGAATATTTTATGCAACAGGCATACAACCAGGCAAAAAAAGCTTTTGAAAATGATGAAGTGCCTATCGGCGCAGTGATCGTACTTGAAAATAAAATTATTGCAAAAGGGTATAACCAGGTGGAGCGATTAAATGATCCAACGGCACACGCAGAGATCATTGCTATCACTACTGCCTGCAATTATTTAGGCGCAAAATATTTACCCGAAGCAAAATTGTTTGTTACTATTGAACCCTGCCTCATGTGCGCCGGTGCCATTTACTGGAGCAAAATGAAAGAAGTGATTTTTGGCGCATCGGATGTAAAAAACGGGTATAGCAAATATACCGGCAATGCATCGCCCTTTCATCCCAAAACGATTATCAAAAAAGGTTTGATGCAGGAAGCCTGTATAGAATTAATACAAACTTTTTTCAGGTCAAAAAGATAATCTTACCAGTATTACAAGCAGAGAATATTACAGCAACCCTAACAAATATTATATTTCATTGTAGTAAATTTGTAGGGCTACAAATATTTTCAAACAAAATAAAAATACAAGAACATGGCATTTACATTACCGGCTCTTCCTTATGCATACAATGCACTGGAGCCACATTTTGATGAGACAACAATGAAAATTCACCACGACAAACACCACCAGGGTTACGTGGATAATTTAAATAAAGCAATTGCAGGTACTGAACATGAAAATAAAAGCCTGGAAGAACTGGTGGCACATGCAGGAAAAATTTCTCCTGCCGTAAGAAATAATGGAGGCGGACACTGGAATCACAGTTTTTTCTGGGAAACATTATCTCCCAATGGGGGTGGAAACCCGGGTGATGATATGGCAAAAAAGATCAATGACGCATTCGGTTCTTTTGATGCCTTCAAAGAAAAATTCAACCAGGCAGGCATGACGCGTTTTGGCAGCGGATGGGCATGGTTAATTGTGCATGATGGAAAATTGCAAATCTGTTCTACACCCAACCAGGATAATCCTTTGATGGATGTTGCTGAAGTGAAGGGTACACCTGTTCTTGGAGTAGATGTATGGGAGCATGCCTATTATTTAAAATATCAAAATAAACGCGGTGACTATTTAGCCGCATTTTGGAACCTCGTTAACTGGAACAAAGTTGCAGAAAGAATGAGTGGTAAATAATTTACAAAGAATAAAAATTTTAACCCGCTGAAAGGCGGGTTTTTTTTATGTCAAAATAATCTGAATCTTTAAAAAAATTAAGGAACAGGATCATAACCACTTCCACCCAATGGATGGCACCTGCCAATTCTTTTTATAGCCAGCCATGAGCCTTTAAAAATGCCATATTTTTTTAATGCATCCACGGCGTATTGCGAACAGGTTGGCGTGAACCTGCACTTTGGCCCGATCAACGGAGAGATCGCCAATTGATATATCCTGATGATAAAAATAAAAGGGTAACTAAGAATTTTTGTTAGCGTTTTCATTACATCTTTTTATCAGCTCATTCAAAGCATCTTGCATTGCACTACGAATGATCGTCTGCGTGGTCAATGATCTTCCTGTAAAAATAAAAAATAGTGCAAGTTGTAATTGATTTTTTTCCAGGTTTTCTTTGAGCGTTTGATTTTCCTGGCGATAAGCTTCCCGCATCAGTCTTTTGATCCTGTTGCGATGCACTGCTTTGGGGAAATTTTTACTGCCAACTGTAAAACCCGTTTGCAAAAAAATATTTTCCGGCAATAACAATTGCATGTATAAAATCTTCAATGGAAAAACTGAAAAAGAATTCGCTTCTTTAAAAACTTTTCCAATCAGTTTCCTGCTTTTTAATTTTTCTTTTCGCGGATATACAAATTTTCCCGGCATAGTTCCAATTAAAAAGCCCCTCTCGCAGGGGCTTTAATGATGTATTTAATCAACGATTGGTTTCCGGAAACCGGAACCTGGATTATTTAAGTTTAAGCTCATCAGAAACAGAAAGTTTGTGCCTTCCTTTTGCCCGGCGGCTGGCCAACACCTTTCTGCCATTCGCGCTCTTCATACGTTTGCGAAAACCGTGTACTGATTTCCTGCGGCGTGTATGTGGTTGAAATGTACGTTTCATGAATCAATTTTTTATGAAATTTTTGAATATTTTTTTCTTGAATAGCGAGCTACCATTACTGCTACCCGGTGAAAGGATTGCAAAAGTAAGGGTTTTTAAGAAACCGGTTGTAAAAAAATGTGTTTTTAATTAAATAATTACGTGCGTACTTTTTACAAGACTTCCAAAAAAGACGGGTGCATGATCATTAAAATCCTTTTCAGAATCAGTTGTAAAAAATTGCCAGCTTGCTGCCCTGCTCAGTCTTTGCTCCATTTCAGGATGTCTTCCAAGGTAATCGGCCAGGCTATGTGCCACAATTTCTCCCTGGGAAACGATTTTAATATGTACAGGCGTATATTCTGTAATTTTTTTCAAAAGAACCGGGTAATGTGTACAGGCCAGCAGTATGGTATCTATTCCCTGGTCCTGCGAAAGCAATTCATGCAAGTATTTTTTGATAAAAAAATCAGCACCATGATTATCAAATTCATTGTTTTCCACCAATGGCACTAAGAGTGGGCAAGCCTGCTGAAAGATCTCAATGGAAGGAAAGAGTTTTTGTATTTCGAGTACATAAGAGTTTGACTGAACCGTACCCCGCGTGGCCAGGATTCCGATCTTCCGTGTAGTTGTAAATTGATCCATAATTTCCGCGGTTGGCCTGATTACACCCAATACCCTGTTTTCAGGAAATGATACAGGCAGATTTTGTTGTTGAATTGAGCGAAGCGCTTTTGCGGAAGCTGTATTACAGGCCAGTATTACTAATGGGCAACCCTTATTAAAAAGCCATTGCACGGCCTCCCAGGTATAATTATAAACCGTTTCAAATGACCTGTTGCCATACGGTGTTCGCGCATTATCACCGAGATATATATAATCATATCCGGGTAAAAATTGAACAATACTTTTCATGACAGTTAAACCGCCATAACCTGAATCAAATATTCCAATCGGGCTCATAATGTTTACAAAAATAAAAAACCACGTTTATAAAAAGCGTGGTTTTAAAAATTAACTAATTCATTTTATTTTTTCGGAGTTGTTACCGGTGGTTTTGCTACTGCATCCGGGTCATCACCCAATACTAATAATTGCTGTGGCAATTCCGTCAATTTTAATTCTTTGGCCACTGAGATGAACAGGTTATCAATTGGGAAACCTGCCTCATAGGTTTGTGGTTTTAAGATCAATGTATATTTTTTCCTGGCGAGCACTGTTTTATATGCATTCACCACCTGCTCATACATGGATTGAGAAAGAATCCCCCTTTTATTATCTGACTTATTTTGTGAAATTTGCTGCCAGTAAACCAGGTTCATAGCCATTTGCTGCAATTGATTTTTGGTATAATCCAATATTGCTCTTGATTTGTTGGCTGCTGAATCAGCTTTGTATGTGCTATCCAGTCTTTTGTATTCGCTTTGATACACGGCGTACTCTTCCGCAAGTGAATCGCGTTCATAAATTTGAACCATACTATCCACCGCGCGGTAACCAGGCATTGCCTGTACCATAACGTCAATGTCAAATACGGCAATTTTCATAGTAGTTTGTGCCTGTGCACTGAGGCCAATAACCAGCATTCCTAAAAAAGATACAGATAAAAGAAACTTTTTCATTTGTTTTTTAATTTGTGATATGTAAAATTTTAATTTTTAATTCCCAATTCCCTGAGCACGTCATCGCTACGATCCAATTTTGGGTCGGCAAATATAACGGTAATTCCTTCACTTTTATCGAGGATAAAATCGTACCCTCTTGCTACGGCAATCCTTTGAACAGCATTGTATAATTTGTCCTGTAACGGTTTCACCAGTTTTTCTCTTTCTTTAAAAAGATCTCCCTGGTAGCCAAATCGCCTTTTTTGCAAGTCGCGTACTTCTTTTTCTTTATTGAATAATTCATCTTCCCTTTTCTTCTTCAAATCATCCGTGAGCATAAATTGTTCTGCATCATAATCCTTGTACATTTTATCCAGGTCGGCCTGCATATTATCAATTTCCTTTTGCCATTGTTCACTGGCCAGTTGCAATTTTTTATCTGCATCCTGGTATTCCGGCATTTTATTCAAAATGTATTTAGTATCAATCACCGCATAACGCTGTGCCTGCACCGATGACGCGGAAATAATAATTACCAGTAAAAGTAGTATGGATATTTTTTTAAACATGTTCCTGTTTTTTTCAATAATAGCTGCAAAAGTAAGTGAATTAGTCAGGTTCAAAGCCTAACATAAATGTAAATCGGGATACGTCTTTCAACGACGTATTTGGTCCATACCTGTCGAGGCCTATACCATAATCAAACCCCAGCAGGCCAAACATCGGCAGGAAAAAACGTAAACCAACACCCACAGAACGGCGCAACTGGAATGGATTATAATCCTTAAATGAATACCAACCATTGGCTGCTTCAAAGAATGTTAACCCATAGATCGTACTGCTTGCGCTGGTGCTGAATGGATAACGCAGTTCCAGGGTATATTTATTAAATAACGTAAAATATTGTGAAGCGCCCTGCTGGTCAGGGTTTATCCTCGGATCAGAATTTTCATATACCGGGTAACCTCTTTGTGAAATAATATCGTATCCTAATAATGCATAACTGTTACTCAACCCCGCATCTCCCACCTGGAATCTTTCAAACGGAGAAACGGGTACATTTTTATTATAGCGGTCTATGTATCCAAATTTCGCAGCAAACCTCAGCACCGCCTGTTTATCTTTATCCGGGCCTTTAGCTCTGCCAATGGGAACATACCAGTCACCTGTAAAGCGCCATTTATAATATTCCACCCATTTATAGGGTTCCGATGAAGTTTCAAGGCCTTTATCTATTAATGAATAAGGTGGAGTTAAAGCCAGGCTCAATGAGAAATTGGACCCGGAACGCGGATATATCTGCTGATCCAGTGAATACCTGTTCAGGGTAAATTTCACATTCATATTATTGGAATAGCCATTATTAAAACCGGGCAAACTGGTTGGGCTGATCAAGTAATTTCTCAACTGGTAGCGGGCAAAACTGAACTGATAGCCAATAGAAAAATAATCATCCGGCCATTTAAGTTGTTTTTGCAGGCCTACGGAAAAGCCGGTTGTTTTAAAGAATGATGTATCGGCCGCTGTTTTATCATACTGCCCGGTATATGGATTATAGGCATTTGCAAATTTGGTATTGAAAAAGCTAACAGAAAATGCATTCCTTTTTTTGCCGCCTAACCAGGGTTCTGTAAATGAAATATTGTATGACCTGTATGCGCGGCCATTACTTTGAACCCGCAAACTAAGTTTCTGCCCATCCCCGACAGGCAATGGATCCCAGGCCTTTTTATTGAAAATATTCCGGATGGAGAAGTTGTTGAACGTAATCCCCACTGTCCCCGTAAGGCCAATACCACCACCAAAGCCAGCGCTTAATTCAAGTTGGTCACTTGATTTTTCCACCACGCTCCAGTTTACATCTACTGTGCCGTTATCTATGTCCGGCACAATGTTCGGGATGATCTTTTCCTGGTCAAAAAATCCCAGGTTGGCGATCTCCCTTTGTGAACGCACCACATCAGAACGGCTGAATTTCTCCCCCGGCAGTGTGCGCAATTCCCGCCTGATCACGTGTTCTTTGGTGCGGTCGTTACCACTGATCAGGATATTTTTAAAAGTAGCTTGTGGCCCTTCTTTGATTCGGATTTCAAAATCAATCGTGTCATTGTAAACGGCTGTTTCAATAGGATCCACAGAGAAAAATAAATAGCCATCATCCATATATAAACCGCTGATATCGCCTCCTTCAGGGGCAAGGGATTTACCCAATTTTTTATTTAAAAGATCCGCATTATAAATATCTCCTTTATGAATATTTAAAATGGACGCCAATAAAGAATCGGGATATTTTGTTGCGCCGCGCCAGGTAATATTTCCAAAATAATATTTTTGCCCTTCATTCATTTTGATATCAATATTCATATTGCCTTTCGTGTTATAATATTGCGTGTCTTTGGCAATATTCGCATCGCGGTAGCCCAATGAATTGTAATAATTAATTACACTATTTTTATCTTCATCATATTTTGGCGCACTGAATTTTGCATTTGCAAAAAATTTCAACCGGATATAAGGATCCAGCACACGCCTGGTTTTGGAATACGTGAGATAGCCTTTGTCTTTCAGGTATTGGCTGAATGTATATCTTTTAGGGTCTGCCAGTCCGCCTGCATCATTGGTAGGAAATAAAGTAAGGCGCGACATTTCCTTGGTGCCTTTCATTTGCTTTTTCAAATCCTGTTCATTCACGGTGTTGTCAATAAAATTGATTTGATTGATCTTAACTTTTATGCCCTTATTGATGCTAAAAGTCATGATCTCAGCGTTTTCAGTAGCCGTATCTTTTATTTCTGTGATCTTAGTTGTAACAGTCCGATAGCCCTTTTCAGAATAATATTTCTGAATACCATCCAATGCCGTGCGTTTCATACTTTCCGTGATCACGCGGCCAACTACCAAACCAGATTTTGCACGAAGGTCATCTGCATCACTTTTATTTACGCCGCTAAAAATGAATTTTGATAAACGCGGCCTTTCGGTTACTGCAATTTCCAGGTAAATATTGTCGCCATCAAGTTTTGTTATATAAATAGAAATATCACTAAAATAATTTTGCGACCATAATTTAGTGATTGCCCTGGAGAATGCGTCTGTGCCGGGAATGCTGATTTCTTCGCCCACATTTAAGCCGGAAACTGAAATCAATAATGCCTGGTCAAAAAATTTATTCCCGGTAACAATGATATCTGCGACTTTATATTTATGCGGCGTTGGCTGGTTAAAAATATTTAATAAAGTAGGATCCAATGAAGTGACTGGAACTGTATCCCTGCCTGAATTTGGAAACTGCGCGATCGCAGGGCTTAGCGCCAATATACCAATGAAGAAAATAATAGCCCTGAAATAAGATGGCATTAATTTTTTATTTGTAGTAAACCCGAATTGTTTTTTTTGCACTTTCTGGCAGTTATTTTATCCCTTTTTTATTGCGATAGGGCGGCAAATTAACGGGAATAATCAGAATTGTTTCAAAACTGTTTGTTAAATCAGAATTGTTTGCAAATGAGCACTATAAAGAAGCGTGTTCGGAGTGCACCTGCTCACTGATCTTTCCAAATCTGCGTTCGCGTTGCTGGTAATCAATGATGGCCAGTTGAAGGTCTGCTTTCCTGAAATCAGGCCAGCGTGTTTGTGTAAAATATAATTCTGAATAGGCGAGCTGGTAAAGCATAAAATTACTGATGCGAAATTCACCACTTGTACGAATCATCAGTTCCGGATCGGGAAAATCTTTTGTACTGAGATAATTTTGTAAGGTTTCGTCAGTAATATTTTTCGGTAGAATTTTCCCGGCCACGGCATCTTCCGCAATTTTTTGAACCGCCTCGCGGATTTCCCAGCGGCTGCTATAGCTGAGTGCCATGATCAAATTCAGCCCCGTATTGCCGGAAGTTTCCAGCAAGGCTTCCTGCAATTCACTATAGGCATTGGCGGGAAGCATTTTTGTATCGCCAATCACATGCAGGCGGATATTATTTTTATTCAACACCGGCACTTCTGCTTTGATCGTATCCACCAATAATTCCATCAGGCCGGAAACCTCGTCTTCAGGGCGGTCCCAGTTCTCTGTACTGAATGCATAGAGTGTGAGGTACTGAATACCGAGTTCTGCCGCGCCTTCCACTACATTGCGCACAGATTCTACGCCATGGTAATGGCCGAATAATCGATCGTGCCCTCTTTCAGTTGCCCACCTGCCATTACCATCCATGATGATGGCGATATGTTTTGGTAAACGGGTAAGATCAATTTTATTGCTCGGTTCCTGCATAAAAATGCTGTTGAAAAAAAGTAAAGTTAGTAAAATTGAAATTTAATGAAGTGGGAAATAAGAATTTAGGAATTACGATTTAAGATTTAAGATTTTTTTATAGTACAAAATATGAAAATGAATTTCCCATTATTCATTTTTCATTTAGGTAGAATTAATTAAAATTGATCCAGAAAATAAAATCCCGAATCGAAATCAAAATATCTTAAATCACCACATCCTAAATTTATATAAAAAAACAACCCATTCCTATTTATTGTTTCCAACAAATAAAAATGAGTTATAAAAAATTCAAATTATAAAAGAGAATATAAAATCCCAAATCGAATCAACCCCAAACCCCAAACCCAAAACAATAAACTATTCTTTCAACTCCGGCTTCGACTGGCTTCGGCTTCGCTCAGCCAGCAGCTCAGCCGGCATTATTTTCATCTTTAGTGTGCCGCGATCACTATGAGCGCGGCTGAATCAACTGTCAATATTCACAATAAAACATTTCTTGTAATTCCATTCCCAAAAAAAATTCCGGCTAATTTATTTTTGAACCTTATTTTTGCATTACTAAACTCAGCACATGGAAGCAAGAAGTTCAACCCTCAAATACTGGATCTATTTCTTTATCTGGTTAGCTATCATTATTTCACTCTTTATTTTCTATAGGCAGTTCTTCTGGATCGCGCTTCCGGGGGTATGCACTTACTTTGCACTGGCCATGGATATTTTTTAAAAAAAGAGCTTACTTCTTTATGTTTTCTAAAGAAATAACCCACGCTTATACGCCAGCTTTTTTACAATTTTAATTTTACAATAAGTATTTATAAGTTAGAGTGACAAAAGCATCCAGGCGCTTTTGGATTGTTGTAAAAAAACATCTAGTTTAATTACAAACTTTATCCGCGCAACAGCTACTGGCAAAGGCTTCTGGCTTTGCCTTGAAGGCAAAACCCATTCCTAAAATGTAACCCATAGCTTCTTTTAAAGCATCATTGCTTTTAAATTGTGGGTTGGTATTGATATCCGCATGCACTTCCATTTCCACATCATACTGTATAAAAAGATTGCAGAGTTCATACGCTATTTCAATGCTTTTGGCTACTTCCATCAGCATCCTTTCCTTGATATGAAAATTGTGTTTTACGCGGTCATTATAAATATACATAAAGCCGCCATTGTGTTCGCGCAGGAAAACGATCACCGTGGCAAATTCTGTTTCAATGCCTTTTACCTGGCTATCGGTGCCAATACAAACTTTCAGTTTCGTATTATTTGCGTGCTCTCTTTTGATCACTTCTTCCACTGCATCTTTGATGGGCTGCGCAATGGGTTCGCCATTAAATTTTCTCCAGTTCATAGCATAAAAGTTTATGTACTTTACATAGGTCTTTTAAATAAACCGGTTAAAAAATTATTAACAACTCTGCAAAAGCAAATATCATTCGGCGTTTAAATTCATTTTAGTATTGGCCGGTGCTCAACAAAACCAGCGTGCAGGCTTCCAGGTTTTCAATACCTTTTTCGGCTGAAAGCCTTTCTAATTCAGGGTTTTCAGTGCCGGGATTATAAATAATCCGTTTGGGATGAAGTGACAAAATATATTCGTAAAAAGGTTTTTGATTTTGTGGATTCAGGTATAAAGTCACCGTGTCCACATCATTCATTTCAGGCATGCCGGTTTGTATAGGAACACCCTTTATATCACCTTCTTTTTTACCAATGGCAATGATTGAATGACCTGCAGAGGTAAGCCTGTTTACCGCTAGGTAGCTATACCTTGAAGGATTCTCTGATGCGCCAAGGACAACTGTTTTTTTATTTGAACTTTTCATACGGTTTAAAGATAATCATTTTACCTGCCAGATAACACCTTAAAAAATGAGAAATTTTATTAAGTTTTGAAAAAAAAATTTTACACTATCAAACTTTTTTCTAACTTTCCAATTCATTCATAAAACACACTTTCCCATGGCAAAGTCAACAAAAAAAAAGGCTCCAACAAAAACCAAAACAGTCCCCAAAAAAACAGCCCCTAAAAAGGCAATAAAGAAATCCGCAGGTAAAAAATCTGCCGCTAAGAATTCAACTTCTAAAAAAGCTGCGCCTAAAAAAATAATCAAGAAGGTGGCAGCGAAAAAAGCAGCTCCTAAAAAGACTGTAAAAAAAGCCACAGTTAAAAAAGCGGCTCCAAAAAAAGCAATGAAGAAAGCTTCTCCAAAGAAAGCTGCTTTAAAAAAGGTGATCAAAAAAGTAGCAGTGAAAAAAGCAGTGAAAAAAGCTGCACCTAAAAAAGCGATGAAGAAAGCTGCGCCAAAGAAAGCGATGCCTAAAAAAGTTGCGACCAAAAAAGCAATCAAAAAAATTGCCCCAAAAAAGGCAATGAAAAAAGCTGCGCCTAAAAAAGCGACTCCAATGCCTGCGCCTGAAATGCCAAAGACGCCGGTAGTAGAACATATTCCACCAATGCCTGAACCAAACGCTTCAGAATCTGCACCGGGCAGTGGCATTAGCGAATAAGGATGAATTTATTTTCATAAAAAAAGGCCTGCAATTTTGCAAGCTTTTTTTATTTTTATAAATAAATTTTACCATACCAATCCCAAAGGCTCTTCCAGTAAGGATTTCAGCGTTTGCAAAAATGCAGCGCCGGTAGCCCCATCTACCACGCGATGGTCGCAACTCAAAGTTACTTTCATTATTTTCCCTGGTACAATTGCGCCATTTTTTACAACAGGCATATCTGCAATTCCACCCACAGCAAGGATACATGCATCCGGCGGATTGATGATCGCCGTAAATTCATCTATGCCAAACATACCCAAATTTGAAATAGTGAATGTGCTGCCTTCCCAATCTTTTGGTTGTAGTTTTTTGTCCCTGGCTTTTTGTGCAAAATCTTTTACTTCTGTGGAAATATCTGTGAGCGCTTTTATATCTGCAAAACGTATCACAGGCACTAGCAATCCTTCTTCCACAGCAACTGCAACACCAATATGTATATGATGATTATATCTGATTGTATCACCGAGCCAGCTACTATTCACTTTGGGATTTTTACGAAGTGCAATGGCGCATGCTTTTAAAATGATGTCATTAAAACTCACTTTCGTATTGTTCAATTCATTCAGCTTAGTTCTTGCAGAAGCAATGGCATCCATATTGATTTGCATCGTGAGGTAAAAATGCGGCGCACTGAATTTACTTTCACCCAAACGCTTTGCAATGATGCCGCGCATTTGCGAAACTGGTACATCTTCAAAACTTTCTGCACCTGTTTGCATGGTTTGGTTTCCTGCGTGGCTTACAGCTTTTTCAGTTGTTATAGTTTCAGGAATTTTGTAATGATCAATATCCGATTTTACAATGCGGCCACTATCGCCGCTGCCTTTTACTTGTGCGATATCAATACCTTTTTCTTCGGCCATTTTCTTTGCAAGCGGTGAAATAAATATCCTTCCATCTCCGCCGGCATCCTGCGAATGCTCAGCATTTTTTGGAGCAGGAACTTCTACATTTTGCCCAGGGTTTTCCGGAGCCGTTTTATTTTCTGCTACGGCTTGATTACTTGTTTCATTTTTCACTGAAGCAATAGCCGCATCCACATCAAAACCTTCTGCACCGATAATGCAAAGAAGGCTATTGACTGCAATTTTTTCTCCCGCTACGGCACCCTGGTACAACAATTTTCCTTCTTTATAACTTTCCAGTTCCATAGTGGCTTTATCCGTTTCAATGTCAGCCAGTAAATCTCCTTTTTTTACATCATCTCCAACGTTCTTATGCCAGGCGGAGATCACGCCTTCCGTCATCGTATCACTTAAACGCGGCATTAAAACGATTTCTTCCAAGACAGCCGCTGTGCCTGCATTCGCAGAGCTTGCTATTACTTCTTTTTCAGTTTCAGGCGAATCTTTTCTTGGAGGCGCATCTTCTTTTTTATCAGCAGTTTTTTCAACTTCTTTTTCCTCTGGCGCTGCAGGTTCTTCTTTTTTTACGCCGGCATTTTTTTCCAGGATCTTACTGATGTCTTCCCCTTTTTTACCTATAATCGCAAGTAAGTCATTCACTTGAATCTTGCTTCCTTTTTCACCACCGGCAAATAATAAAGTTCCTTCCTTATAACTTTCCAGGTCCATCGTTGCTTTATCCGTTTCTATCTCTGCCAGCAGGTCGCCTTTTTTTACATCGTCACCAACTTTTTTATGCCAGGCTGCGATCACACCTTCAGTCATTGTATCACTTAAACGCGGCATTAATATTTCTTCAGCCATGTAAATATTTTTTTATTGTTTGTAAAAATTCAACACATCTATTATTTTTTATAAATCAAGTTCCAGGTGTAAACGCTGTTTTAATTCAAGCACCATCGGGTATTTATTCGCGATATACGATAATTTTTCGCTGCTGCTCAGGTATTGCAAATTTACTTCACCTGTCTCTTCTTTCTTTTCTTCTTTTAAAATAATTTCGAAACGAATGCTCCTATTATTGAATGCTTTTTGAATGGTATCTGCAATCGTCATTTTTTCCTGTTCCACGAATTTTTCAGTGAGCTTTCCCGTTACTGTTACACTGAATTTATTATCGGCCTGCACCTTTAGTTGTGCATGCTTACATGCATTGGCAGAAGAATGCTTTTTCTGATTTTCCAATTCCAGGCAAAACTCATTCCAACAATTCTGCAACGATTTTATATCCAGCGATTTTGCATCTTTAATTTCTTCAATTTCATATTTGCTTCCATACTGTGCACGGAGCGAATCCAGTAAGTTCTTTTTTCCTGAAGTTGAAACCGGCTTTTCTTTTTTTACCGGTTTTTCTTTTGGAATTTCCTCTGCAAGTTCCGTCGTTTGAGGCTTTGGAGTTTCTACATACAATTTTGCTTCAGCAGGAATTACTTTTTCTGCCCGTTGGGTTTTTGGCAAATTTCCCTGTAGTTTTTTTAAAGGAAAAATGCTGTTGGAAGAAACTGAACTTTTCTTTGCTACCACATTTCCTTCCGTTGTTAAATTAAGTGCCTGTTGTAAATAACTCAGTTTAATGATCGCGAGCTCTGTATGCAATCTTTTATTTCGTGCCATTTTATAATTGATCTCGGCTTCATTCAAAATATTCAATGCGCTCACTAAAAATGGAATCTCCACCGACTCCGCAGTGGCGATATATCTTTCATGCAAACCTTCCACCACATCCAGCAATGCGGCTGCTTTTTTATCCTTACAAACCAATAAATTCCTGATAAATTCTGCAAAGCCATTCAATACCATATCACCTTCAAAACCCTTTCGGTTGATTTCATCATAGAGCAACATGGCGCCGGCGAGATCTTCCTGAGTTATGAAATTAATTAACTGGAAATAATAATCTTCATCCAGAATATTTAAATGTTCCAGCGTATTTTGATAAGTAAGTTCACCGTTGGTAAAACTGATGATCTTATCCAGTGTACTCAATGCATCGCGCAGGCAACCTTCACTTTTTTGCGCGATCACCTGCAGGGCCGCTTTATCTGCAACAATATGTTCTTTGCCAATGATTTCCTGCAAATGTTCCACCGTATCATGGTGCGTGATTCTTTTAAAATCAAAGATCTGGCAGCGGGATAAAATGGTGGGTAATATTTTATGTTTTTCTGTTGTTGCTAAAATAAAAATCGCGTAAGATGGTGGCTCTTCGAGGGTTTTCAAAAACGCATTGAAGGCAGATGCACTCAACATGTGTACCTCATCCACGATATACACTTTATATTTCCCGGCCTGTGGCGCAAATCTTACCTGTTCCGCCAACGTGCGGATGTCATCCACGGAATTATTACTCGCTGCATCCAGTTCATGAATATTTAAAGAAGTGCCTTCATTAAAACTTTTACATGAATTACATGCATTGCATGCCTCGCCGTTTTCCAGTGGTGTTTCGCAATTAATTGTTTTGGCAAGAATACGGGCACAGGTAGTTTTACCCACACCGCGCGGGCCGCAAAATAAAAATGCATGTGCCAGTTGATTGTGGCTAATCGCATTTTTTAATGTTTCCGTAATATGTGACTGTCCAACAACTGTATTAAAAGATTGGGGCCTGTATTTTCTCGCGGAAACAATAAACTTATCCATATCCATGCAAGATAAGAAATACCTGTAAACTGAATTTTAAAAAACCGGTAAATAGTAATTATTCAATAATGGGATGCCGTTCAAAAGGATGTTGATTTTCATCAAAAATTTCCCGGTACACTACCATCCGCCTGCTTTGCAAAGCACCGAGGCTTTTATAAATATTAACCATTTTCGGATTCCAGTCCCCGGCCCAGCCCATTTCATAATCCGTATACCAATTTTTTCCCTGCATCAATAATGCGCCGGAATAGATCATAAAACTATCAATACCCAGTGCCTGGAATTTTGGCACAATGCCAAAAGCCACACCAGTAAATTTTTTACACTGCCCGGTTTTTTTCATCCACATCAATCGTAATTTTTCAAGCCAGCCAAATTTTCCATTGAAATGTTTAAAATATTGATTGAGGTCGGGGATATTGATCCACATGGCGATGGGATCTTCTTTATAATAAGCAAACCAAATAAGCCGCTCATCCATGATCGGGTTCATTTTATTAAAAAGTTTTTTCACTTGTTCCACTGTTATTTCTTTAGCTTCTCCATGTTGCGCCCAGGCAGCATTATAAACAGTTGCAAACTCCTGCGCGTGTTTATCCAAATTATTGATATTGATATGACGCGCAGCATAGCCGGGTTTTGCAGCAAATTTTGCATAGCGTTCCGGAAAACGCGGCGGCAATTCACCATCCACTTTGCGGAGATAATAATATTGATTATAATAATTTTTTAAACCATATTCTTCCAATAATTGCTGGTAATAAGCAGGATTAAAGGACATACCATAAATAGGTTCCAGCTCAAAACCTTCCACCATAAGGCCCCACCATTTGTCGCGGTCGCCAAAATTTACAGGACCATCCATGGCATCCATGCCTTTTTCCTTCAACCAATTTTTTGCCGCATCAAGTAAAATATTCGCGGCGGCCTGGTCATTGATACAATCAAAAAAACCAAAACAACCTGTAGGAAATGTTGTGCCTTTATTAATATATTTTTTATAAATAAATGCAGCGATCCGGCCAATACATTCACCGGCATCATTTTTCAATATCCAGCGAATGGCCTCACCATCGCGGAAATATTTATTTTTTGAAGGATCAAATACATCTTTAACTTCCTGGTGAAGCAAAGGAATATATTTTGGATTTTCCCGGTTGATGGTTTCGCTGATGCGAATAAATGATTCTTCATCACGCTTATCTTTTACTTCTGTCAACTGCATTTTATGAGCTTGCTTTCTGCGAAAATAAACATAGTGAATGAAAATTTAAGAAGTACATTTTATAGATGAATGTCCCTGTCTTTTAAAAAACTAACGAACAAATGTTATTTTATTAAATTTGCGGGAACGAAATTGTAGAACTATGCCGGATAACCTTCCCAAGAAAGTCAGGATTGTAACTGCAGCCAGCCTCTTTGACGGACATGATGCGGCAATTAATATTATGCGGCGCATCTTACAAAGTAAAGGCGCAGAAATCATTCACTTAGGGCATAACAGGAGTGTACAGGAAATCGTGGAATGCGCCATTGAAGAAGATGCGCAAGGGATTGCTATTACCAGTTACCAGGGAGGGCATGTAGAATTTTTTAAATACATGAAAGACCTGCTGGATGAAAATAATAGTGGTCATATAAAAATATTCGGCGGTGGTGGCGGTACTATTTTGCCACAGGAAATTGAAGAATTGCATCATTATGGAATTACACGGATTTATAGCCCGGATGATGGCCGGAAAATGGGCCTGGAAGGGATGATCGAAGATGTAATACAAAAAAGTGCGCAGTCAAATGGCAAACAAAAAACGAACGGAAAACCGCATAAATCATCCCCGAAAAATGACAGCCATGGCAAATTTGCTTTAGGTGAATGGAAAGATATTATTTCTATATCCAAAGCAATTACGGCTGCTGAATCCGGCCAGGATGTACATTTAAACGATATAGATAAAGCGCTGAAACCACCGCCCGTATTGGGTATTACTGGGACAGGCGGTGCAGGTAAATCTTCCGTGACGGATGAAATAGTACGCAGGTTTTTAAATTATTTTCCACAAAAAACCATCGCTGTTATTTCTGTAGATCCATCCAAGAAAAAAACCGGTGGTGCTTTACTCGGCGACAGGATACGGATGAATGCCATTTCAAATCCGCGTGCTTATATGCGCAGCCTCGCCACGCGGGAAGATAATACTGCACTCAGCGGCGCTGTAAAGGAAGCCCTGCAAATTTGCAAAGAAGCGGCATTCGACCTAGTTATTTTGGAATCTGCCGGTGTAGGTCAAAGCGATGCATCTATCCTGGATTTTTGTGATGTAAGTCTTTATGTGATGACGCCAGAATATGGCGCAGCATCCCAGTTGGAAAAAATAAATATGCTGGATTATGCAGACATTATTTGCATTAATAAATTTGATAAAGCCGGTGCACTCGATGCCTTGCATGATGTGCGCAAACAATATAAAAGAAACCACCTGCTTTTCTCTGCAAAGGATGAAGATCTCCCGGTTATCGGAACTATTGCATCCCAATTTAATGATGCCGGCATCAATGAACTTTTTGAAAAATTAGTAACCGTTATAGAAAATAAAACAGGTACGCATTTAGGCGACCTGGAAGTGCATAAACATGTAACTGACACAACTTCTTCCGCACAAATAATCCCACCAAAGCGTGTTCGCTATTTATCTGAGATTTCCGAATCAAACAGGAATTATGATATTTGGGTAAATGAACAATCGGGCATTGCCACAAAATTATATGCTTTACATAGTGTATTGAATGATTCAGAAAAATTGTCTGACACATCAAAGCATGAATTGATTTCCATAAAAGAAAAACTGGAAGAAAATTTTCATCCTGAATGTAAAAAAATTATTGCCAACTGGCCGGCCATACAACAAAAATTCAGCGCAGATTTTTTTGAATATAAAGTGCGTGATAAAATTATTAAGCAACCGCTGACCACTAAAACTTTAAGTGGTACAAAAGTCAGGAAAGTAGAATTACCTACTTATAAAGATTGGGGTGATCTCTTACGCTGGATGATGCAGGAAAATATCCCGGGGAAATTTCCATTTACCGCCGGTGTATTTGAATTAAAAAGACAAGGCGAAGATCCCACGCGCATGTTTGCCGGTGAAGGCGGGCCGGAACGCACCAATAAAAGATTTCATTATGTATCGCTGGGACAGCCTGCCATCAGGCTTTCCACGGCTTTTGATTCCGTGACTTTATACGGAGAAGACCCGGATCACCGGCCGGATATTTTTGGAAAAGTGGGCAATAGCGGCGTGAGTATCGCCACCGTGGATGATGCCAAAAAATTATACAGTGGCTTTGATTTATGCAATCCGAAAACATCGGTAAGCATGACCATTAATGGCCCCGCTCCCATGCTGCTGGCTTTTTTCATGAATGCGGCCATTGATCAGTTGTGTGAAAAATATATCACGGAAAATAATTTATGGAATGAAGTGCAGAAAAAGATGGATAAAAAATTTCAGAAACTGCAATTACCCATTTATTATAATCCCGCATCACCCGAAAGATTGCCAGAAGGAAATAATGGTTTAGGCCTCAAACTCCTGGGTTGCAGTGGTGATGAAGTGTTGCCTGAAGATGTGTATCAAAAATTAAAAGCTGAAGCGCTGGCGCAGGTTCGCGGCACTGTGCAAGCGGATATTTTAAAAGAAGACCAGGCTCAAAATACCTGTATTTTCAGCACTGAATTCGCGTTGAAATTAATGGGCGATGTACAGGAATTTTTTATAGAAAATCATGTGCGCAATTTTTATAGCGTAAGTATTAGCGGCTATCATATTGCGGAAGCCGGTGCGAATCCAATCACGCAACTTGCATTCACATTATCCAATGGTTTTACCTATGTAGAATATTATTTAAGCCGCGGCATGTCTGTGGATGAATTTGCACCAAATCTTTCCTTCTTTTTTAGTAATGGTATGGATGCGGAATACAGCGTGATCGGAAGAGTAGCACGCCGTATATGGGCAAAGGCAATGAAATATAAATACAAGGCCAATGACCGCTCACAAAAATTAAAATACCATATTCAAACTTCCGGGCGAAGCCTGCACGCACAGGAAATAGATTTTAATGATATACGCACCACATTGCAGGCGTTGTATGCCATTTATGATAATTGTAATTCGCTACATACAAATGCGTATGACGAAGCAATTACAACACCTACAGAAGAAAGTGTACGTCGTGCAATGGCCATTCAATTGATCATCAACAGGGAATTAGGAACAATCAAAACAGAAAATTTTATACAGGGTTCTTTTTTAATTGAAGAAATGACGAATCTCGTGGAAGAGGCCGTGCTGGCTGAGTTTGACCGCATCACTGATCGCGGAGGTGTACTCGGCGCTATGGAAAGAATGTATCAAAGAAATAAAATTCAGGAAGAAAGTTTGCATTATGAAATGCTGAAACATACGGGTGAATTGCCATTGGTTGGCGTGAATACATTTTTAAATAAAAATGGAAGTCCAACTATTATTCCAACGGAAGTGATTCGTTCCACCACAGCTGAAAAAGAACAACAGATAGATAATCTCCATAGTTTCTGGAAACGCAATGAAAGCAAATCTGCGGAGATGCTGGAGCGGTTAAAAAAAGTGGCAATAAAAAATGAAAATTTATTTGCAGAACTTATTGAAACTGTAAAATATTGTTCGCTTGGTCAAATCACGCATGCATTGTATGAAGTAGGCGGGCAGTACAGGAGAAATATGTAAGTAAAAATTTAAGGCCTAAAAGGTTTTGGAAATCATTTGCACATAAAGACCTATAAGGTTTTCAAAACCTTATAGGTCTAAGTTTAAAATAACTTTTCTAATTCCACTCTTTCCAACACAGTCCGTTGCGGCACTTCATTTACATAAGACCATTTGATCAGCATGATCTCATTGCCATTGATTTCGATGCCGGTAATTGTGCCATCATCAAAACAACAACATCCGGAATTATAATAATATGGCAGTAAATGCCGGAAGGATTCATTGACAATTTTATATTCTTTTTTCCGCCTGGGTATTTCCAGTTCTATTTTTTTAATGAGTGCTGAATTATTTTCTGTTATCGCATTTTCAAGGTCAAGGTATAAACGCTCCAGGTGCGTGAGCGATTTAAAGACTGGCTGATGTGTATGGCCGGTGACAAGAATTATATCCTGGTGCAAAGCAGACCATTCATACATTATTTCGTTGTGCAAACTTTTGAGTTCATTATTGCAGGAAGGCGTATTCGGATTGAGTTCAAAATAAGATTGCAATGGACCCCAGACATTACTTACAAACCATTTGCTGAATGCATTGCCATCACTTTGTTTATCTCCCTGGTGACCATGTGTACAAAGAAACCTGCATGAAAGATTATCAGTTTTATATTTTAAAACAACAGATTCAAAAATGGGAATATGTTTTCCATACATATTTTTCAGGTAAAATGGCGCGAGCGGATCTTCTTTCCAGATCAAATCATGATTACCAATAATTTTGCAAAATGCATCGCGCTGAATAAAATTTTTCTCCAGGGAAAAAATATCCCTGTTGTGTTTTAAAATCGCATTTAGGGAATTTTTCCAAAGCTCTTCCGAATCACCAAGATCAATGAGATAATAATTTTCCTGGTCATAATAGGTCAGAGCTGCAAGATAATTTTTCTCTGCACTTTTAAAATCATCCTTTGCATTTCTTGCACCTTTATGCTGGTCTGAAAAAATAATCACAGGCTGATTTACCGGATTTATATCTAGTAATAAACTTCGTTTATCAGTGTTATCATGCGCTGCTTTTAAAAGATCGTCAAGGGCTGCATGTACTTTTTGTTTATCGGGAGCGGAAGAAAATTTTTCAGCGGCTTTGCGAAGTATTTTAAGAAATAAAAATTTCAGCACACGTTTCATTCCAACAAAAGTAAGGATGCCGTTTTATTACGCATAAAAAACCCTGCAAAAAATATTGCAGGGATATATTTTATGTAGAGACACAGATTTGTAAAGACACAAAATTTTGTGTCTTTACATAATCACATCTAATTAATACGCACCGTAATGATGGCAAATGAATCACCTTGTTTCTTCATCATGATGGTGATATTATAGGTTTTATTTTTACCGGTAAGTTTCCCGGTCATGTATTTCGTTCCGGAAAGTTCACGTTCAGAAGTCTTGTCAAAACCTTTTATACCTTCATCCGTAAAAAAACTTTTAATGGTAATGGTCGCCTGGTTTTTACCAACATTCTTTATTTCATCTTTCTCCGGTAATTTTAAATCTACAAAACCATCAAAATAATTAGCAAATTCGTCTGCGTTGCCTTGCTTTAATGTTTTCGCAATATCATCGCCTGTTTGGGCAAAACTTACACTTGAAACCAAAAAAGCGGAACATAATATCAGGATTATTTTTTTCATAATTTATCTTTGTGCTTGTATGCTCTAAAAATATGCCAAATTAAAGGCAATTTAGTTTTAACTTCAAAAAAAGATGAATTGAATCATTTTCAAAAAGCTTTAACAATATGACTAATAAAAAAGCAATGCTCATCATTATGGATGGCTGGGGATTGGGTAAAATAAAAAGTGCAGATGCTATTCAGCATGCAAAAACACCTTTTGTCCATTCATTGTATGATAAATATCCACATACTACATTAGTTACATGTGGCGAAGCAGTCGGTTTGCCGGAAGGACAAATGGGTAATAGTGAAGTTGGCCATTTGAATTTGGGTGCAGGTCGCATTGTGTACCAGGAACTGCAAAGAATAAATGTGGCCATCCGCGATGGCTCATTTACTCAAAACAAAGAATTGCTTGAATCCATACAATATGCTAAAGAAAACAATAAACCACTTCACCTCATTGGGTTAGTTAGCAATGGCGGTGTACATGCACATATCCGACATCTTGAAGCGATCTGTGATTTATGTAAAGCAAAGGGTTTATCAAAAGTATTTATACATGCATTTACCGATGGCCGCGATACGGATCCAAAGAGCGGGATACATTTTATAGAAGAATTGCAAAATCATTTGAAAAATTCTGTGGGTACCATAGCAACTATCACCGGGAGATATTATGCCATGGACCGTGATAAAAGATGGGAGCGCGTAAAAGTTGCGTATGATGCAATGGTAAAGGGAGAAGGTATGCCAGCTACAGATTTATTGGCAGCTATTCGCGCATCTTATGAAAATGGCGTAACGGATGAATTTATAAAACCCATCATTAATGCAAATTTACATGTAGGTGAAGGCCTTATACATAATGATGATGCAGTCATTTGTTTTAATTTCCGTACAGACCGCTGCCGCGAAATAACTCAGGTGTTGACACAGTTTGATGTGCATGAATTTAATATGCATAAACTTCAACTGCATTATACCACGATGACTGAATACGACAAGACATACAAAAATATTCATGTGATCTTTGAAAATGATAATTTAAAAAATACGCTTGGCGAGGTATTGGAGCAGCAAAATAAAAAGCAGATCCGAATTGCAGAAACAGAAAAATATCCGCATGTAAGTTTCTTTTTCAGTGGTGGAAGAGAAGAACCTTTTAATGGTGAAAAAAGAATCATGGTGCCTTCACCTAAAGTAGCTACTTATGATCTTCAACCTGAAATGAGCGCCAATGAAGTGACCGCAAAATTAATACCTGAAATAGAAAACGGGGAAACAGATTTCATTTGCCTGAACTTTGCAAACGCTGATATGGTGGGCCATACAGGCGTTTGGGAAGCGGTGATCAAAGCCGTGGAAACCGTGGATGTTTGTGTAAAAAAAGTAGTGGAAGCGGCTTTGAAAAAAGATTATACTATTTTTCTTACAGCAGATCATGGCAATGCAGATCTTTTAATAAATGCGGATGGCACACCCAATACAGCGCATACATTAAATCTTGTCCCTTTATTTGTTATAGATAATAAATGGCATGGAAAATTAAAGCCGGGTAAATTGGGCGATATAGCGCCAACTATTTTACATGTGATGAATTTACCTGTGCCAAAAGATATGACGGGAGAAAATTTGATTGAATAATAATGCAGAAAATATTTTGCAAAATTATTTTTCTACAAATGTTTTTAAATTCTTACCGATGAGTTGATTCCAGCCGGCAGTAAAACTTTTGATATTAAAATCAGTTAAGTCCTGCGGGAAAGTGAGCAGTCCTGAATGAGTTAATTTCAGGCGTGTTTTTGTACCAGCATGAAATAATTCAAAGGAAACCAAAGACATTCCGGGAAGGTCCACATAACTCCAGGTATAGCTAATCTTTTTATGTGGTATCACTTCCATGATCCTGCATTTATGTAAATACTTTTTTTGTTCACTGCCTGCACTGAACTGAAATTGCGAACTAACTTCCGGTTTAAAATCCGGTATATCAAAATACCATTCTTTCATTTTTTTCGGAATCGTAATTGCACTCCAAACATCTTCCACTGGTGCTATTAAAACATACTCTACAACAAGGTCTTCATTTTTCATGTTTGATTTTTTTATTCTATGGCAAATCCTAATACACTCAAATTTATTGATAAATTTTTAATCAATAAAATTATGCTTCAGCATATAAATCATAAAAAAAACAAAATTGACCAAATACTAAAACCAGTTATTTCCATGCTGCGTACATGATCGAAACAATTCAAAAAAAAAACAAATTTCAATTATGAAAAAAATCAAAGTTTTTGGAATAGGCGTTCTTGCATTATTCCTTGCAAACAGCAGCATGGCTCAAAACAAAATGGTAGGCGGTGCAGAAATGTATCTTACAAAAAATATTGTTGAAAACGCTGTAAATTCAAAAGATCATACAACGCTGGTTGCAGCCGTGAAAGCAGCAGGATTGGTTGAAACACTCGAAAGTGCAGGGCCTTTTACTGTATTTGCTCCAACGAATGAAGCATTTAATATGCTTCCAAAAGGTACGGTGGAAACTTTATTAAAACCTGAAAACAAAGCGAAATTGACAGCAGTACTGACTTATCATGTTGTTCCCGGAAAATTAAGTTCTATGGATTTAATGAAAATGGTGAAAGATAATAATGGTAAAGCAACATTGAAAACTGTTGAAGGTGAAAACCTGTATATCTGGATGAAAGGAAAGAACCTTATGGTTACAGATGCAAGCGGCGGTATGGCAAAGATCACGATTGCTGATGTAAATCAAAGCAACGGTGTGATCCATGTGGTTGATAAAGTATTATTACCAAAATAGGTTTTATTGAGAATGTACCTTACACAGAATTGCTGCCTTTCGGGCGGCAATTTTATTTTATAATGGAGTACCAGGAAAAAAATAATTTATTTTTTTAAAAATTATTATAATGAAAAATTGCTGCAAAATTTTGCAGCAATCTATTTATGATGGATTGATAAGATGATTTTTAATATGGGACTAAAAAATAGGTATTTTATTAATAAATATGTTTGATTGTTTTACTTTCACTTATAAATTATCAGACGTATTTTATGCCTTTAAGAAATAAAAAAAAGAATACAGAACCGGTGGAACAAAAACCACAAAAAAGCCAGGTGCTAATATTACAGCATACAGAAGAAGCAGCGCTTACACAATTGGAAAGAAGTACGAAAGGCCTTTTTTTATCAGGCATTACGGCAGGACTTGATATAGGTTTTTCCGTTTTGCTGATGGCTGTTTTTTTTACTGCATTCACCGGTGTATTTCCCGATCCTGTGGTGCACTTAATGGTTTCAAATATGTATCCGCTGGGATTTATTTTCGTGGTACTTGGCCGTTCTGAATTATTTACTGAACACACTACGCTGGCCATTTTACCTGTGTTGCAGGGATTAGCTTCTATAAAAAAATTATTAAGGTTATGGGCGATCGTTTTTATCAGCAATATATTAGGCGGAATTATTTTTGCATTGATCCTTTCTTATTTTTCAAACAACCTGCATTTTTTACAACCGGCATCATTAAAAGCAATTGCCTCGGTGTTTACACAAAATTCCACGCTGACAACTTTATTAACTGCGGCACTTGCAGGATGGCTTATGGGATTACTTGCATGGTTGGTAGCCGCATCGCGCGAAACGATCAGCCAGATCGCGATCATTTGGATCATCACAGCCGCAATAGGTTTTGCCAATTTGCCTCATTGTATTGTTGGAAATATTGAAGTGGCTTCTGCATTTTTTGCACATCAAATATCATTTCAGCAATACATGGAATTTATTTGGCCGGTGACTTTGGGAAATGCTATTGGAGGCGTTTTGTTTGTGGGCGTTTTAAAATTCAGTCACACCATGAACAGTGGAGAAGAAAAAGAAATTGACCTGGAAGAAGCAAAAAAAATGGCAAATTAATTTTCTATTTTACCATTTTGCAAGAACGGTTACACCACCCTGTACTTTATCATTGATCTGCACTCTCACTTCGGCGTTGAGTGGTAATAATACATCAACCCTGCTGCCGAATTTTATAAATCCTAACTCTTCTCCCTGCTTTACTTCATGGCCGGTTTCTACATAATTGCAAATTCTTTTTGCCACGGCACCGGCAATTTGTTTTACCAGGATACTTCCTTTATTATTTTCTATAACTGCGCTGCAACGCTCATTTTCTGTAGATGATTTAGGATGCCAGGCTACAAGATATTTCCCTTTATGATATTGCTTATATTTCACCAAACCACTGATGGGATTTCGGTTCACATGCACATTGGCCGGGCTCATAAATATACTTACCTGTATTCTTTGATCTTTATAATATTCCTTTTCTAAAACTTCTTCTATCACTACCACTTTACCATCAGCCGGACAAATGATTTCATTATCTGCAATGGTCAATGTTCGAATAGGAATTCGAAAAAAAGAAATGATAAATAATAAAAATACCAGGGAAAGTATCAATAATAAAATAGATAAAAAAGGTATAAGCGGGCTCAGGAAAAAAAAGGATAATACATTGATTAATCCCAGGCAACAGGCAATGAGCACAATAGTTTTATAACCTTCTTTATGAATGTACATGTAAGCGAATTGTACCGCAAATGTACTACACAAATGCGGCCGTTCAAGCTACTTCCTTCCTATAGTTAAATTAGTGGTTACCGTTAAATAAGCAATTCTGCCCGCTACATAAACCTTCATGTATTGAATTTTCGCATATATTATATTTAAAAGTTCTCGAAGTATAGAAAAAAGTATTAAACTTGATAAAATAACTGCAAGTAAATAAATTTATCAATAATGGTACCCACCATTTTACCTAAATCCTTTAATAGTTTGCGTAACCACTTTCATATCATACAATTCATTTGTCTCAGTCTTTTTTCATGCTTTGCCGGATTGACGACAAAAGCCCAGCCATTAATAACATACCAGTCCGGGGTATTTGGCGTGAAAGAAGGTATTCCATCTTCCGATTTTTATACTGTGACTCAGGATCATTTATATAATTTATGGATTGGCCATGGCATGGGCTGTACCAGGTATAATGGAAATAGCATGGAACAATTCATTTATGCAGGGGTCAAACCGGTCGGGAAAGTTTATTGCATCAAAGAAGATTCTGAAAAGCGCATGTGGCTTGGTTCTGAGAACGGTTTATTTTATTTAAACAGGGACACGCTGGTATTTGTTGACTTTAAAAAAATGCAGGTGCCTGTGTATGATATATCCTGGGACAGCGCTAAAAATTTATGGCTCGGCTCGGGTATTGGGCCAATTAAAATTTCCCCGGATAAAATTACGGGGATCGTTAAAAAAAATAGTCTTGATATATCCTTATTTCAACTGCCAGGGTGGAAACAAATGTTTCCGGATCTGCGAAAAGTAGTCAAGGTTTTACATGGCTCAAACGGTACGGTATATTTTTCCACGTATGATGAAGTAGTATCATTGAAAAATAATATTTTAACTACAATCTGGGTGACGCACAATAACGTGGATTATTGCAATTCGCTGGTATTTATGGATAACAGGTTATTCATGAGTTGCAGTGTTTCCGGCTTATTGATGTATGATGGGAATCAATTAAAACAACTGAATATTTTATTATCCTATGGATATTATCTCCTGCAGGATGGCAATGATATTTTATATGTTTCCGGGAAATTTATTTATACGATAAATCCCATAACTCTTGCATTTAAAAAAACGGCGGAGATCGAAGAAAAATATATACGCTGGGTAAAGCAGCTATGGAAGGATCATGAAGGAAATTACTGGATTGCCACGAATGAAGGGTTGATTTATATGAAGCCCCTTTTGTTTAAAACAAACATTAAAAAAGAAGATGCACTGGAAAATGAATTATACAGTATTTATCAAACACGTTCCGGGGAAATACTTGCCGGCAGCAATCACGGATTCTTATACCAATTTAAAAATAATGAGATCATTCCTTATGAAAAATTACCGAAGGTATTTTCCCGGGCTGAAATTTTTTCCATACAGGAAAATAAAGCGGGTGATTTATGGTTTAATTCCGGGTACCAGGGTATCAGCAGGTATAAAAACAACAGGCTCGAGTATTATACAACTAAAGAGGGTTTGCGGGATAATACCAACACATTTTTTTTATATACTAAAAAAGGCCAGTTATTCACAGGTGGCGATAAGGGCATATCAGAAATCATTACAGATTCAATAACCTGGAAAGTACATTTTAAAAATTTTATTTATAATAGCAAAGCCGCTACCTATAACCATTTCAATGCAGCGACTGAAGACATTCAAGGAAATATCTGGATAGGCTCAGAGTTCGGCTTATTCAGGTTATTCAATGATTCATTATACAAAACGCCTATATTTAATTTAAATATTTCCAATCCGGATATTATTGATATTAAAGCGGATGCTTCAGGGAATTTATGGGTTGCAACATTGGGCAGTGGAGTACTGTATTGCCGCATCAACAAAGACAATAAGCCGGAACTTATACAACAATTTTTTGCATCCGGCAAATATAAGAGCACCGGTTTTTTAAGCCTGCTCATAGATAAGGATGGAATCATTTGGATGGCAACTTATGACGGTCTTTTTCGTATGGAACCCGGAACTTTTATGTTCAGGTATTATGATGCAGGTGCGGGTTTTTTAAATACCAGTTATAAATATATTGAGCTGATGCAGGCCGAAAATGGAATTATATGGGCAGCATCTTCTTTTGGTACGGTCTCATTTAATCCTGCAGATTTTAACAAAAAAGAAAAATTACCGCCAATTTTTATTTCAAAAGTTTTTCAAAATGATTCTATTTTATTTTTTTCACCAACAGCAAAAACAAGGAAGTATTCAATTCCCTATAGCAGGGATCCACTCACCATAAGTTTTAATGAAGTATCTTTTTCAAATCCTGCAGCCATCAATTTTCAATACCGCTTGTTGAATTTAGATTCAACCTGGATCTATAATAGTGGATTATCAACTGTCACCCTGCGTGACTTAGCGCCGGGCAATTATATATTTGAAGCACGGGCATCCGCAGGTGGCAATCAATGGACAGCGCCCGCAAGGTTTTCTTTTGAAATAACACCGCCATTCTGGTTAAATCCCTGGCTAATATCAATAGTCCTGCTTTGCCTGTTTGCTTTTGTTTTTTATTTATTGAAAAAAAGAGTTTCTAATATTAAAAAAGAGGAAGCCCGCAAAACAGAATTACAAACCATTAAGGCAAACTCTTACCAGCTACAACTTGAAATAGAAAAAGTGATCAGCTATTTTGCAAGTTCTATTTCAGATAAAAATTCTGTGGATGAAATTTTATGGGATGTTGCCAAAAATTGTATTGCAAAAATGGGTTTTGAGGATTGTGTTATTTATTTGGTGAATAAAGAAAAAAAAGTATTGGTGCAAAAAGCAGCCTGGGGGCCAAAAACCACCGAGGAAAATAAGATCATAAATCCTATTGAAATTCCTTTGACAAAAGGTATTGTGGGTTCAGTGGCAATGAGTGGTAAAGCTGAAATAATTAATGATACCACAATGGACGCCCGCTATATCATTGATGATGCAGAGCGTTTCTCAGAAATTTGTGTGCCCATAATGGATCATGATGATGTAATGGGTGTAATAGACAGCGAGAATATTCAAAAGGGATTTTATACCAGTGGGCACTTACAAATACTTACTACAATTGCTTCCCTCTGTTGCGATAAAATAAAAAAAGTAACGGCAGAAAATTTAGCGCGCGAAAAAGAAATCGAATTAATAAAACTGCATCGCGACCTGGCTGCATCACAGCTTACAGCATTACGTGCACAAATGAACCCGCATTTTATTTTCAATGCTTTAAACAGTATCCAGCAATATATACTTACAGGAAATGTAGATGATGCTAATAAATATTTATCGAAATTTTCCCGGCTGCAGCGTGAAATTTTAAATCAGAGCGATAAACATTTTATTTCCCTGGAAAAAGAAATTGAGATGCTCACGTTGTACCTGCAACTGGAGCAACTACGCTTTGATGAAGGTTTTGAATTTCAAATTTTAATTGCCGATGAAATTGAGGTTTCTGAGATTAAGATACCTCCCATGATCATGCAGCCCTTCGTGGAAAACTCTATCTGGCACGGCCTGATGTCACAGGAGGAAGATAAAAAAATCCTGGTTGAATTTGTTTTACAATCAGAAAATATCCTGCTTGCCAAAATAAAAGATAATGGTATTGGCAGGGAAGCTGCCGCCAAATTAAAAGAACAAAATACCGCAAAAATCCACTACCCTTCCCGCGGCTTTTCATTGATCACAGAGCGTTTGCGCATTTTACAACAACAATACAATAAACCCTTTGGGGCATCTATTTCCGACATAATAGATAATGCCGGAAATGTTCTGGGTACAGAAGTAATCCTGAGTATTTATATTTTGTGATGAGAAATTCCTATCTTAGTATTCATGATCAAGGCCTTGATGGTGGATGATGAACCCGCCGCATTGAAAACATTGAAACTAATGATTGAAAGGTATGCGCCTGAAATAACGGAATTAAAATCCGTTAACAGTGTGCGTATGTCGCTGCCATTGATTGCATCGTATAAGCCGCAACTGGTTTTCCTGGACATTCAAATGCCAAATGAAACTGGCTTTGACCTGCTAAATAGTTTTAATAATATACCTTTTGATATCATTTTTACAACTGCGCATGACGGCTATGCCATACAAGCCATTCGTTTCAGTGCATTGGATTATTTATTGAAACCCATAGATGCAGATGAATTGCGCAACGCGATTAAAAGATTTGTACACAAAACCATTCAAAAAGAAAATCAGTATGCACTGTATAAAAACCTGTTGCATAATATACAATCAGAAAAAAAAGATTTCAGGCTGGCAATAAGTACCAGTGAAGGCGTACATTTCTTTAATCCCGATGAGATCATTCGCCTTGAAGGTGTGAGTAATTATACACGTTTTTATTTTACCAACCGCAAGCCACTACTGTCTTCCAAAACTTTAAAGGAATATGAAGATATTCTTCAAAACTGCTACTTTTTGCGCACCCATAAATCACATCTTGTGAATACAAGTTATGTGAAATCATATATCATGGATAACGGTTTGCAAATGTCTGATGATTCTATCGTAGAAATTTCGCGAAGGCGGAAAGAAGAAGTGATGCAACAACTCAAGCATAAATAATTCACTGAAATTTATTTTACATAAGTTGTATCAGCAACCAAATTGCTGCTGCGGCAAATAATAAAGAATCAAAACGATCCAGGAAACCTCCATGGCCCGGCATAAAATTGCCGCTGTCTTTTACATTCGCCAGCCTTTTAATTTTACTTTCAACCAGATCTCCGAAAGTTGCAAAAATCACCGTAATAAAAGTAAATATGAACATGCTGAAAATATCGGCTTTGAATAAAAAATAAGCAGCAATACTTACTACGGCCATTGCCAGTAAAGCTCCGCCAATTGTACCTTCCCAGGTTTTTTTTGGAGAAACTTTTGTGAGTGGTGTTTTGCCAATCAGAGAACCAACAATATAGGCCATTGTATCATTAATCCAGATAGTTGCAATGAGTAAAACGGGTACAAATAAACCCATATCAAAATTAAAATCTGTACCGACGTAATAATTTCCTGAAAACCTGAATGAGATCATACACGCAATTGGAATGGATATATATATGAAACCCGCTATTGAAGCTGCAATAATTTTTACGCCTGATTTTTTGTAAAATATTATTTCACTAATGATCATTAATAAAATTATCAATCCAAAAAATTCATATCTATACTGCAAATATGAAACATCATTCAATAACCCCGCAACCCACAGCATCAATAAAAATCCGCAGAGCGGGTAAATGATCTTTTGTATAAATGAATTTTTTTTATACGCAGGAAAAATTCGGGCAGACAATTTTTGATACTCATACCAGCAACCAAAATGGATCAGTGTAAAGAGCAAAAAATAACTCCAGGTATTTATAAATAAACCACACAGCATGACTGCCGCAAATACAATTGCAGTAAGCGCCCTTGTTTTGAAAATTTGGAAATTGAATGCCATTGAAATTATTTGATAACAAAAATGCAGACGCACGAATCAGTTCAGAAACCCTTTCTCCATCAGGTTTAGCGCAATTTCTTTTAAATGAACAGGCACATATAATTCAATATCGCCAAAATTTATATAACTACTGTCCTGCTTGTTTAAAATAATAGTCCTGATATTATTTTCTTCCAGCATACCCTTGATAATATTCGCTTTGGGATAATTCCTGGTCGCATATATTTTTACCCAGCCTTTCATTATTTCAAATATTTATTTTTAAAAATATTATGCCGCGCTATCACAAGTTCACTTTCTCTTTTAAAATTAAAAAATAACATCGCCAGTGTTACCGCACCAATCAATCCATAATACAAAGGTATATGATCATTCATTGCATCATTGTTGAGCATACCTGCTTTGCTGAGCGCATACATTTGTGTAACTGCAACAGCATTATTAAAAAAATGTATACTAATATTTAACCACAAATTTTTGCTGAGATAATAAACGAAACCCAATAATAAGCCTAAAAATAAACGCGTTAAAAAACCATAAAAAGAAAAATGAATTGCGCTGAATAAAATGCTTGTAACCAATATTCCAATGAAAGCATTTCTTGACATTGAAATAAAAACCGGTTGCAGGCTGCCACGAAAAAGCATTTCTTCCATAATGGCAGGAGCCAGTGCAAGTACCAGTAATGACAACATAAAATCGGAAGTCGTTTTCATATTGGCCAATGCAAAAACCTGTTCATTATACTGGTTTTCCAACTGTTGAAAAAATTGTGTGGCTGTTTTAGAAATTGGGATCATGCTGTTCAATTCAGCTAAAGTGCCTCCAATAAATAAACCGGAAATTGCCATGAGTACAATTATAAAAAACTGTTTCCCGCTAATGGCGCGGTTGAATCCCAGTTCGCCCAGGGCATCCTTTTTATTCATAATCCAGCCGAAAACAAATGCAGGTAATACCATTACAAAAAAACTGCTGACCGTTTGCAAAATTTGAAGCAGCGCAACATTCTTTGAATTTAACAACCCTTCAGAAAGTTTATCTAATGGTATGTGATAGAAGAAAATAGCAATCCCGGCGGAAGCAAGTGAACCTATTATTAATCCCGCGCCACATAACATTAAAAGAATCGCGAGTTGCATCCAGGGAGACCAGTTTTTTGTGCCTTGCATATCTTTCAAAAATAAGGGTGTAAATTTGCAATTAAATTTTTTTTTCACAAGAAAAACTTCCTGTATTCAATAATGCCTCATGGTTAAAATTGGAAACCTCATATTGCCTGATTTCCCGCTCCTGCTCGCGCCAATGGAAGATGTGAGTGATCCGCCATTTCGTGCAGTTTGCAAAGACAATGGAGCCGACCTGATGTTTTCAGAATTTATCAGCAGTGAAGGCCTGATACGCAATGCCATTAAAAGCCGGCGTAAACTTGATATTTTTGATGTTGAACGTCCTGTTGGCATACAGGTTTTTGGTGGAGATGAAGAAGCGCTTGCTATGAGTGCGAAAATTGTTGAAACAGTGCAACCCGAATTATTGGACATAAATTTTGGCTGTCCTGTAAAAAAAGTTGCCTGTCGTGGTGCGGGTGCAGGTGTTTTAAAAGACATTGATTTAATGGTTCGCCTGACTGATGCCGTAGTGAAAAGTACAAATCTTCCTGTCACTGTAAAAACACGACTTGGCTGGGATGAAACCAGTTTAAATATTGAAGAAGTCGCAGAACGCTTGCAGGACGTAGGTATCCGCGCATTAAGCATTCACGGCCGCACCCGCGCGCAAATGTATAAAGGGCAGGCAGACTGGACACTTATTGCTAAAGTAAAAAACAATCCGCGCATACAAATTCCCATTTTTGGCAATGGCGATATAGACAGTGCTGAAAAAGCACTTGAATATAAAAACCGCTATGGCGTGGATGGCATTATGATCGGGCGTGCAGCAATTGGTTATCCATGGATATTTAAAGAGATCAAACATTTCCTTGAAACAGGCGAACATTTACCTTCACCAACAGTTGAAAACAGGGTGGCTGTGTGCAGGAAACATCTTACACAATCACTTGCCTGGAAAGGGTCAGTAGTGGGTATCAATGAAATGCGGAGGCACTATGCAAATTACCTGAAAGGCTTACCCAATATTAAAGAATACCGTAATCGCCTGGTTACATTAAAATTGCCGGAAGAAATCAATGAAGTGCTGGATGAAATTGAAAAAGAATATGCCGGTTATGAAATGCAAAAATTACCCATTGAGCTGATCAATTACCATGAAAAATGCGCGGTATAAAAAAAGCGGAATCAAAATTTAATTATTTGCTTCTTTATTTTTCTACACAAACTTTTATTGAAAATTTTAGTGCAGGCCGTATATAAAAACGTTCGAATCGCTGGCCATAAGGCGTTGGAATCGTAACATTATTGACCATATAAAAACCGCCATCCGTATGATCCCGAACATATTGCATACCAAGCGCCCAGCGGTTTTTCATGTCTGTGAGCCATTTTAATTTTTCTGCGGAAGATTTCAATGCAGCGTATTCTTTATTGTAATCAGGGGAATAAATAAACTCAATTCCCAGCACTAATTCTTGTGCGGGGAAAAATATTGTATAATCCGGAATGTCAAAAGTATTCCAGCCTTTTGTATATGGATGCACGATGAGGTTGGTATCAGTTAATTCTTTACCGGGTTTTTGATTGATCACATCCCATTCATACCAGCGCAGGCGTAAAGGCAGTGCATGTGTTTTATCCGGTTCATCCAGGTAAATAGAAAACGAATGCATGTAGCCGGGTTTACCAGAACTGTTTTCATACTTTGCAAGAATGATCAGTTTATATTCCGGCCCCGGACCGATATATTGTTTGATGCGGCCAACACGCTTATTAATATCAAAACTTTTTGTTTTTTTACATGCAGTAATAAAAACAGGTTTTAAAAAATTTTCTTCCGTTGTTAGATAATAATCGGCTGCATCTTTCATTTTCTTTACCGGTATCATTAAAGTTTGATACCCGACATTCTCTATAAAAATCGTGTCATCAAGTGACAAAGAATCTTTAGGCAAGGAAAAAAAACCTGTCGAATCTGTATAAACTATTTTTTGATGATTTGAATAAATAACAATCGCATACGCGACCGGTTTTTTCTGTGCTTCATCAAATACAGTCCCCGTAATAGTTTGCGCATGTATATATCCTGTAATAAAAATAAAAACAAGCAGCAGAATTTTTCTCATAAGCAAATCTATAATTAAAAACCATTTTAAAAATATTCGAAAAAAAATCAAAATTATAAGGCCAACAAAACCTGCCAGGCTTCTTTAACTTTGCCTTCATCCAATAATTTTTTTGCGTATACATGCAATTCTTTTTCCATCTCTTCCGGGTTTACAGAAAAATATTGGAAAATAGATTTGAGTTGTTCATCTTCAAAAGCGGGATCAATTTCAGGATGCTCATGCACATTTCCGAGCATGCCCAAATGATTGCCTGTAAGTATTTTACTGTTCTTAATTGACTCGTGAATAGCATCCACGCCAATACCAATTTGCGTATTGGGTTTTTCCACCTGGAATAAATTATTTTCATTTACCACGCAATACCAGTTTGCTCCAAGACGCGCTACCTGGTGGAATTTGCGCTGATCAATCATATCTTTATTTTCATTCAAAATACTTTCATCCACATGCATATACAATACTTCCGCGATGATTAATTGTCCTGCACCGGCAGTTTCTCCCAGGCTTTTTATTTCAAGTACTTTACACTCCAGTTTTACTTTTGCTTCCTTCACCATGGGTGGTAAAATGAGGTACGCTTTTTCCGGAGTGAAACCTGCTTTAATAAATTCATTGGTGCCTTTTGGAAATTCGCAACTCGTCAAACTGACCTGTTGCACCATATCAAAATCACAAATATGAATGACCACTTCCGGCACTTCCAAAATATTTTGCAGCGTGTGTTTAGTGGTATTATCACGCACTCTTCTAGAAGGCGAAAAAATAACGACCGGCGGTGCAGCCGAAAACATATTGAAAAAACTGAATGGACTGAGATTTACATTTCCTTCTTTATCAATCGTACTTGCAAATGCGATCGGTCGTGGCGCGATGGCATGTTGCAACCATTGCTGTCGCTGCCCTGCTTTTATATTTTGTATATCAATTCCGGGCATAACTTTTATGTATAAAAATTTTATTCGGTGAAATATATTAGTGAAAAAAAAAGTTTATGCAATTTCCCATACTTCTTTTCCACTCAATAACTTGTCAAGATCGCCTTTGCCCTTTGATATGATCGCTTCTTCTATCTGCATGCGCATAATATCTTCATAGCAGGCACGTTGTGTTTCATAAAAAACACCAAATGGTCTTGGAAAATGGCCTTCAAGATGCGGCGAATCAAACATGCGTGTAAGTACCTGTGCTTTATAAAAATCTTTTTCATCATGTATCCACAAATCATCTTTACTGAAGCCATCTTTTAAATCTACCATCACCGGCTTCAGTCCATCAATGCGAATTCCTTTATCACTTTCTGCGCCATATACAAGCGGTTTACCATGTTCTAAAAATAAAGCTTCATCCGGTTTGCTTTTTTTCTCTGTAAAAATTTCAAATGCGCCATCATTAAAAATATTACAGTTCTGGTAAATTTCGAGGAAGGACGTACCATGATGCTGGTGTGATCTTGAAAGCATGGCTTGTAAATGTTTCGGATCCCTGTCCATACTTCGCGCAATAAAGCTACCATCCGCGCCCAGTGCAAGTGCCAGGGGATTGAATGGATGATCAATACTACCAAAAGGTGTGCTCTTCGTAATTTTATGTTCTTCAGATGTTGGCGAATACTGGCCCTTCGTAAGGCCATAAATCTGGTTATTAAACAACATAATATTTACATCCAAATTTCTCCTTAATAAATGTATCGTATGATTTCCGCCAATGCTTAAACCATCGCCATCTCCGGTTACGATCCAAACACTCAGTTCAGGGCGTGATGCTTTTAAACCTGTTGCAACTGCAGTGGCCCTGCCATGAATGGAATGCATTCCATACACATTCATATAATACGGAAACCGGCTACTGCAACCGATTCCGCTGATAATTACAATATTTTCTTTAGGCACACCAATGCCGGGCATGATCTTTTGCACTTGTGCGAGTATTGAATAATCGCCGCAACCGGGGCACCAGCGGACTTCCTGGTCAGTTGCAAAATCTTTTGCTGTAAGTGTATCCTGTACTATAGCCATGTTTATTCAAATTAATTATACAAAGTTCGGCCTTTTATCCATGCAAATCATGTAATGATTCCCAATATTCCGCACCCCGCCTTGTATGTGGTATTACAATAGTGCCACCAACAATATTAGCCACTGCAAAAATTTCATACAGCTCTTCCGTTGTTGTGCCGGTATCTTTGCATTTTCCCAAATGATATTTAATACAATCGTCACAGCGCAAAACCAATGATGCCACAAGACCCAGCATTTCTTTGGTTTTCACATCGAGTGCACCGGCTTCATACGTATTTGTATCAAGATTAAAAAGCCTTTTCAATACGAGATTATTTTTTCCGAGAATAACCGCGTTCATCTTTTCGCGGTATTCATTGAATTCGTTTACGGGGTTAGACATGATCTTTATATTTTCACAAAAGTATTAAGTAACTGTTAAGTTAGCATTATAATCGGGTGAAACCTGCATAGCTTACTGCCTGTTATTGTTACCTTGCAATAGTTCAAAACAAAATATATGGAAGCACTACAATATAATTTCGGAATGATCGGGTTAGGAACAATGGGCAGAAATTTTTTATTAAATATGGCAGACCATGGTTATGCTGTTGCAGGTTTTGACCTTGATCCATCGAAATGTGAATTACTGGAAACCGCTGCAACAAAAGGTACGGTCACAAAAGGTTTTCATGATTTGCAGGGAATGGTAAAAAGCCTGGAAAAGCCGCGTAAAATAATGATGCTTGTGCCAGCAGGAAAACCGGTGGATCAGGTAATCCGCAATTTATTACCGTTAATAGAACCTGGTGATATTATCATTGATGGCGGTAATTCGCATTATACGGATACGTTGCGCCGCATTACTTCGCTCGAGGAAAAAAAGATTCATTTTATGGGCGTTGGGGTAAGTGGCGGTGAAGAAGGCGCACGCTATGGCCCGAGCATTATGCCGGGTGGTGATCTCTCTGCGTGGAAAGCTGTACAACCCTTATTGGAAGCGGTTTCTGCCAAGGTGAATGGCGAGCCATGCGTAGCATATATGGGTAAAAATGCAGCCGGTCATTATGTAAAAATGGTACACAATGGAATTGAATATGCCATCATGCTGATGATTAGTGAAGTGTATGATTTTATGAAAACAAAACTCGGTGTGGAAAATGAAGAGATGGCAAAAATTTTTCAACAATGGGATGCGGGAGATATGAAATCTTACCTGCTGGAAATTACCGGCGATATTTTTCAAATAAAAGATACGGAAACCAATAATTTTTTGGTGGATATGATATTGGATAAAGCAGGTTCTAAAGGAACCGGAAAATGGACATCACAGGATGCTATGAATTTGCCGGTTTCTATTCCTTCCATTGATATGGCTGTGGCTATGCGCGATCTTTCTGATTATAAGGATGAAAGAATGCAGGCTGCAAAATTGTACCATAAAGAGATTCGAAAAATTGTTTCAAAGAAAGATGCATTGATCAAAGATGCACAGGACGCTTTATATTTTTCCATGGTCATTGCGTATGCACAAGGTTTATCCATGTTGTATAAAGCATCAACAGAATTAAAAATGGAAATTCCTTTGGATGATGTTGTAAAAATATGGCGGGGTGGTTGTATTATTCGTTCCAACTTCCTGGATATTTTTTATACAATTTATAAAAATAATAAAGGAAATATTTCCAATATTTTATTGGATAAGAAAATCGCGAAGCGTATTAAAAGTAAAGAACCGGGAGCGCGCCGTTTTATCAGAGCCGCAGTGCAGGCAAGAATTTCCTGTTCCGGAATTTGCAGTACGATGAATTATTTTGACGCATTCACCAAAGAAAAAATGCCGGTGAATTTAATACAGGCACAGCGCGATTATTTTGGTGCACACACGTATTTACGCACCGATAAAAAAGGCATTTTTCATTCCGACTGGAATCCTATTACAGCAACTAATAATAAAGATCAACATACAAAATAATTTAAACTATGCAATCCAATAAATCTCGCCCGGCAGCTTCTATCATTTTCATATTTGGCGGCAGCGGCGATCTTACACACCGCAAGTTGGGCCCTTCTCTTTTTCATTTATTTTTAGATGGCTGGATGCCGGAAAAATTTGCTATTGTTGGCATGGGGCGTACTGTATTTGATGATGCACAATACCGTGCTTTTCTCAAAGAAGGCATCAAAGAATTTAGTGAACGTGATGAAGATAAGGATGGGAGTAAATGGAAAGAATTTGCCAAAAATATTTCTTTCATGACCATGGATGTGAAAGATGATAAAGCTTATAAAGATTTGGAAAAAAAAGCAAATGAATTGCAGGATGCCTGGGATGAAAAAGCAAAGATCGTTTTTTACCTGGCCGTTGCACCGCAACTTGTTCCTTCGATTGCAACGGAACTCGGAAAATTTAAAATGTGCGGAGATGCAGACTGTACAAGGATTGTAGTGGAAAAGCCATTTGGTTTTGACCTGAAAAGCGCACATGAATTAAACATATTATTATTAAATCTTTTTAAAGAAGACCAGATATACCGCATTGATCATTTCCTTGGAAAAGAAACCGTACAAAATATTCTTGCATTGCGTTTTGCCAATGCATTGTTTGAACCATTATGGAATCAAAACTATATAGATCATATTCAAATAACAGCCGCAGAAGAAATTGGGGTAGAAGACCGCGGTGATTATTATGAAAAATCCGGCGCACTCAGGGATATGGTGCAAAATCATATTTTGCAATTAATGTGTATGGTCGCTATGGAGCCGCCTGTAAATTTTGAGGCCAATGAAATCAGGAATAAAAAAGTAGATGTACTCAATGCCATTCGTAAGATCACGCGTGAAGAAGTACATTCCGTTGCAGTACGCGGACAATATAAATCCGGCTGGATGAAAGGAGAAAAAGTAAATGGCTATCGTGAAGAAAAAAATGTAGATCCGCAATCCAATGTGGAAACATTTGCTGCCATGAAATTTTACGTGGACAACTGGCGCTGGCAAAACGTTCCTTTCTATATACGAACCGGAAAATATTTGCATGAAAAAATTACGCTGATCACCGTGCAATTTAAACAAGCCCCGCATTCTGCATTTCCGCCTGAAGCAACAGAAACCTGGCGGCCAAACAGGCTCACCATTACCATACAACCCGATGAAGATATCCGCCTGCGTTTTCAAACGAAAAGACCCGGGCAGGCTATGGTTTTAAATCCTGTAGATATGGTTTTCAAATATTCTGATGCGTATGATTCTGTGCAGCCGGACGCGTATGAAACTTTATTGCTGGATGTGCTGGAAGGCAATACCACACAGTTTATGCGCGCCGACCAGGTAGAAGCTGCCTGGAAAGTAGTCATGCCTATTATGGAATCATGGCAAACGAGGTTGCCTGTTGATTTTCCAAATTATTCGCCCGATAGCTGGGGTCCTGAAGATGCGGAAGCTTTGATTGCAAGAGACGGAAATAACTGGTTTAGTTTACCTGCTCAAAATGCATTGCAGGGCAATACGGAAAATGCTGAAAAACCTAAAGCAAAAGAAAAATAATATTGCAAAATGAAACTCCATTTATCAAAAAACCTGTATGAACTCAGCAAAGATGTAGCAAGCAACATGGTTCAAATAGTGGATGAAGTTTTAAAAACAAAAGATTGTTTTTCATTGGTACTTTCCGGTGGAAGTACACCAATCGAATTATATACTTTGCTTGCATCTGATGCATATAAAGAAAAAATCGAGTGGAAAAAAATACATATTTTTTTTGGGGATGAACGGTTTGTTTCCCTGCATGATGAAAGGAATAATGCACGCATGGCTTTTTCCAGTCTATTAAATCATGTTGATATTCCTGCTTCGCAAATTCATATTATTCATACTGAAAATACAACGCCTGAACTATCTGCATCGGCTTATGAAAAAACGATCCGTGATTTTTTTATTTCCACAAAAGAAACTGTTGGCGGATTTGATTTGGTTTTACTTGGCCTCGGCAGCAATGCACATACATTATCACTTTTCCCCGGGCAAGATGCCGTGATCCATGAATTGCAAAAATGGTGTATATCTACCTGGGTGGAAGAGCAGCATGAATACCGCATTACGCTAACACCTCCCCTGATCAATTTATCTGCTCAAATTTATTTCATGGTTGCAGGAAAAGATAAGTCAAAAGCCATGCATGAAATTTTGAAAGGAAAATACCAGCCGGAAATTTACCCGGCACAAATCATTAATCCTTCAAACGGCGAACTGCACTGGTTTGCAGACGAAAGTGCCGCTGCTTTACTGTAGAAAATTATGGATTTTGTGAAATGCCTTTTTGAATAAATTCACGGATACCATTGATGATTCCCCGCACCACCTGGTCCTGGAAATCTACGCGCATTATTTTTTGTTCTTCATCTTTATTACTAAGAAAACCAATTTCTACCAATGCGTTTGGAAAATCTGTTGGCGCATTTAAAATGAAATTAAAATTTCCCACATTACCATATTCTTTTCTTTGAGTAGTCTTACATACTTCTTCTAAAATAAATTTACTCAGATTACGGAATCCCATGTATTTATAAAAAGTGCCCGTGCCTTGTGCTGCTCGATTATCTGCCGAATTTAAATGCAGGCTAATCAATAGATCCGGCTTTTGTTGCTGCAAAAAAAGTACCCTGTCTGTATTATCAAAACTGGCATCACTGATGCGCGTCATGATCACCTGAACGCCACTGTCCACGAGGGCCTGCGCAAGTTTCTGTGCAAAAATTAAGGTGTATGTTTTTTCCAGTATTCCCGTATTGTTTCCGCGTGATCCGGGATTATTACCGCCATGGCCTGCATCAATAGCGATCTTAAAATTATTCAACGCAGTTTTTTCCGGAGCTTGTTTTACCAGCAACATTAATGTATCATCATGATAACCTAATGTATAACCCCAATGTTGTGCATGTTGCAATTCAATGGTAATTTCCACTACATCATCTTCAGGCTGGTCAAAGTCAACATTGGCAATTTCTTTTAAAGTATTGATATGTTGCATGATGAAATTTGTATTGCTTTGTACGCCGAATAAAGTAATAACAATTCGTGCGGGATTAATTTCCATCCTGCTCTTATAGGGCAATTTTTCATCCATGAACATGATGAGTGTATCATAACCGTCATTGCCACCCGAAGCGATCCAGTTATTCAATAAAAAAGGTTTATTGAATTTATTGCTACGCGCATCTGGTTTTACATTTCCCTTATCAATCCAGGCGCTATGATTTGCTGAAAGCTGCACCTGGTAATAGTTTCGCGTAGAGTCAGTAATTTTCAAAAGTACATCCGTATCCAAATAACCCATCATCGCGCTGCCTAATCTGTCATTTCCCAGGCTATAGGCAAGCTGTGGAAATTTTCCCGTGGTGCGTCCGCTTCTCCAGGGTTTATTTTGTTGTGCAAATGAAATATTTTGCACTAAAATAAACACGAGCATTAAAAATGAAATCCGTGAAATTTTTATACCATTGAATAATTTATTTTCATCTATCCGGCTTATCCTATGTTTGTATAAATTGTTTTGTTGTATCACGGGTAAAATATTTTTTGTTATTGCATGAAATGTAAAACATAAATATGTATTTCAAGAAGCAGCATGATTTTATTTCTGTAAAAAATTGATAATATGGAGAAAACGAATTTCATTGATTATATACGCGTGTTTTGTAAGAGCGGTCATGGAGGCGCGGGCAGCAGGCATTTCATGCGTAATAAACTCACTTCAATGGGAGGCCCCGATGGTGGTGATGGTGGCCGCGGCGGTCATATTATTTTAAAAGGAAATAATCAATTATGGACCTTATTGCATTTGCGTTATTACAAAAATATTTTAGCAGAAGATGGAGAAGGTGGTCAAAAAAATAATTCCTCCGGTCGAACAGGGAAAGACATTTATATTGAAGTGCCGCTTGGCACAATTGCCAAAGATGAAATTACCGGTATCATAGAAGCAGAAATTTTGGAAAACGGGCAGGAAATTATTTTAATGCCAGGCGGTATGGGTGGTTTGGGAAATGCACATTTTGCTACGCCTACCAACCAGGCTCCTGAATATGCACAACCCGGTATGCCTGGTGTGGAAGGCTGGAAACTCATGGAACTGAAAGTGCTTGCAGACGTGGGTTTGGTGGGTTTTCCCAATGCGGGGAAATCTACTTTATTGTCTGTGGTAACTGCAGCAAAACCGGTCATTGCCAATTATGCTTTTACTACACTTACACCGCAACTGGGCATCGTTGCTTACCGCGATGATAAATCATTTTGCATTGCAGATCTTCCCGGAATTATTGAAGGCGCAGCCGAAGGCAAAGGCCTGGGACACCGCTTTCTCCGGCATATTGAAAGAAATGCCGTTTTACTTTTTATAATTCCGGCTGACAGTGCAGATGCAGGAAAAGAATTTGAAATTTTAAAGAATGAACTGGAAGCATATAATCCTGAGATGTTACAAAAAGAATTTGTAATCGCAATCTCTAAATCGGATATGCTGGATGAAGAATTGAAAACAGAACTGGCAAAAGATTTACCCCAAGATATCCCGCATATTTTTATTTCTTCTATTACCGGTGAAGGATTACAACCATTAAAAGATTTGTTGTGGAAGAAATTGAATGCATAAAAATTTATGCATCTTTCCATTGCCATAAATGCAGGCAGGCATAGGTACGGTAAGGGCTCCAGGCTTGGGAGAGTTTCAGTATTTTGGCACGCAACTTTTTTTTGTCTTTGATTTTTAAATTATACAATTGAATAATACTTTGTTGTAATCCCAGGTCATCTACTGCAAAAATATCTTCGCGGCCAAGTGAAAACATGAGCAGCATTTCCACCGTCCATCTTCCCACCCCTTTTATTTGCGTAAGCAATTCCATGACCGCTTCATTTTCCATAGCCATTAATTTTTTATCAGTGATCTTATGATCTATACAAAACTGTGCAACGTTTTTTACATATTGCACTTTAGCATTGGAAAGCCCGATCGCGCGCATGGTTTCATTTGGTGTTGTTAAAACCTGCGCCGGGCGTGGTTCTTTACCTTTATACAATTCCAGGAAACGATGGTAAATAATTTTCGCTACACGTGTATTCAATTGTTGTGACATGATACCTGCCATAAGCCGCAAGGGAATATTTTTATGAAATTGCAATGGCTGGCATGGCATATTCAAAATAGCTGCCAGCTTCAAATCCTTTTGCAGGTGCAACTTGTAAGGCATTTCATTTTTTTTCATTCGATTTTTTTCATGTATTTTTCAAAAAAAAATTATGAAGCAAAAATACTTTTTAACCGGTGTAATTGCATTATGCATTTTTTTATTTCATGCTACCGTTTCATTTGCGCAAAATAAGGATGAAATGGAAATTCGTAAAACATTGAATCAGCAAAATGCAGCATGGAACCGCGGCAATCTTGATTCTTTTATGATTGGTTACTGGAATAATGACAGCCTGCTTTTTATCGGTAGTGCAGGCCCGCGATATGGCTATGAAACCACGCTGAAAGGATACAAAAAAGGTTACCCCGATACAGCACACATGGGCCATTTTACATCCACTATTTTAAGTATGAAAAAATTATCAGGTGAATATTATTTTGTTGTGGGGAAATGGGCGCTACAACGCAGTGTGGGCGATGTGTCCGGTTTTTATACTTTATTATTCCGGAAAATAAAAGGACACTGGGTGATCATAGCTGATCACAGCAGTTGATGCACATTTAACTAAGATCCAATGGCTCTTTCCATATATTCCTGATCATCCAGATGGAAAAGATAAGGCTTGCTATTAACCATAGATAAAATATAATATTGCCTAAAGTTATTCGATCATAAATAAATCCCCACTGCAGCATGATGCCAATGCTCGCATTTAGTAACATCCATACAATAACAATACACATTGTATAAACGATCCTAAGAAAAAATTCGCGCATCTCCGGTTCCATTTTTCAACTTTTTTCATTGCAAAAATACATTTAAGAAAACAAAAAAGCAGCTCTAAAAAGGCTGCTTTTTTATATACAAAAAAATTAATTTAAAGCCCGCTAAGTGTAAGGCCAATAGAATAGGGATGAATAGGAGCGCCCGCAGCCTGTTTCAAAAAACTGTTTAACTGGTAGGAACCATCCAATGTAAAATTTCCATAACCCACCCGGCCGGTTACGGCAAAACGGGTAGAATTGATAAAACGTTTTTCACTTTCTTTTTGAATAAATTTGTCGCCATATACAGTTGTGCCAGTGGCATCCATCAGGTTTTTTCCTTTTGTATATGCTTTTAAAAGCGTTCCAACCTTCACGCCAAATGCCATTTTAAAACCTTTATCCGGTTGTACGGGATTACCGGCATAACGGAGTTCTAAAGGTAATTCTGCAAAAATCGTTGTGAGTTTATATTTATTATAATGAGATGTTGCGCTTACATCAATAAACGGTAAAAACGTAGTAGCAGAGGATTTTAGGTCAACAAGTGTATTTTTAAAAAATATATTACTGCTGCCAATACCCACACCCACACCCACACTGAAATGCGGGCTGGATCGGAAAGGTTTGTCCAGCATCACGTAAAAATTGAAATGCCGGGAAAACCCGGAAGGATTTATAGAATCAGGTGTATTCAACCATCCATCCACACCATATTGAATCATAAAATGATCATTTGCGCGGTTACTCAGATCCATCTTTTGTTTGGCTGGCTGAGCAGTATTTTCCTGGGCTTGTACAGCGCCATATAAAAAAAATATACATCCTATTGCCGCTATTAATTTTTTCATCCGTGCAGTTGTTTTTTTAATTATTTACTTTTTTGAAAGCAACAAAAATAAATGAATTGAACCCAAGCAAGGGGTTAAAAATATGCCAAATAAAAGCCTTTTAAATGTATGAGGAACCAGGAACTTTATTATTCCATCCCTGTAATTAAAATGAAAACGTATCTTCATCAATATCTTTTTTGAAACTACCGTATGAAAATTTTAATTGCCGAGGACGACCCTATCAGCCTTTTATTGTTGCAAAAGCAACTGGCAAATGAATCTTTTGAACTTTGCATTGCCTCAGATGGTCATGAAGCATATAAAAAATTGACGGAATTTCAACCGGATCTCCTGGTTACCGACCTGATGATGCCCAGAACTTCAGGGCTGGAATTGATTGGTCTTGTAAGGGCAAATTACACAAAAAAATTACCAATCCTGGTATTATCGGCAATGGATGATGAAAGCACGGTAATGGAAGCATTATCCATTGGCGCAGATGATTTTATTATTAAACCTGCGGAACAGGAGGAATTGCTGATGAAGATAAAACGGTTAGGTAAATTGAAATAAGCTCCGGGAATTAAAAGTTTTAATTGCCATACTCCGAAATAAATTTTATCCGCATAATTTTTAATTCATCCCATTCATAACCGCTATCCTGTAATTCTTCCTGTGCAGTTTCTAATGATGAAGTTTCACAACTTTTAAAATAATCCATGATTTCTTCCTGGTCATCTTCATCGAGAATATCATCAATGGCATAATTTAGATTCAGCCTCGTGCCACTCGACACAATGGTTTCCATTTCTTCCAGTAAAGAATCGAGTTTCAGGTCTTTGTTTCTGGCAATGGTTTCCAGCGGAATTTTTCTATCTACATTTTGAATTATATAAATTTTATTGCTGCTTTTATTGGCAACTGTTTTCATTACGAAATCATCCGGCCTTTCTATATCATTCTCTTCCACATATCGTGCAATCAAAGTGATAAAAGGTTTTCCATACCGTGCAGCTTTTCCTTTACTTACACCCTGGCATTTCTCCAATTCCAGTAACGTGGTTGGGTACGCGGTAGCCATATCATTCAGCGATGATTCCAGGAATAAAACGAAAGGTGGCAAACCAACTTTCTTCGCTTCTGTTTGGCGCAGGCTTTTAAGCATCTCCACCAGTTTATCGTCGAAAGCTGCGCCACCACTGCCTCCGTCGCCGGTTTCCACATCTTCATCATCTTCATTGGCTTCTTCAAATAAATTGCTCAATGCAATTTTGAATGAGGTCGGTTTTTTCAAAAACTTTTCACTCGCTTCAGTAAATTTCAACAAGCCATATTCTTCAATATCCTTTCGCAATAAGTTTTCCAATAATAATTGTCTTACAAGGCTATTCCAGAAATGTACATCTTTTTCCTTCCCAATTCCAAACGTATCCAGTTCTTCATGCCTGTACATTTTTATCTGCGGCGTCGGTTTTCCCATGAGCACATTCACGACGTAATCTGTATGAAATCTACCATCCAATGCTTTCACAACTTTTAGCACTTTCAAAGCTTCCTCTTTTGTTTCAATTTTTTCTTTTGGATGCAGGCAATTATCGCAATTGCCACAGTTTTCTTCATCGGTATTTTCACCAAAATAATGCAATAATACTTTCCTGCGACAGGTAGAAATTTCTGCAAAGGCAACTGTTTCATTGATTAATTGGGCACCGATTTCCCTTTCACTCAAAGGCTTGTCCCGCATCAGGTGTTCCAGTTTGGCCACGTCTTTATGAGAATAAAATAAGAGGCATTTACCTTCCAGTCCATCCCTGCCGGCGCGGCCTGTTTCCTGGTAATAATTTTCAATGGATTTAGGAATATTAAAATGTATGACGAAACGGATATCCGGTTTATCAATGCCCATTCCAAATGCAATAGTTGCCACGATCACCTGTACGTCTTCATTTAAAAATTGATCCTGGCGATTGGCCCGAAGTTTAGAATCCAGGCCGGCATGGTAGGCCACAGCTTTAATATTATTAGCCACCAATAACTCGGCAAGCTCTTCGGTGGTTCTCCTGTTCAATGTATAAATAATCCCGCTTTTCCCTGCATTATGTGAAATGAATCGAACGATATTGCGGATAGTCTGATCCTTTTTTAATTTGGGCTGAATTTCATAATACAAATTGGCCCGGTTAAAGGAAGAAATATAAATATTGGGATCGCGTAAACCTAAGTTCTTAACGATATCACTTTGCACTTTGGGCGTAGCGGTTGCAGTTAGCGCAACAACGGGCAGAACAGGGTTTATCTGGTCCATCATTTCACGAAGCCTTCGGTATTCCGGCCTGAAATCATGCCCCCATTCAGAAATACAATGTGCTTCATCAACGGCGAAAAAAGAAATTTTTAATTCTTTAAAAAAATCCAGGTTCTCCTGCTTGGTAAGTGTTTCCGGCGCTACGTATAATAATTTGGTTTTACCGGCAAGCAGGTCGGCCTTCACTTCTTTTACCTGGCCTTTATTCAATGAAGAGTTTAAAAAATGTGCTATATCATCTTTCTCACTGTAACCCCGAACAAGATCTACCTGGTTTTTCATAAGTGCGATCAATGGACTTACTACGATGGCACAGCCTTCCAAAATCATGGCGGGCAATTGATAACATAAACTTTTTCCCCCACCCGTAGGCATGATCACAAAAGTATCATGCCCGTCAAGAAGGCTATTGATGGCTTCTACTTGGCGGCCTTTAAATTTTTGAAAGCCAAAATGTTTTTTTACGGCCTGGAGTATATCATGTCCATGATTTCCTTTTTGTCCGGTAGAAATCGTTTTTTCTTTTTTAGTTACTGGTTGGCTCTTCGCCTTTTTTACCGGCGTCTTTTTTGCAGGCGTCTTTTTTGCTGATGTAGGCATATTCACAGAATTTCCAATTCGCGATATTTATAAATTCCTCAAAAGGTAATTAATAAATAATAATAAAATAAAATTAATTTCTCTTATGGTTGCTTTGGTTTAAAAAAATCTTTGGAAACAAAGTATAAGTAAACCTCACTAAACCCTAACGAAGTTAATAAATCCGGCTTAAATTTTAGAATACGAACTTTGTTAAAGTTTACCTTTGCACTCATCATGGAAAAAAATATACAAGTGAGCGCCCGGCGGACGATAGCATTAGAAGCACAATCCGTACAGGGCCTCGAAAATTTTATCAATGATGAATTTGAAAAAGCGATTTTAGCGATTCATCATTCTTCAGGACGCGTGGTGGTTACAGGTATTGGTAAAAGTGCGATCGTGGGACAAAAGATCGTAGCTACTTTCAATTCTACCGGTACTCCATCTTTATTCATGCACGCGGCAGATGCATTGCATGGCGATATGGGCATGATACAGGAAAATGATGTAGTGCTGATCATTAGTAAAAGCGGTGAGAGCCCGGAGATAAAAGCACTGCCACCCTTTATAAAAAATTTTGGAAATACATTGATCGCGATGGTAGGCAATATGCAATCCACACTCGCCCGCGAAGCTGGAATAGTTTTAAATACAACCGTTTCAAAAGAAGCCTGCCCGCATAACCTTGCACCTACGAGCAGTACCACTGCGCAAATGGTGATGGGAGATGCAATGGCTGTTTGCCTGATGGAATTAAACGGTTTTACAGGAACTGATTTTGCTCGCTATCATCCTGGTGGAAACCTGGGAAAAAGATTGTATTTAAAAGTGGACGATATTTATACACAAAATGAAAAACCAACAATTAGATCAACCGATAAATTGAAAGATGTGATCATGGTTATTTCACGCGGCAGGCTGGGTGCAGCAGTAGTGACGGATGAAAAAAATAAACTCCTGGGAATCATAACAGACGGGGATATCAGGCGATTGCTTGGAAAAACAGATGATATCAGTAAGATAACTGCGCAGGATATCTTAACTTCGCACCCCAAAAATACCCAAGCCGGTACATTAGCTTTGAATGCCCTGGAAATAATGAAAGAAGCGGATATCAGCCAATTGGTGATTACCGGTTCTGACAATGAATACCTTGGCATTATTCATATTCATGACCTGGTACGGGAAGGATTATTTTGAAAAAAATACATTTATAATACGTCAATCCTGATATGAATAAACATCACTATGTGGCAATACTTGCAGGTGGAATTGGCAGCAGGTTCTGGCCTAAAAGCAGGGCTGCCTTTCCCAAACAATTCCTCGATATTTTACAAACAGGTAAAACCCTGATCCAGCAAACCTTTGAAAGGTATGCGCGGTTCATTCCCGTTGATAATATTTATGTGATCACTTCGAAAGAGTATGCTTCATTAGTGAAAAAGCAACTGCCGGATATGAATGAAAATAATATCCTGTCAGAACCGAGTCGTAAAAATACCGCTCCCTGCGTGGCATTTATTTCCTATAAATTATTCGAAAAAGATCCTGAATCTCAGATCATCATTGCGCCCAGCGATCATATCGTACTGGAGCCGGAGGCCTTTCAAAAAGCTGCATTAAAAGGTTTGCAGTTTGCCAAACACATGAAGGCACTGGTAACACTCGGTATAAAACCGACTTATCCCAATACAGGCTATGGCTACATTCAACACGAAACTTTGCCCGTTGCAGACCATATCTACCAGGTAAAAACATTTACCGAAAAACCTAATCTTGAACTGGCAAAAACCTTTTTGGCAAGTGGTGATTTTTTATGGAATGCTGGCGTTTTTATGTGGTGCAGTAGAGACCTTGTCAAAGCTTTTGAAATATACGAGCCCGAGATGAGTGAACTTTTTATATCAGAAAAAAATAATTTTAATACACCTGAAGAAAATAATGCACTGGAAAGAATTTACCCGCAGTGCACGAATATTTCCATTGATTATGCCATCATGGAAAAAGCCAGCAATGTGTATGTGATCCCTTCATCTTTTGGCTGGAGCGACCTTGGCACATGGAACAGCGCCTATGATAATCTGGAAAAAGACTATTTGGGAAATGCTGTTGCCGGTGGAAATGTGATGATTATTGATGCCACAAAATGCATGGTTTCAGCGCCGGATAAAAAATTATTATTGCTCCAGGGCATGGATGATTTTATCATCATAGACACGGAAGATATTCTCCTAATTTGCAAAAAAGAAAAAGAGCAACAGATCAAAGAATACGTTGCAGAAGTCAAACGCAATAAGGGCGATCATTACCAGTAAGCGGAGGAAATTTTATAACTTTTTTCCGCCGATCAGGGAAAGCAAAAACAGCACAAGGAAAATATAAAATAAGATTTTCGCAATACCCGCAGCGCTTTCAGAAATTCCTGTAAATCCGAATACTGCGGCAATGATTGCAATGATTAAAAAGATGATGGTCCAGCGTAACATAGTTTTTGATTTTGGTGATTAAATGTTTTGTAAATAACTACATTTCCTGCTTATTGCCAATTTTATTTTTGAAATGCGCTAAAGCAATATTGAGCTCACCATAACTGGCCTCCTGGCCCAATTTGGATTTCAATTCACCCAGGTTGGCATCCGGGTTTTGAATAATCACTTCGCCAATTTTTAAGAGCTTATCTTTTGGTATTAAATCGCCCGCTTCCAATTCTCCAATTCCCACAAAAAAAGACAAGTGGCCCTGGATAGTTTCAATGGCAAAATTTCTTTGTAAAGCAATTTGCTGGATGGAATTTCCTTTTTTATATAATGCAAAACTTTCTTCCCTGGAATGGGGTTTTGCTTCTTTTTTTTCTTTCTTCTTTTTCTCCGGAATTGCTTCTATGGCCGGCTCCAGGCCATTTTCTTCTGCATAATTTTTAATAATTTCTATAAAATCATTTCCAAACTGCCGCGATTTTACTTTTCCAAAACCGGAAATTTTTTCAAGCTGCGATAAAGTTTGCGGCAGGTACTGAATCATTTCTTCAATCGTTTTAATATTGGCAACACGATAGACGGGCAAATTTTTTTCTTTGGCCAATTGATCCCGGAGATTAAATAATTCTGCCTTCAAACCGCTGCGGCCCGATTGATCATTATATGCTGTTGCAGACGCTGCCAATGCATTTATTTTATGCACAGGTTTTTCATAATTTCTTTTTGCCAGAAAATATTTTTCGGAATAAAAACCTTGTGCACAATGTTGTATCAAATAATTTTTTACATCCAATTCTTCCAAAATTTCCTGCAAAGTTGATTGGTACTTTATTGCCACCATCCTGTTGTCTGTTACCAGTGGTGACTTTTCCAGCCATGCAATAAATTGTGCCAGTTCATGGGTGAAATATTTTGAGGCAGACATGATTCTTTGCTGTAAAATTTCATTTTTTTCAAGTGGAATTTCTGCTTCTATTTTCTTTGCTAATTCCTGGTGGAATTTTGTAAATACATTTTCAATTTGTATAATTTTTCCTTCCAAAATATTTATCCAGGATTTCCCCTCTGCATTAAATGATGACGCATTTTCAAAGAACCACTGGAAAAATTTTCCGCAAAGCCCGGCAATATTTTCAAAAGAAAAAAGGTTCATTAAAATTTCTTTTTCATTCTTAATTTTAAACGTTTCTAAATTTTCTTTTAAAGATTCATCCGTTGTTTCATTATTTAAAAATGCGGTAACCTGGCTGTCAAGGCGAAGGCTGTATTGATTGATGGGACTCAATAATATTAGCCCTTCCAAAGAGGTACAACGCGAAAGCGCCACATATACCTGCCCGGGCGCAAACGCTGCACCGGGGTCAATCATGGCTTTTTCAAAAGTCAGCCCCTGGCTTTTATGAATAGTAATTGCCCATGCCAAACGTAGGGGAAATTGCGTAAAACTTCCGACCACTTCTTCTTCCATTTTTTGCGTTTTTGGATTTACGCGATAACGGATATTATCCCATTTTTCTTTTTTCACTGCTATCAAATCATCATCACAATCCACGGAAATTTCATCTTCGGTAATCTTTTGAATAACGCCGATCTTGCCATTAAAATATCTTTTTATTTTCGAGGTATCATTTTTTAAAAACATTACCTGAGCACTTTTTTTTAATTGCAGTGTTTCATCTGCAGGGTAATTGCCGGGCGGAAAATCATCCTCCACTTTTGCCTTGAAATGCGTGACTAATCCGCTTAAATTATCAAGCGCTTTATAATTAATATTATCCGCAATTTTATTGTGCGTGGTGAGCGTGATATAATTTTCATCCCGGCCCGGCTCAAAAGTTGGGTCATATCTTTGATGCAATAATTGAATGCCTTTTTCAGTCAAATTATTATTGCGCACCATGTTCAGTATCTCCACAAATTCAGGATTACTTTGCCGGTAAATGGTTTGCAATTCTATATGTACCGGATTTTGCAAACTCCATACACGGCTCGAAAAAAAATAAGGGCTGTTGTAATACGCAGATAAAATTTCCCATTCTTCTTTCCGCGCTACGGGCGCGAGTTGCATCAGGTCGCCGATCAATAAAACCTGCACGCCTCCAAATGGTACATCATAATTTTTTCGCACATGCCGCATCACGGCATCCATTTCATCGAGCAAGTCGCAGCGCACCATACTGATCTCATCAATAATTAATAATTCCAGTTTTTGTATTACGGAAAGCCGGTCTTTTGATAACCTGATCTTAGAAAGCAATTGATGTTTATCTGTAACAGGTGCAGATAAATTAAAAGCATTCGTTTCAGGAATATAGGGCGTAAAAGGTAATTGCAAAAAAGAATGTATCGTCGTGCCGCCGGCATTGATCGCCGCAACGCCTGTGGGCGCAACTACTGCACAGGATTTGTGCGTGATGCTTTTTATATATTTTAAAAAAGTAGTTTTACCCGTGCCCGCTTTACCGGTTAAAAAAACCGGGCAATCTGTATATTGAATATAGTCAGCAGTCAATTTGAAAAGCGGATTTAAATCATCCATAAACAAAAAAATTATTTTTGTTGAATAAAAATAATGCAGCAATATTAGTTCAACATTCGCTTATTTTTACAGCAACTATTTAAAGCATGGATGTACAATATACTACAATTTGTTTTGATTTTGGTAATACACTTTTGAAATACGCTGTATTTGAAGGAAACAAATGCACAGGTATTTTTTTCCTGGAAAATACCAGCCCGGAATCACTTCAACATGTGATGGAAAAATACCATCCGCAAAAAACAATTTTATCTTCAGTTGTAAATCATGATTTAGAATTGGAAAAATTTCTTGATGAAAATAGCCGGTTTCATAAATTGTCACACCAAAGCAAACTTCCATTCACCATTCCTGTGGGCAAAAAAGAAACGATCGGACCGGATCGGCTTGCCTTAATGTCAGCCACCGCAACCATGTATCCAAAAACGCATACACTCGTCATTGCATTTGGCTCATGCATTACATATAATTTTATAAATGCTTCCGGTGAATTTTTAGGCGGCGCCATTTCACCAGGCATGGAAATGCGTTTTAAAGCCATGCATTCGTTTACGGCAAAACTGCCATTGGTAACACCAAATACTATTTTTCCATTGATTGGTTATGATACCCGGACCAATTTATTAAGCGGTGTAATGCTGGGTATTCGCGGTGAAATCAACTACCAGCTTGAATTGTACGAAGAGCGGTATAGTAACTTTAACGCGGTTTTAACCGGGGGCGATATACGCTATTTTGCTTCGCATCTCAAAAAGAAGATATTTGCAGACCCTCAATTCATATATAAAGGACTTTATGCAATCAGTGAACTTAATCAATAGGCGTTTTATCTTTTTCCTGCTTTCTATTTCATTTTTTTCCATCACCTCTTTCGCACAGGTTAATTCGCCATTTTCAAGATATGGCCTGGGAGATTTAGTGCCTTTACAAAGTATAACTACACAAGGTATGGGCGGATTGGGCGCTGCTTATTACAATGGCCAGGTAATTAATAATAACAACCCGGCGAGTTATAGTGCACTGAGGTTGGTGACGTATGATATAGGATTCACATTGGACGCGCGTTCTTTGCGCAGCGCAAATCCTGTCGGGAAATATAATGCGACCAATGTAGCGCCTGCTTATTTGCAACTTGCCGTTCCATTAAGCAAAACAAAAGATGTAGCAATCGTATTTGGCCTCAGGCCAAAAACAAGAGTGAGTTATAGTCTGGCCGAAACTGTACAAGCACCTTTTAATCCCACAGACAGCATTCAAAATTTATATGAAGGAAATGGTGGCATGTATGATGTTTTTGGTGGCATTGGCAAACGCTGGAAAAATTTCAGCGTAGGTATAAATGTGGGATATGAATTTGGTAAAAAAGAGATCAGTACCCGCGTGGGCATTTTGGATACAGCATTTAATTATTTCAAATCAAATTCAGAAACAAACACCAATTTTTGGGGTGTGTATGTAAACCCGGGCATCGGTTATTTGATCCCATTGGGAAGCCGCATTGATCCAACGACCAAGATCAGTTCCAATTATTCTTTGCAACTGGGCGGCAGCGCCACGCTTTCACATAGCCTTAAAGCCAATCAAAAAATTACGCGGGAAACTTTTGTATATGATGCAAACTCCGGCGCAGCTCAGCGAATTGATAGTGTTTCTGTAACACCAAATATATTGGGCCATATAGAAATCCCCATGACATACACAGCCGGTTTTATGGTAAATAAAGTATTGAGTAATGCATATGTTTCTATTAATAAATGGTCATTTGGTGCGGATTATACGGCCGGCAATTGGAGTGATTACCGTTTTTATAATGCGAAAGATCTCACTGTAAATAATTGGATGATTCATGCCGGCGGTGAAATTTCACCCAACCCGGTTAGTGGCACAAAATTCTGGAGCCGCGCCATTTACAGGCTGGGATTTTATACAGGAAAAGATTACCTTGATTTAGACGGCAATGGCTACCAAATTTCAGGAGTAACATTTGGTGCAGGATTTCATTTGAAAAAGAAAAATTATATCAACCAGTACAACATGATCAATACCGCACTCGAAATTGGCAGAAGAGGTACGAAAGTGAATAACCTCACCCAGAATTATTTTAAATTTTCTCTTTCATTTTCTTTGAGTGATATTTGGTTTCAACCGCGGAAATATGACTAACTTTTTTTCCCATACTTCATCCCGGGCAGCAGTATTTTTCCTTTGCTGCCTTTTTTTTTCCTGTGAAAATAAAATGAGTGATGTGGAGAATATCGGCAAAAAAAAAGTCAGCCGCGAAATGGCTACACAAATTGAAAGTTATATGAGCCAGGGCGGTGAGATGAAAGCAAAACTCACTGCACCATTAATGTGGCGTACGCAATCTGATACGCCGATGATCGAATTTCCCAAAACATTGCGCGTGGATTTTTATTCAGACAGCACGAAAATTGAAAGCAGGCTCACCGCAAAATATGGCCGCTATTATGAAAGTATGGGAACTGTTTTTCTCAAAGACAGCGTGATCGTTATCAACCTGGTGAAAAAAGATACATTGCGCTGCGATGAACTCAACTGGGACAGGAACAAAGAAATTTTTTTTACGGATAAAAAAGTCTCCATTTATAAGTCCAACGGCGACGAAATACATGGCATCGGGCTCACAGCCAAACAGGACTTCAGTCAATATACCATTTTACATGTGCAGCCAAATACTTATTTGAGTATCCCGGATAGTACGATGCCGGGGAATTAATTTTTTCACTTGCCAAAGTATTAAATTCAATTTTAAATATCTATTGAATAACTTAATTTATTAGGCATCTTAAAACTATATCTCAAACTTCGCTGATTTTTCTTTTGCTTCCTGCATTAATTTTTTAAACCGGACTTCCTGCGAAATATTTTCCAGGGTAAATAAATATTATGTAAAAATGAAAAACGAAGATAAATAGATTGGAGAATGCGCTGATAATATTTAATACGAAAGGTCTTATTGAGTTTTCTTATTTAATTCCTGTTCGGATATATACTTCTATTTCTTCGCTGTTATTAAAAACGCAGGTTGGATTATTGAAGGGAAACCTGTTAGAATTTTGCGGCGATAAAAGTTCGCCATTCTCAATATCGTCTGCATAAGAAACTGTTGAACGAAATTTCCCTTCTCCCCTAAAGTTTAATATGATAGCCTGAACGCCGGGGAGAACTGCAATTTGCAAACCTGTTTCCTCGCTTTCATAAAAATCATCCTGGTTCAAACGCATGCGCACATCTTTGTCCTTAAATAAACTTTCCGGGCAATAGCCATTCCACATTTTCGAGATTTTTTTACCTGTAATTTCGTCGTTGTCGCCCATGGTTATAATTTTTAGTTTTGAGTAAAAATCATTTTTCTTTTTGTTTTGCAGATAAATAATATTCTTTTAAAAGTGGATATTTCTGAATATCCATTTCTTTAAAGCCAGCCATACTTAAAGCTTCATCTGCTTCAAAACTGATTTCAACATATTCGCGGAAAGTTGATATGCGGCTGAAAATATCTGCATCAATATTATTCAGCATATCTAAGTGATCTTGGTCTGATAGTTCGTCGTACATTTATGTGAAAATTAAATACTACAACCTCTTCACTTTAATATCCTTAAACCAAACATCACCTCCATGATCCTGCAATGCAATATGCCCTTCATGAAATTTTGCGAAATCGGGCATCTCATGAAACTTGCTGCCAGCAACCATCTTGTCCCAATTGGCATCCCACATCGTGGTGGAAACCACATGCACTTTGTTTAAATACAAATCTAATTTTCCATTATTGGCAATGATCTCCGCGTGATTCCATTCGCCTACAGGTTTTGCAGATTCAGGCAATGCTGAAATGAGGTCATACAAATCACCTGCGCGATGCTTTGGATATTTTCCGTCTTCATGCCCATCATTATCTATGATCTGCATTTCCGGGCCGGTGAGCCAAACATATTTATATTTTGATGGATTGTCATTTACATAAAACATGATACCACTATTTCCTGCGGGTGAAATTTTCCAGTCGAGCTGCAAATCAAAATTTGTATAACTTTCATCTGACACCAAATCACCTCCATCATTTTTGGAAGGATCAAAATGCAAGACGCCATTTTCCGCGATCCAGCCTGTACCGGCTTTTTCTTTCCCGTAGGAATGCCAGCCATTGGTTGTTTTACCATCAAATAAAGATTGCCATCCTTTATTCATAGGTACTACTGACGCTGAATCATTTGAAGCTGCTGTATGTGGCGTATTACAAGCCAGGGCGCTGAAAAAAATCAGCGCCGGAGCTAAGGATTTTATTTTCATGAATGTTTAATTTGTTTTTAATAACAATACATATTTCACCATCTGCTCTGCATCAGCTTCTGAAACCTGGGGATGTGGAATCATGGCTACCTGGCCCCAAACACCGGAACCACCTTTGATCACTTTTTCAGCCAGCATTTTCACATTGGCTTCATTGTCTGCGTATTTATTGGCAACATCCTGGTAAGCGGGCCCTGTTAATTTCTCGGATACTTTATGACAGGTGAGACAATCATATTTTGCCACAAGCGTAAGCCCTGCTTTATAATCAGGATTCTGTGTAATGTCAACAGTGGCAGGCGCTTCGGGCGTTGTGGTTGTATCTTTAGAAGTATCGGTACTATTATTACCACAAGCGGATACAAACAAAATCACTGAAGCAAATACAATAAACTTTTTCATAAAAACGATGATTTAAAGATTAAAAATAAGTAGTGTAAAGTTATTAATTAATTCCAAGAATATTTTTATTTAAATCTTTATCAATTTTTGCCGAAGCAAAATCATCAAAAGTTTTTGAGGTGACATGAATGATATGATCCTTAATAAATGCAGCGCCTTCCCGTGCACCATCTTCGGGATTTTTTAAACAACATTCCCATTCCAGTACTGCCCAGCCGGGAAAATCATACTGGGCTAATTTGCTGAAGATGGCAGAAAAATTTACCTGCCCGTCACCCAATGAACGAAATCTTCCTGCACGGTTCAACCAGTTTTGATAACCGCCATACACGCCCTGTTTCCCGGTAGGATTAAATTCTGCATCTTTTACATGAAACATTTTAATCCGTTCATGATAAATATCAATGTATTCCAAATAATCCAGGCATTGTAAAATAAAATGCGAAGGGTCATATAATAAACAGGCGCGCTGATGATTATTTACTTTCTCTAAAAACATTTCATACGTAATACCATCATGCAAATCTTCACCGGGATGAATTTCAAAACACAGATCAATACCACATTCATCATAAGCATTCAAAATGGGTAACCATCTTTTTGCTAATTCGCTGAAACCTTCATCCACTAAGCCTTCCGGCCTTTGCGGCCAGGGATAAACCAATGGCCATAATAAAGATCCACTGAATGTAACGGAAGCTTTTAAGCCTAAATTCTGCGACGCCTTCGCAGCCAGTTTTAATTGTTCTACGGCCCAGTGTTGCCTCGCTTTGGGATTGCCTTTTACTTCATTCGGTGCAAAGCCATCAAACAATAAATTGTATGCAGGATGTACCGCCACTAATTGTCCCTGTAAGTGTGTGGACAATTCCGTGATTTCTAATCCGGCATTTTTTACAATGTCATTGATCTCATCAGCATAAGTTTTACTTTCTGCTAATTTTTTTAAATCCAGTAAACGCGCATCAGTTGTAGGTAATTGTACGCCTTTGAAACCCAGTCCTGCAGCCCATTTACAAATATCCGGTAAATTATTAAAGGGTGGATTTTCATCCATAAACTGTGCGAGAAAAACGGCGGGGCCTTTTATTGTAGTCATATAATTTCTTTAAAAGATTCTTTACCAATTATATATTTCCATATCAAAAAATATAACCTATTTATAAAATTTTATGGCACAATATGTTTTATCCATTTTTCAGATGACTTTGAAGACGCCACAACATTTTCAATGAATGCCATTCCTCTTACGCCTTCTTCAATTCCGGGAAAATCAAGCATTTCAGGCGATGGTTTTTTCGCTTCCAGTGTTGCGGCAATTGTTTGTGCAAAATTTTTATACAAATTTGCAAAGGCTTCAATATAACCTTCCGGATGTCCCGCAGGTGTGCGGCAATTATAAAATGCAAAGGAAGAAAGTTGATTTGTAAAATTAGTGCCGGCAAATAAAATTTCCGCGGGCTTGTTTGTCCATTTTACCAATAATTGATTTGGGTTTTCCTGTTTCCATTCAATGCCACCTTTTTCTCCATAAACCTGTATGGCTAATGCATTATTTTCTCCTGCTGCAATTTGTGTAGCCATCAATATACCGTTCGCCCTATTTTCAAATTTGCATAAAACATTTCCATCGTCATCTAATTTTCTTCCCTGCACTACGATATTTAAATCAGCGCATATCGCTGAGATTTTTTCTCCGGAAATATATTCTGCCAAATGTGCCGCGTGTGTGCCGATATCGCCCATACACCCGCTCAGACCGCTTTTCGAAGGATCAGTGCGCCAGGCTGCCTGTGCGTTTCCTTCTTTTTCAGATAAAGTACTTAACCATCCCTGCGGATATATGACCACAATTTTACGAATCTTTCCAAATTGTTTTTCAGCAAACATTGACCGTGCTTGTTTCACCATTGGGTAACCGGAATATGTATGTGCCAGGCAAAGCAATAAATTTTTTTCTTTTAATTTTTTCCTGAGTTGCACAGCTTCAGCCAAGTTATATGTAATTGGTTTTTCTATAAAAAGATGGAAGCCGTAATCCAGTGCAAGCATTGCAGGTTTGAAGTGTTCATAGTTGGGCGTAACGATAGAAATAAAATCAATTTTTTTATCTGCCGGCATTTTACTTTCCTCTAAAATCATTTCTTCATACGATGTGTAAACCCGATCATCCGGCAAGAAAAGTGATTTGCCTGAAACCTTTGCCCTATCCGGGTTTGAGCTAAATGCACCGCAACATAAATCAATAAGGCCATCCATGCGCAAAGCCATTCGATGTATAGAACCAATAAATGCTCCCTGCCCGCCGCCGATCATTCCCATCCTGATTTTTCGTTGCATGCTACTTTTTTTGAGATTCGTCAATGTATCAAATTTATGAAGTAATAATAGTATTGTAAAGAATTTTGTTTTTACTCAATACCTTTTTTGTCTAACTAAAAAAAGTAATTTTGATACATAGTTTACTTAAAAAAATTTTATGAATAATACAAGCCGCAGAAAATTTATAAAAAATACAGCAACACTTGGCGCCCTGGCATTTGTTGGTGGTAAAAATGCCTTTTGCATGAATGAGGCGCATTTCATGAAAAACTTTGGCCTGCAATTATATACACTGCGCGATGTTTTTGGAAATGACCCAAAAGGGTATATCAAACAAATTGGCGGCTTTGGCTATACACATATTGAAAGTTATGAAGGGAAGGAAGGAATGTTTTGGGGAATGAAACCCGCAGAATTCAATCAATGCATCCAAGATGCAGGCATGACGCTGGTTTCAAGTCATTGTGATATTAATACAGATTTTGAAAATAAAGTCATTGATGCGGCATCCATCGGCATGAAATATTTGATCTGTGCCTGGGTTGGGCCGCAAAAATCTATTGATGATTTTAAAAAGATCGCGGAAGATTTTAATGTAAAAGGGGCTTTATGTAAAAAGCACGGAATCAAATTTGCCTACCATAATCATGATTATTCTTTTAAAAAAATAGATGATGAAATTCCGCAGGATGTGATGCTGCAAATGACTGATCTGGCATTGGTAGATTTTGAAATGGATATTTACTGGGTGATCACTGGTGGCGCAAATCCTGTTGATTATCTAAAAAAATATCCCGGGCGTTTTAAATTGGGCCATTTGAAAGACCGGCTAAAAAATGCACAACCTTCGGAAACAGATGCTTCTTGTACACTTGGTACGGGCAGCATTGATTTTAAAAAAATTCTTCCTATCGCGAAAGCCAATGGAATGGAATATTTTTTCGTGGAGCAGGAACGCTATGATGGTACTACGCCCATTGAATGTACAAAAGATAGTGCTACATATTTGAAATCAATTAAAATTTGATCTCTTCTTCATTGGCATCAAAAAAACGAAATTCAGTGAGCTGATAGTTATTACTTTTTTTGATGTGTATGGGTGTTTTAAATTTCCTGCTCATTTTAAAACGCAGGGAAAAAATTCCTTTTGTCAAATGTGAAAACACGATCGGGTGCACATAAATCGTGAGATTTTTATGTTGGTGTAAAACAAGGTATTCCAGTTTTTTCTCTATTTCATCCACGAGTAAAAGAGTAGAAGTAATTTTACCCGTACCATTACAGCCCGGGCAATTTTCCGCAGTTGCTATATTCACTTCAGGCCGCATACGCTGTCGCGTAATCTGCATCAGGCCAAATTTTGAAATAGGTAAAACAGCATGTTTTGCACGGTCGGTTTTCATAAACTCATCCATTGCATCCTGCAGCCTGCGGCGGTTATCCGGGGATTTCATATCTATGAAATCAACCACGATAATCCCGCCAATATCGCGCAAACGTAATTGGCGTGCAATTTCCTGTGCTGCTTCAAGATTGGTGCCGATGGCATTTTCCTCCTGGTTATTGCTTATGCTTTTGTAACCGCTGTTCACATCAATCACGTGCAGTGCTTCGGTATGTTCAATGATGAGATATGCGCCGCTGCTCAGGTTTACAGTTTTGCCAAATGACGCCTTTACCTGTTTGGTAATACCAAGCTGATCGAAAAGCGGAACACCATTTTGATGGAAACTTACAATACCGGTTTTATGCGGAGCAATTTTTTGTATATAAGAACGGGAATCATTATAAATGTTTTTATCATTGGTAATGATGGCATTAAAATCTTCATTCAGCAGGTCGCGCAAAATGCTCGTGGTTTTGTCTTCTTCACTGAGAATTTTTGCCGGCGCTTCTGCGCCTTTTAAATTCTCCCGGATCTCATCCCAGGTTTTTATGAGTTGTAAAAGATCATCGTGCAATTCGGCTGTTTTTTTCCCTTCTGCGGCGGTGCGAACAATCACGCCTAAATTCTTTGGGCGAATGGCTTCAATTATTTTTTGTAACCTTCTTCGTTCATCAGAAGACAGTATCTTTTTAGAAACGGCGACTATATTATTAAAAGGTGTAACCACAACATAGCGGCCTGGCAAAGAAATTTCGCAACTTAATCTTGGGCCTTTGGCCGCGATTGGTTCTTTTAAGATTTGTACCAGGATATTTGGTTTGCCATTCAGCACTTCCGTGATCTTCCCGGTTTTAATAATTTCGGGTTCAATTTCAAATTTCGAAAAATCAAAATTGCTTCCCAGTTTATCCTGCTGGGCTAATTGTGTAAATTTTAAAATAGACTTTACAAAAGGGCTCAGGTCTGTATAATGAAGAAAGGCATCTTTTTCAAAACCTACATCTACGAATGCGGCATTTAAACCAGGGATAATCTTTTTCACTTTTCCCAGGTACAAATCGCCCACGATAAAGCTGGAGTCAAGTTTATCATTGTGTAACTCTACCAGTTTTTTATCTTCCAGTAAGGCTATATCAATACCGGTGGGATCGGCATTTATAACTAATTCTTTGTTCACGTATGTGACATTTATTGTATGAAACCACGCAAGGTAATAGGGCAAAGGCCAATTACATTGCTACACCTTTCGCTGCCTAAATTGTCAGGGGGATGGGTAAATTTTTAGTGTGGGCAGTTGAGGCATTTTCATCATACCACGCATCAAAAGGATGATGCGTGGTAAGTTGAAAGGAAAACTATCTTTTTTTCTTTTTATGACGATTCTTTCTCAATCGTTTTTTTCTTTTATGAGTGGCAATTTTGTGACGTTTGCGTTTTTTTCCACAAGGCATAATCCAATTTTAAATTTGTTATAAATCTGTTTTACTTAATGCATCAATTCTTTCCTGAATTTCTTTTTTTGCTTCCGGCAAGCCAATCATATCCTGCGCTTTTTTATACCAGGAGATCGCATTTGGCTTATCCCCTTTCCGGTCATAGCTATCAGCAAGATTAAAAATCGCTTCCAGGTTTTTCGGGTCATGACTCACCACATATTGAAAACGTTCTATGGCTTTATCTAACTGCCCGCTTTTTAAATCCCCCTGTCCAAGTACCATTTGGGCATATAAATTCCCCTGATCCCTGTCTGCCACTGCTTTTACGGCCAAAATTCCTTCCATGGGCGAAGCGGAAATATTGCCAAAAATATAGCAGGCGCCGATTCCTATCCTGGCCGAATCGTTGACCGGATTGAGCTTTAAAGACTGTTCAAAAAGAGCTTTCACGTTTGTCGCCAGCCAGTTTTGTTTTGCAGGATCACTCTCTGCATACATCTGACTTATCAGCAAACGGGCGGCAAAGTTGAGCTTTTTTTCAGAATTTTCCAATTTTGCTTCTTCACCCAAATAATAAGCGCCAATATCCGGCCTGTTCAGGCTGTCGCCCCAGTATTTTGCAAGCTGGGCATTAATGCCGATCTGCTGGTTTTTCACATCCCCGCGAACCACCGTATTTTCCAATTGAGTAACCGCTGTAACCTGCTCAGGCGTAATGGTTTTTTTGGCGGTAGCAAGTATATCCTGCGTCGTAATTTTTGACGGAGGCATCTCTTGGGCATTCAATTTTGAATCGCCGTTTGCATCAGCTGGCGCTATAGTTTTTCCAAAGAAAAATAAAACAAAGCATAATACGATCGCTACACTTATTAAAATAAACTGTTGTTTTTTCACAAAAAATTCTTTGAGCCCGCGAAGTTACGGATTCTGTATTTGCTTTACCTCTTTTACAAATTCTTTAGAAGGTTTGAAAGCGGGAATAAAGTGTTCGGGAATGTGAACGGCAGTATTTTTTTTGATATTACGCCCAATTTTTGCCGCCCTTTTTTTCAGGATAAAACTACCAAAGCCCCTGATGTAAATATTTTCGCCTTTGGAAATGTTGGTTTTAATTTCTTTCAAAAGGGTTTCCAGGGTTACCAGTACATCCACTTTAGGGATGCCTGTTTGATTCGAAATGTTCGTAATGAGGTCGGATTTTCTCATAATTGAAAATTAAAAAATGTTTAAGCAGGAGTTTTGAGCTGAACAATATAGAAAATTATTTATGAATAAATACAAATTTTTTTTAACCGGTAAATTATTCAAACCAGCGGGAGTCCGCAAATCTTGATAAATATTTTTCTTAATACATCAAATATATACAAATTTGCAAATAATGAAAAATACTGCTTTTAGCAGGATGCTTTTAAAATGGCATAAGGAAAAAAATCAAAGACAAATGCCCTGGAAAGGGGAAACTGATCCTTACAAAGTTTGGTTGAGCGAGATCATCCTTCAGCAAACCCGCGTGCAGCAGGGAACGGCTTATTATAAAAGTTTTATAAAAACCTTCCCAACTATTTTTGATTTGGCAAAAGCCAAAGATGAAAAAGTGTATAAACTTTGGGAAGGACTGGGTTATTATTCCCGTTGCAAAAATATGCTGGTTACAGCACGTTTTCTTGCTTTTGAAAAAAATGGAAATTTCCCGGAACACTATGAAGGCTTATTAAAATTGAAAGGGATCGGCCCATATACGGCTGCAGCCATCGCATCATTTTGCTTTGGTTTGCCAAAGCCCGTAATTGATGGAAATGTGTATCGTGTTTTAGCCCGCATTTTTAAAATAAAATTATCTCCGGATAGCGCTGAAGGCAAAAAATATTTTACCACACTTGCAACCGACCTGATTGATAAAAAAGATCCGGGGGCATATAACCAGGCGATCATGGACTTTGGAGCAACAGTTTGCAAACCCGCACTGCCATTATGTGGCAACTGTATTTTGCAAAAAAATTGTGGCGCATTTTTGGAAAATAAGGTAATGGCTTACCCCGTTAAACTGAAAAAAATGATTAAAAGGGAAAGATGGTTTACGTATTTTGTTTTTCATAATAATGCCAAAATTTTTATTCAAAAAAGAACTGCAAAAGATATATGGGAAAACTTATTTGAGTTTTATTTAATAGAAAACAAGAAGCCGGAAAAATGGACTGCCCGGAAAGTGCAGAAATTTCTTGTTGAAAAATTGAATATACAAGACGCGGCTGAAATTGTCATTCATAAGCCGGCAAAGCAAATTTTAACGCACCAGTTGATCCATGCAGTTTTTATAGAAATTGAATTGGCACACACTGTTCATTTTCATTCCCAAAATGAGGGCAAATGGATCAGCAGGAAACAATTAGCCCAAACCAGTTTCCCCGTAATTATCCGGGATCACCTGGAAAATTCAATAATGCTTTCTTAATTTTAATAGAGTCACAAAAGTTATCGCTTAATTTTATATAACTTTAATGGGCTGTATGTATTTTTTGTGCTTAAAATAATTTTTTATGAGAGGTGTAAATAAAGCGACCTTAATTGGCAACCTGGGGAAAGAGCCCGACATTCAAATTTTAGAAGGTAATATACCGGTTGCAAAATTTCCACTTGCTACCACGGAAACATATAAAGACAAAAGTGGACGGTTGGTATCGCAAACTGAATGGCATACCATTGTTTTGTGGCGTGGCCTGGCCGATCTCGCTCAAAAATACCTGCACAAAGGAAGCCTGATCTACATAGAAGGCCGGCTCAGGACGAGAAACTGGGAAGATAAAGATGGTATCAAAAAATTTGCGACTGAAATTATTGGCGATAACCTGATCATGCTGGATAAGCGTATGGATCATAATTCGACCGGTCATGAAGGCCCGGATAATATGCATGGGCCGGATATACCGCACGATGATAATGACCATGGCCTGCCATTTTAATTTTTTAATCATTAATTTTGAAATAACCATATTCGGCGGGTTGATCCCGTTCATCTAAATATCAAATTTTGGATAGTTGCTTTTCTTGTTTGCCGGGTTTTTTTTTATTGAATGTTTTAGGTGAAACTGATCCGCAACACATTTCATTTTTATTGGTTTTATTTATCCTCCTGCTGACCGTTTCATTTATTTTATCCGGTGCACAAACAGCTTTTTTTTCTTTAGAAAAAAAGGATCTCGATATGTTGCAAACAAAAACAAATCCTGTATATAAACGGATATTGGAATTATTGGAAGACCCGGGATTATTGTTTGCTTCACTGTTCACCGCAAACGTGTTTTTTAATATTGCCATTATCATTTTATTCAACACGCTGCTGGATGAATTGTTTTCATTTAAAAACCTTCCTTATCTATGGCTGGAATTCGTTATCAAAATTGTTGCTGTTACTTTTTTGCTGTTACTTTTTTGCGAAACGCTTCCCAAAAAATATGCGCGTCATAATCCCATACGCTTTGCACGGGACATGGGTTTCATTGTGCAGGCCGCATTTTATATTTTTAAAAGAACCGGTTCATGGATGATTGCTTTTACAAATACAATGGAAAAAAAGATCACTAAAAAACCATTTAGTGCTTATACGCCTGATGAACTGGATGCAGCAATGGAAAACAATTCAGAGAATACCGCTTCCGACCAGGAAAAAAACATTTTAAAAGGCATTTTAAAATTTACCAACATTTCTGTAAAACAAATTATGCGGCCCAGGCCAGACGTAAGTGGTGTGGATTTTAATATCAATTTTGCCGGCCTGCATAAAAGAATTGAAGAACTTCATTACAGTAGAATCCCTGTATATAAAAATGACCTTGATGATATTGCGGGCATCATTCATACAAAAGATGTTTTATCCTATTTATCAGAAGCAGATAATTTTGACTGGCATACAATTATGCGGCAGCCTTATTTTGTACACGAACAAAAAATGATCGTAGAATTACTCAAAGAATTTCAACAGAAAAGAGTTCATTTTGCAATTGTCGTGGATGAGTTTGGCGGCACAAGCGGCATCGTGACCATGGAAGATGTGCTGGAAGAAATTATGGGTGATATCAAAGATGAATTTGATGAAGAAGAAACAGGTATGCGCCGGCTGGATGATCATAATTTTATATTTGATGGCCGCACCATGATCTATGATGTGTGTAAATTCCTGAAGATCCCGCTGGATACTTTTGACGAAGTGAAAGGTGAAAGCGATTCACTCGGCGGACTGGTTCTTGAACTGGCAGGCCGCATGCCGGTGAAAGACGAAAAAATTATTAGTGGTGATTTTATTTTCACTATACTGGAAATGGATAAAACCAGGCTGTTGAAAATTAAAATAACGATTGAAAATAATGCGGCACAGGTATAAATAATATGATGCACACAATGAAGAACTCCTTTATATTAAAATTATTTGTACTCTTTTTTTTCTGCGCCTGCAATGACAACTATACGCCGCGACCGGAAGGTTATTTTAAAATTGATTTTCCCGAAAAAAAATACCAGGAATTTGATATGCCCGGTTACCCGTATAAATTTGAATATCCTGTGTATGGAAAAATAGTAAAGGACAGTAGCTTCTTTGGTGATACAACTGAAAATCCGTGGTGGATCAATATTAACTTTCCACAATTCAATGGCACATTATTTATTAGCTATAAGGAAATAGGAAAATATTCTTTGGAAAAATTATTGAATGATGCATTTAATCTTACGAATAAACACTCGGTTCGCGCTTCCTATATTGATGATTCGCTGATAGTCACACCAAATAATATTCATGGCATGTTCTTTAAAGTGAGTGGTGAAGTAGCCACGGCCAACCAATTTTTCCTGACAGATTCCACGAAACATTTTTTGCGTGGCGCATTGTATTTTAATGTAGCGCCCAACCAGGATTCTTTAATGCCCGTGAATGCATTTTTAATTGAAGATGTGCGGCACCTGATCAATACTTTTCAATGGAAATAAGCTTAAAAATATTTAAAATAAAACACCTTTGATTGCTATAGAAAATACACTAATAAGTGATGAAATTATTTCGGCGCAATTTGTTTGCGACCTGCAAAAATGCAAAGGCGGCTGCTGCGAAGACGGCGATGCCGGTGCGCCTTTAACGACAGATGAATTAATTGAATTAAGGGAAAATTTTGAAGCAATCAAACCATTCCTTTCGCAGGAAGGCCTTGCTGCCATTGAAGCACAGGGAAAATATGTACACGACACTTCTTTTGGTTGGGTTACGCCCACTATCAATAGTGGCATTTGCGCGTATGGCCGGAGAGATGAAAATGGCATCATTAAATGCGGCATAGAACAGGCATTTAATGAAGGTAAAATTGGCTGGAAAAAACCCATTAGTTGTCATTTATTTCCAATCCGCATTTCGCCGAGTAAAGAAGATCCATCGTTAGATTTTGTAAATTATGAACCGAGGCAGGACCTTTGCCGTGCTGCATGTGCTTTGGGTAAAAGATTGAAAGTGCCCGTATATATTTTTTTAAAAGATGCACTGATCCGGAAATATGGCGCCGAATTTTATGAAACCCTGGAAGCAACAGTTGACTATATGCAAAACGGGAAAAATGCTTCCTGATCATGTATCTTTGTTGCTTTATAAGCCGCGATAATTTTTACAAAATGCTACCGGGATCATGACAAAAAACGAATCAATTTTTCTCGCAAAAAGTACGATAAAATCTGCTGACCTTTCTCACCGGCAGAAAATAAATTTTAATATTGGAAAATACAACGCGGCCGTTCCAAAAGGCAAATCACAATTTGCGGATTTACCTGCATTGCGTAAAAAAGCAAAAAATATAAAATGGCGGGCTATTGAAAATTTAGGTTCCTGGCTGGAAATGTTTGAAAAAAAAATTAGTGAAAACGGCGCTACAGTTTTATGGGCGCAAACTGCTGAAGAAGCCTTGCAATTAATTGGGGATATCTGTAAGAAAAAAAATTGCAAACTGCTGGTCAAAAGCAAGAGCATGGTTACAGAAGAAATTCATTTAAACCATTACCTGGAATCTGCGGGCATTGAAAGTGTAGAAACCGATTTGGGTGAATACATTCAGCAATTAGATGACGAACCGCCTTATCATATCGTAACACCCGCGATGCATAAAAGCAAAGAAGATGTAGCTAAATTATTTGAAGTAAAACTGGGCACGGAAGCGGGATTATTGCCGGAACAGATTACACTGTTTACAAGAAATAAATTAAGGGAAAAATTTGTGCAAGCAGAGATCGGTGTTACAGGCGCAAACTTTTTAATTGCCGACACCGGTTCCATTGCTATTACAGAAAATGAAGGAAATGCACGATTATCAACAGCCTGGCCAAAAACGCATATAGTAATTGCCGGGATTGAAAAAATGTTGCCCTCTTTACAGGATTTAGCACTTTTTTGGCCACTACTTTCTTCCTTTGGTACGGGCCAGCAAATGACCGTTTACAACAGTATCATTAGTGGCCCAAAAAAAGAAAATGAAACAGATGGGCCCGAAGAAATGTATGTGATTTTATTGGACAATGGCCGCACAGAAATTTTAAAAAATCCTGCTGTAAGGGAATCTTTGTATTGCATTCGTTGCGGTGCTTGCTTAAATGCATGTCCAGTATATAAAAATATTGGCGGACATAGTTATGGCACTACATACAGCGGCCCGATCGGAAGTGTGATCACACCACACTTACAAAAAATGAAAGATTTCAAACATCTAAGTTATGCATCTTCCTTGTGTGGAAATTGTACGGAAGCTTGTCCGGTGAATATTAATTTGCATACAATGTTATTAGAAAATCGCAAAGAGTCTGTGGACGAAGGGCTGTCCGATTTTTCAGAGCAGATGGCCTGGAAAGCCTGGCGTGTAGCGAGTTTACGCAGGAGCATGATGAATGCCGGCAATGCCGGTTTAAAAAATAAAGTGGTCAATTCACTTTTTAAAAATTGGTCAAAACACAGGAGCCCTCTTGAATTCAGCAAGAAAACTTTCAATGAAATGTGGAAGGAAAAATTAAAAGAAAAAAAACAACATTAATTTTCAATGAAAATTTATTTTGCATTCCATACATTGTCCTTCTTATTAGAATCTACATTATAAGTAGCACCTAAAACAATTTTTTCCACCTGCTTTTTTGAATTCACTACAAAATCAATACTCGTGGCATGTTCCCAAACAGCTATACTGCGATGAATTTTTTGAGAACTTCCATCTTTAAATGTAATAGTCAAATCAATGGGAACATCTTTGGCACCATGCTTTGCAACTGTGATGGTAAACTGTCCTGTTTTTTCTGTTACTTTTTCTATAGCGAGATCCGGGATACCATCATCAAAATACCAGTTTTGCCAAAACCAATTCATGTTAACACCACTGCCCGTATTCATACAATTAAAAAAATCATACGGCAAAGGATGTTTGCCATTCCATTGTGAAATATAATAATGCAGGCCTTTGAAAAAGAGCGAATCGCCCAGCATATCTTTTACATATAAATATCCAAATGCAGGTTTAGGATAAGTATTCAAAAACGCAGACGAACCTGCAAGCATTGTAGTGAGCGTGGAAATGGGCACATCTCCTTCATCGCCTGCAAACATTTCATAAGGCACAATACCATAAGGATCCGTATAGATGCTATCAATCATTGGTGTAAGTAGCCATTCGCCAATAGTTGCCCAACCTTCATCCATCCAGCCATATTTTGTTTCATTCACGCCCATGTAAAAAGGAAACATCGTATGAAATATTTCATGATCAGTTAGTTCGATCGTTTCTTCCCTGTCTTCAAGCGGGTTATCATTCACCATCATCGGGTATTCCATTTGATCCAGTCCGTCAAAAACAGTTTCGTGCGGATATGGGTAAGGCCATTTGGGAAAACGGAAACTCATAAACTCCACTGTTTTTTTTGCAAAATCCATAACTTCATAAAAATCTTTATGAACAGGATTAAACGCAACGTCAACCCTGGTGCGCCTTCCGGAAGATGAGTCCACAATCAAACTGGTACTTCTCCATAAATAATGATCGCTGGTGGCAAATACAAAATCAGTGACATGCTGCGCATCAAAATGCCAGGTATTGATATCATTATCTTTTGTGATGGAACTTTTATTCGCGAGGTCAGTACTATCAATCACATAAATAATTTTATCAGACATTTCCGCATCGTGCAGCCGCTTACAATATTTTTCATTCAACACATCTTCACAATTTTGCAGCATGCCGGTAGCCCAAACAATAAAGTTTTTTGGTACGGAAATATTGACCGAAAAATTACAGAAGTCATTATAAAATTCCTGCGAGCCCAAATAAGGATTTCTATTCCATCCGTCAATATCATCATACACTGCTATGCGTGGAAAAAAATAAGCCATAAATGAACTGCCTTCATCCACTTCGCCGGTACGGATATGTGACCCTTTATTTAAAGTATAAGAAAATGAAAGTTTGAAAGTAGTCGTGGTATGCGGCGGTATATGGGTTTTATGCAACACCATATTTGTACCATTTTTACTTAGTGCTTTGTCTTTGATCGCTATGTCGTTTACATAAACATCTTTTACAACAACTCCGTCAGTAAGGTCTTTCGCATCAATGGGCATATCGCGGATATTTCCTTTTTGATAGAGGTTTGGATATAATTTAAACCAGGTATCACGCAAAGAATCGGGGCTGTTATTGGTATAAACAATTGTCTCTGTGCCGCTCACCAGCAGAGTTTCAGGATTGAATTGCACATCTATTTTATAATCTGCAGTATTTTGCCAGTAATTTTTTCCCGGCTCACCGGTCATACTTCTTGTATCACTTTTTTGGTATGCATCAATGAAATTACGCGGCAGGTTCAATGATTGTTGTGCAAATAAAATGCTGGAAAATTGAACCAGGAAAATGGCGATTACCAATTTTTTAAAGTTTTGCATAAACCTTTTTTAAGTTGTTCAGGGATTTTTTAATAAAAGAAATATTTCAAAAGTGAAACTTTTTTTTTAATACAAAATTGTAAAAAATTTTACATAGCTATCCAAAAACCAATAAGCTGGCAAAGAATACCAATGAACAGGCCGATATATATTTCTGCTTTGAAATGTTCTTTGAGCACCAGGCGGCATGTACAAACCAACCCTGTAATGATCGCTGTGACAGCGATATCCTGGCCCAAATAAACCTGGTAATAAAAACAAGTGATCAACACAAAAGCAAGCACACCGCCCACGCCCATGGCATGCATACTTATTTTCATAAAATTATTAATGATCAGGCCAAATACTGTTGCCACGAAAATGCCAAAATAAAAAGTTTTTAAAATGGCCGGTTGATCTGTAAAAAAACGGCTCAGGTACCACATCCACCAGTAAAAGATCATGGTGATGATGTAAGGCGCAATTCTTTCTTTTGCTGTGCGCAAATAGATATTATCAATAAATTTTAAACGCCATAAAAGAAAGACTGAAAATGCGGGAAAAAATGCCGTGATCCAAATCACGGAAAATGTTTTTTCGAAAAGTGTTTTTGCCGTGATACCCGGAAACTCAAATGGGAAGCGGGTTCGCAGCCAGAGAAAAACAAAACTTGGCAAAAAAAGCGGGTGGAAAATATAGGAAAATAGTTTTGCCAAAAGTTGTTCCCCGTTTCCAAATTTCTGAGTAAGCCTGGCTTGCATGAATTCTTTTTATATGCGAATTTATAATTCTTTCCTCAGCCTGGCCACCGGAAGGTTGAGTTGTTCCCTGTATTTTGCAACTGTGCGCCGGGCAATATTATACCCCTTTTCCTGGAGCATTTTTGTTAGTAGTTCATCACTGAAAGGTTTGCGCTTGTCTTCCGATTCGATGAGGTCACTGAGTATTTTTTTCACTTCGCGCGTACTTACTTCTTCACCGCTGTCGGTGCTTAAAGATTCACTGAAGAAAAATTTCAACAGGTAAGAGCCAAATTCAGTTTGCACAAATTTACTGTTAGCCACGCGGCTTACCGTGGAAATATCCAGGCCGGTGATCTCTGCAATGTCTTTTAAGATCATTGGTTTGAGGTTTGTTTCGTCGCCTGTTTTAAAAAATTCTTCCTGGTAATTCATAATTGCTTCCATCGTGCTTAGCAATGTATGTTGCCGTTGCTTGATCATATCAATAAACCATTTTGCGGAATCAATTTTTTGCTTGATAAATAATACAGCTTCTTTTTGCCGCTTATCTTTTTTACTGCCTTTGCTGTAATCCTTCAGCATATCGCGGTAGCCTTCACTGATGCGCAGGTCAGGTGCATTTTTCGCATTGAGTGAAAGTTCCAGTTTGCCATTATTAAAAATAAAAAAATCTGGCACTACATAACTTTTTGCTTTGTTGCTGTCACTGATCTCTCCTCCGGGACGCGGGTTTAATTTGATAATACAATTGATTACACTTTTCAATTGCTCTTCATCAATATTTAATCCCCGCTGAATTTTTTCATAATGCTTCTTAGTAAACTCATCAAAATATTTTTCGAGTATTTCAATAGCCGGTTTCACATCTTTGCCCTGCACTTCAAGCCGGTATAACTGCAACAGCAGGCATTCCTGCAAATCACGCGCACAAATTCCTGGCGGATCAAATTGCTGGATCTGTTGAATAATTTTTTCCACTTCTTCTTCAGTCGTTTCTACATTTTGCCGAAATGCAAGATCATCCACGATGGATGAAATCTCGCGGCGCAGGTAACCATCATCATCAATACTACCAACAATTTGTTCTGCAATTTTTCTTTCGCGGCTTTCAAGCGTAAGCATGCCCAATTGCTCTAATAACATTTCATGAAAACTGCGTTCCAGTTTGAAAGGAATTGTTTTTTGTTCATCGGGGTCCGGGTAATTGTCATCGCGCAGTTTATAATCTGCGATATCATCATCTCCTTCTTTTACATATTCACTGATATCAATATTTTCATAATCCTCTTCGCTTCCATCCGCTTCAAATTCTTCTTCCGGTTCTTCCTTCACTTCATCTTTCAAAATTGGATCATCTTCAGCTTCTTCATCCGTAGTTTCCAATGCCGGATTTTCTTCCAGTTCTTCTTTTATACGTTCTTCCAGGTTGGCCGTAGGCACCTGCAGCAACTTCATCAATTGAATTTGCTGAGGGGATAATTTTTGTAATAATTTTTGCTGTAAATGTTGCGATAATGACATGATATTTTTCAATCGTTTTTATAAATCCAATAATATGAAATATGTTTTATTTGATTTTTACTTTTTTAACAAACGTAAAAATCTTTTTTCCTAATTTGCCGTAAATTTACAAAGAAATAGATAAGCAGAATGATTCCTAAAATTTGTTTTTTTGTAAATATTTTCTTAATGATAATTATTCCGGGAAAGAGTCAAAATTTCCGGGATACGGCGTCTGCAAAAAATAATTATTTCAATACAGCGCCTGCGTTTCCATTCGTAAAAGTGCCGGGAAATTTTTACGCAGAAAATATGGGATTCTTTTGCAAAAAAGAACTGGCTATTCAAAAATTAACGACTATTCCAATAAAGTTCAGGCTGGGTTCTGTGCAATATTGCGATGCGCTGGAAGGAAAAAATCAAATCCATTTAAAACCCGAATAAACAAGAAGGCTTTTTATACAAATTCTTTTTTTTCCATAGCTTGTTTTGCTGCAGCAACTATTTTTTCTCCTTTGGCAATAATATCGCTTTCTTTCCAGCCAAGACTGATGGCGGTGGAAATGCAACGTGATAAAATAGCATCGCTTTTTGAAAAATCCTTTTTCTTTAAATTATTGAGCGCCTGTGTTTGCGCATCATTCAAAGGATATAAAGAATGGCCGTTTTTCAAATGATCCCACTTTTTATGATAATGCCAGTTATTGATAAACCAGTAAAAATTTCCCGTCAGGGCATTTTCCTTTTTCAAAATATCTACAGTTTTTAAAGTGGCTTCTTCTGTAGGTAAAAACCAACTTAAAAAAGTACAACTATCTCCTTGTTCATCCGGTATCTCCCGGAAACTAATACCGGGAATTTCGGATAAAATATTTTTAAGAATTCCATGATTTTTTCTTTGAATAGAAAGAAACTGGTCCAGTTTTTTTATTTGTGCCAGTCCAACGGCTGCATGCAATTCGCTGATGCGAAAGTTATAGCCCATAAATGGATGCATTTCTAAACCTCTGTCATTGCCAATATGATCATGACCATGGTCAGTAAACTGGTCTGATGATGTATAAATCTTTTCATCATTCGTCAATACAGCACCACCTTCTCCGCAGGTTATAGTTTTTACAAAATCAAAAGAAAAAGTACCTGCATCACCGATTGTGCCAAGGTGTTTGCCATGATATGTAGCACCAATACTCTGGCAGGCATCTTCGAGTAATAATAATTTATGCGCCTTGCAAATTTGAATAAGCGCATCCAAATCCGCCATGCTGCCGCACATGTGTACGGGCATGATGCATTTTGTTTTTGGCGTAATTGCATTTTCCACAGCAATAGGATCCAGCGTGAGTGATTTATTTATATCAACCAAAACTGGTACTGCGCCAACACTCAATATTGCTTCAAAACTCGCCACAAAAGTAAAAGCCGGCATGATTACTTCATCACCTGCACCAACGCCCAAAGCCGCAAGTGCAGTGGTTAATGCCGCGGTACCACTGCTTGTAAGCTGTGCATACTTACAACCAAAAACTTCGCGAATTTTATTTTCGAGTTCTTTCGCTTTCCATATTCCCTTTCTCGGGCCGTCAAAACCATAGCGCATGAGTATGCCTGTTTCCAGTACATCATTTACTTCTTTGCGTTCTTCATCTCCCCAAAATTCAAAACCGGGCATAATTATTTATTTAAATGAAAAATAAATGTACAAAGATAAAGGCAGATTTATTTGATAAGATGAAATTGTAATTTAATTAGGAAATCGAATTGGATATATTTTTTATAGCTTTTGATTATTCCCCACCTGCCATCCCGATTTCGTTTTTACCAAATGCATCACTTTGCTTAAAGGACTTTCATTATTTTGCCTGTCCACGCTGCTGATGGCGACATAGCAATCATTTGAATCATCGGGCAATGTTGTAAAAGGCAGCGTTAATGTAGTTTGAAAATTACGATCAACTGCCTGGATTTGCATGGGCAGTTTTCCAAGATCATTTATATTATTTGAAAAATATAAAACAATATTCTTTACTTCTTCTGTTTCCAGTTTATTGCCTGCATTGCAATCAATATCAAATGAAGGCGCTGCGGCTTTTTTATTTTCCGTGATCTTTAAAATGGAAGGTTGCATTGGGGCAATTGTATCTATCCACGGCATCGGCGGAATGAGCGCCGGGTATTTATAATAATTATTTCTCAGGCTGTCACACCAGCCATTTGGATTGGGCAAAAAATCTTTCGCACTAAAATAAATACTTCCCTGTACATTTTTATAATTGCGCAGCATTTGTATTTCTTCCGGCAATTCATCTTTTCTTTTCCACGCTGCAGTTGGACTTTCCGTGGCGCGGTATAAGCCATGCCCGATATACAAATCTTTTCCATACGTGTGATTTGCCCACCAATCGAGTAACGTACCATAATCACACAATTTGTGATTGATTTCCCAGTAAAGTTGCGGCACTACATAATCAATCCAGCCTTCTTTTAACCACAATAAAATATCCGCATACAAGTCATCATAATTCGTTTGGCCGGCACGTGTATCACTGCCTTCAGGATCTACACTTTTATTTCGCCAAACGCCAAAGGGACTGATGCCAAATTTAATCAATGGTTTTTCCTTGAGGATCACATTGTGTATGCTTAAAATAATACTATCACAATTACTTCTTCTCCAGTCTTCTTTATTCAATCCTTGTGGTTTACCATATTTCAGGTAAGCTGCATTATCTGCAAACTCTTTACCCGTGATCCTGTATGGATAAAAATAATCATCCATGTGAATGGCATCAATATCATACCGTTTTATAATATCTCGTACGACACCAGTTACATATTGAACCACTTCGGGCAAACCGGGATTAAAAAACTTTGTTGTTCCATACGTTATGAACCATTCAGGATGTTGTTTGGTAATATGATTGGAAGAAATATTTGAAGTGTTCACATTAAAAACTGCACGGTATGGATTCAACCATGCATGAAATTCCATACCGCGTTTATGCGTTTCTTCGATCATAAAATAAAGTGGGTCATAATACGGAACAGGCGCTACGCCTTGTTTTCCGGTGAGGTATTCACTCCAGGGTTCGTAAGGTGATGGATAAAAAGCATCCGCAGCCGGACGGATTTGAACGACCACTGCATTCATGCCCAGGCCTTTTAAATAATCCAGTAATTGTATGAAAGAAGATTTTTGTTCATCAACAGTTAATCCTTTTTTGGAAGGCCAGTCAATGTTCACGACGGAGGCAATCCATGCTGCACGAAATTCATATTTCGGTTGCGCAAAATTTTTACATGGAAGAATTATTATTAATAAAAATAACAGGGTAAGGAACCTGTTGCGGTTTTTATACTGCATAAAAACGAAGATAGGATTTGTAAAAAAATTGACTGTCGTAACATCGTCAAATTTTTTTATTTAACATTTTTCGAAACCAGGTGTTTTAGTTTTCCCACACGTGCAGGCCTTCACTGCAATTGGCGCAGATATCAATGTTTTTACGGCTTGTAGAAATTTCTTTTCGAAATTGTTTGTAATTATCATTGTGCCAGATCTCTTTGAAAGACTGGGATTTTAAATTGCCAAGACGATGCATGGCATCTTTATCAAAACAACAGGGCACAACCATTCCATCCCATGTAATTACGTTGGCATGCCAGAGTTTCCAGCAATGATTACTTTGGCCACTGCGAATTTTTACCTTCCCATTTTTATCTTTTTTATAGCGGCTGTATTTTTCATTTTCCGGGATCAGTTGGTTGGGATCATTTTCATAATCATATACCTGTGCCGTTTTAAAACGAATCTGGTCCACGCCCACATCTTTTGCCAATTTTTTTATTTCTTCCACCTGGTGTTCATTGGGTTTCACCACTAAAAACTGGAAAAAAACAAAAGGTGTTTTACTCTTTAATTCCTTTTTCCATTTTACAATATTTCTTGCACCAGCAATCACTTTGTCCAGGTTGCCGCCCCGCCTGTATTGCTGGTAAACATCCTGTGTAGTACCATCAATAGAAATGATGAGCCTGTCTAAACCGCTTTCCACGGTTTGCTTTGCTTTTTCATCAGTGAGGTAATGTGCATTGGTAGAAGTGGCTGTATAAATGCCTTTATCATGCGCATACTTTACCATTTCCAAAAAATTCGGATTTAAAAAAGGTTCCCCCTGGAAATAAAAAATCAGGTATAATAATTCTTTATAAATGTCATCAATCGTTTCCTGGAAAAAATCTTTTTTAAGCATGCCGGTCGGGCGTGTAAATTCACGCAGGCCGCTGGGACATTCCGGGCAGCGCAAATTGCAGGAAGTAGTTGGTTCAAATGAAATGGAGATCGGATAACCCCATTGGATGGGGCGATGCAATAATCTTGTGAGTTGAAAACTCGTCATCACTTTTGCCGCATTCCATGCACGGCGAAAGCTGAGCTTGGATAAAAGGTTTCTGCTATCATTAAAATTTACATACATAAATGCCTGCAAAAATACTCCTAAGCGTCAAGAATGCCTAATCTAATGGATGCATAATATCAATATGCTGTAAAAAATCTCTGAAAATTCATTTTGCGTAAGTGCAACTAAATATAGTATTTTGCAATATGAAATATACATACCTCTTCCTGTTTTTGCTCATTACCGGCACCGTTTCAGCCCAGCAGGCACCGGTTTGCAAACAAAACTATCAAATAGCTGATGCTGAAAGAACGGCCGCAGCAAAAAGGGCCAATGTGGTGAATCCATCCGTTGCCAGTGATAATTTTAATGTGAGTTATTACCGTTGTGAATGGAATATAGACCCTGCTGTTTTTTATATTTCGGGTAGTGTGACCAGTTATTTTAAGATCACTTCGCGCACCAACCAGATCACAATGGATCTAACTCAGAAATTAACGGTTGACAGTATAAAAATACGGAATCAAAAACTTTCCTATACTCAAACAACCAGCGATGGCATAGTCATTTCATTACCCAAAAATTACCGGAAAAATGAAATGGATTCCATGTCTATTTTTTATCATGGAAAACCAAATGGAAGTGGCGATTCATTTTCCAAAACCAAACATAATGGTGTGGATGTGATATGGACTTTGAGTGAACCTTATGGCTCCAAAGACTGGTGGCCATGCAGGAATGGCCTGGATGATAAGGCAGACAGCATTGATATTTATATCACACATCCTGCTCAATTCAATGCATCTTCC
>JBBSQL010000005.1:0-147496 GCA_038257845.1 Chitinophagales bacterium
GTTATATTAACGCGTAAATTTTTATTGCCCATAATCCCGGATACGATTTTCACGGTTGGAAATTTTGTGTTGCATAAAGGGACTTTACTGATGCTCATTTTTGCATTGCTGATGTTTGTTTCGGCATTGCGTATGATTCATCAAAATAAACTTGAAGAAAAAACGGGTGTAAAAAAATCTAACTATTTATTTTACCTGGTGATGCAGGGGTTTTTTGTGGGCATCGTTACAGGCTTGCTGGGAGCTGGCGGTGGTTTTCTAATTATTCCCGCACTGGTTTTATTAATGAAGATACCAATGAAAAAAGCAGTGGGCACTTCACTGGTCATCATAGCCATCAATTCCTTATCGGGATTTATTTTCAGCCTTAGTTCCATACAGGTTGACTGGCCTCAATTGCTCACTATCACAGGCATTGCGATCGTTGGCGTTTTACTCGGGATTTCATTGTCAGATAAAGTGTCGCCTGCTTCTCTTAAAAAAGGTTTTGGCTGGTTTGTTTTAGCAATGGCTTTTTACATAATCATCCGCGAATTGTTTTTATAACTTTTTTATACTAAAAATCCCTCCTTTTTTCAAAGGAGGGACACACAACAAAAGCCCGGGTTTTTCTCTAATCAGGTTTTTTCCCATCAAGAAAAGTATTGATACTCGAAATATGCACTTCATCTTTTTCATCTTTTTTCACTGTGTATTTGCTGTAAAATTGCTCAACAGATGTGAGTGTATTTCCAAACAATTCCATGTTCCTGCGTACATACGCGGGTACTGATTCAAAATCGCTCGAAGCCTCTTTGGAATTCATATTAAATGAAAGATTGCGCAGTTTGTGAATCCGCTCCGCGGCTCTTTTTTTCTGATCTTCTTCTTCATTCAATGGTGCATCCAAATTTTCTGCTACGATCTGCTTTTCATTTTCTAAAATCGTTTTTGGCTTTTCCTCCACTTCATCTTTAATAATTAATTCCAGTTGAATCTCTTCTTCAAATTGTTCAAAAGGATCTTTGGCTGGAGTACTTTTTTCTACTTCTATTTCCGGTTTTAATTCAGTCGCCTTTTCCTTTTTTTCAGCGGGCATATTTGCATAAATATTCTTTGGCTTTGAGAAAATATTCAACGGAATGGTCACAGGTTCTTCATGGAAAATAATTTCTCCCGGAGAAGTTTCTGCTTTGATCTCTTCAGCCGGAATATTATTTTCTTCCATATCATCCTGCAGCAATTCAAATAAAACTGGTTGCTCATCTCTTTTAATTTCAGTTATTTTTTCTGCCGGTTTTTCAATGTCCGGTTCTGAAATACTTGGTGCATAGATATCTTTTTCAGCAACGGCTTCTTCCATTTTTGCATTTAAATCAAAGATCTTTTTCTCTTCATTTTCTACGCCGAGTGTCATCACGATTTTCTCAACAGGTTTTTCTTTTACTTCTTTATTTTTTATTTTAGAAAATGGATCTTTATGCTCAAAGCCAGTGGCAACAAGCGTTATACCCACTTTTGCATCCAGCGTTGCGTCGTAACCCATTCCTACGATCACGTCTGTATTTTCACCGGCTTGTAATCTCAAATGATTGTTGATGATCTCCACTTCATCCATTGTACATTCATGTTCGCCTTCAGCGCTGTTGATATTAATGAGTATCCATTTCGCACCGCGGATATCACTGTCATTTAATAAAGGTGAATTCAGTGCTTCTTCAATAGCGCGCTGTGCCCGGTCTTCTCCATCTACTGCTGCACTGCCCAAAATTGCTACGCCACCATTTTTCATCACGGTGCAAACATCTGCAAAGTCAACGATGATATGGCCGCGGCTGTTGATAATATCCGTGATACATTTTGCAGCAGTCGCCAATACATTATCAGCTTTACCAAATGCTTCCTTCATTTTTAAATTACCATATTGAATGCGCAATTTATCATTGCTGATCACAAGCAATGTATCTACAAAAGGTTCTAATTCCTTGATACCGGCTTCTGCCTGTACCATTCTTCGCGGGCCTTCAAAACCAAATGGTGTGGTAACAATGGCCACAGTAAGTATTCCAAGTTCCCTGCAAATTTTTGCAATGATTGGAGCACCACCTGTGCCCGTGCCGCCGCCCATACCTGCGCAGATGAATGCCATTTTTGTATTCACTTCAAGAATACTTTTTATTTCTTCCAAAGATTCTTCTGTCGCATGTTTTCCAACTTCAGGATTTGCGCCTGCGCCGAGCCCTTGCGTAAGATGCGGCCCGAGTTGAATTTTATTCGGCACTTTGCTTTGGTCGAGTGCCTTGGAATCTGTATTACAAATTATAAAATCAACGCCTTCTATGTCTTCTGCAAACATATAGTTTACGGCATTGCTTCCTCCGCCACCCACACCAAGTACCTTGATGATGGATGATTTTTGCTTTGGGATATCAAAGTGAATCATAATTTTAAAATTTAAAGTGGGTAAGTAAGTAAGTTTAATGAAAAATAAAAAAGTGTATTGCTGGTTTATTTGATTTCTATATCTCCATCTTCCTTAAAAAGTTCAATAAGGCTGACTTTGAATTTTTCCCAAAATGTAGAAATGCTTTTACGCTTTCTAATATCTACAACTTCTTTCTCAGTAGTTTGCTCTACCGTGTCAATCGCTTCTTTTAAAAGCGTGCCAGGTACATGCACATTCCGGATTTTACTATCAAACTCTTTTCGCTTGTTTTCATAATCGTCATAACCTTTTAAAATAAGACCGATACAAGTTGAATACATAGGTTTTTTAAGTTCATCAATATGGTTGGCCGCAAGATGTTCATTGGGCAAACCAATACGTGCATTTAATCCTGTAATGTATTCAGTGAGTTGCAGCAAATGTTTCAATTGCGAACCACCACCCGTAAGTATGATGCCACCATTTAAAGCACGGCTATCAAGCCCCACTTGTTTTAAATGATACGTTACAAACTCCAGGATTTCACTCATGCGTGCCTGGATAATTGCAGCGAGATTTTTTACACTGATCTCTTTTGCTGGCATACCTTTTAAACCCGGGATGGTTATAAAAGCATTCGCTTTTGCTTCATCTTCGAGTGCGCTGCCAAACTGCACTTTCATGGCTTCTGCCTGGCTTTTCAAAACACCAAGTCCGTGGCGTATATCGGAAGTAATATTTTCTCCACCGAATGGAATAACTGCTGTGTGTTTTAAAATCCCTTCATAAAAAACAGCGAGGTCGCTTGTGCCGCCACCAATGTCAAGAATAGCTACTCCGGCTTCCATATCTATATTACTCATCACCGCTGATGAAGATGCAAGTGGTTGCAACACGAGGTCCTTAGTTTTCAAACCACTTCTTTCAACAGCGCGGTTGATATTGCGGATCGCATTTCGGTCTCCCGTAATCATGTGAAAATTGGCGCCCACTTTTACACCATTATAACCAACGGGATCTTTGATGTTTTGATAATTGTCCACGTGAAAATCCTGTGGAATTACATCAATGATCTGGTCACCTGCAGGAATAAATGTTTTACGCTGGTTCTCGATAAGAATATCTAATTCCCAGCGTTGAATTTCCAGGTCGGAATTCTGGCGTACAATGTCGCCGCGGGTTTGCAGGCTTTTAATATGATGGCCGGCAACGCCTACATACACTTCATTTATTTCGAGGTCTGCGTTGCTGTCCATACAATTTTGCAAAGCCTGTTTGATGGCCTTGATCGTTTGATCAATATTTAGTACCTGGCCATGTTGCACGCCAATGCTGTTCGCACGGCCAAAGCCAAGTATATCGAGCTTTCCATACTCGTTTTTCCTGCCGGCAATCGCGGCAATTTTTGTGGTGCCTATGTCAAGGCCCACAATGATAGGAGCTTCATTTTCATTCATAATTAACGGGTTTTGTGTGTGTATAAGAAAATCTTTGTTTACTCATTTGTTGGTTTTTTTAAAACTGCTTTCGGAATTTTTTTAGTTGGTTTTTCAGTATTAATTTTTTTCACCTGGGTTGTTCCTTTGACTGGTTTTGTATTCATTTTTTTTGCCGAAGGAGTTTGTACAACTTTTGCTGTATCCAAAGATTTTACAGGCGCTGCAAAAACCGTATCGGCTAACACATTTTTTAATTTGTTATCACTGTTGGCAAATAATTTAATTGCAAGTGAAGTATCGGCAACAGCATTATACGCGCCTCTTCTTGATGCAACCACCTGTCCTGAAAATTCTACATTGATTGTTGAATACTTTTCAAACCCCAATGTTTTCCAGGCCTGCTGGTAAAATGCCATCAAAGCCCGGAATTTTTCATCGAGGTTATCCGCGTTGCCGAGTATGATTTCCTGGTTGCCCAACACAGGAATTAAAATAAACTTTCCTTCTGTTGAAATATCCACTTGTGCAGTTAGTGCCATCCAGAAACTGTCTGCTGAAATATATGTGGCGATTTTTTTAACCTGCTGCATCAGTAAACTATCCGGCACAGATAATATATTTTTGTCTGAAGGAAATGATGTAAATAAAATCAATCGCTCCGGTGTGGTTGTTATTGCAGGCATTTTTGTGCAGGCAGTATCTATATAAAAAGAATTTCCTGAAACAGTGAAAACCCTTGCCAGTGGTGTTCTTAATGTAACTTCTGCATGCAATATTTGTTTGTTATCTACAAAAACTTCTGCTTTTTTTATCCAGGGATTTCTTTGAAGTTGCTGTTCAATATTATTTAAATTCATTAAACTTAATGTGGCACCATTCTTTGCTCCATTCTTTTGGAGCACTGCAGTCACATCAGCTTCTTGTAAAAAAGATGCACTTGCATCCGGTTGAATATTTATAACCACACCTGCTGTTGTGAGTTCATTTTTAGCGCGCATGGCCGCAATTAATAAAGTCACTGAAGCGATTGCCAATAAAGACCAAATAATATTTCTTACAGCCTTTTTCATTTTCTATACATCCTGTTTTTTTTCATGCATCATTATATTTTTTATAGCTGGTAACAACATATCTATATCTCCGGCACCTGCCGTTACCAGCAATTCCGGTGAAGTGTTTTTAATATATTCCAGCAATTCATTTTTTTCTAACAATGATTTATTTGTCAAAATCATTTTATGTAAAATCAATTCACTACTCACACCTTCTATGGCTTTTTCACGTGCAGGATACAAAGGCAATAAAATCACTTCATCAGCCTGGTCAAGGGTTTGCGCGAATTCATTGGCCAAATCTTTTGTCCTGCTATATAAGTGCGGCTGGAAAACCAATACACATTTTTTATTTGGATACAATTCTTTCACACCCGCGATCAATACACGCAGTTCTTCCGGGTGATGTGCATAATCATCAATAAAAATATTTTCTGTATTGTTTAGTATAAATTCAAATCGTCTTTTTACACCTTTGAAAGATTGTATCCCATCTTTGATTTTTTCATTATCAATTCCGAGACATTTTGCGATGGTGATTGCAGCCAATGCATTTTCAATATTATGTCGGCCACCCATATTGAGTTGAAAACCGCTGATCATTTCGCCACGATAATTCACATCAAATGTATAGGCATGTTCTCCGACTTTAATGTTCACAGCACTGGTATCCGACTCCACATTTTCAATGGCATACGTAAGTTTATTTGCTGCATTTAATTTATTTGCTTGAAGTAAATTTTTTGGAGAAATGAGACAGCCATTCTCTTTTATTTTTGAAGAAAATTCTATGAAGGCATCTTCAACTGCTGCAGCTGTTCCATATATATCAAGATGATCTGCATCCATTGCTGTGATCACAGCAATATTCGGTGAAAGTTTTAAAAAGCTCCGGTCATATTCATCCGCTTCCACAACAAAAACATTGTTTTCACTGTGCCAGAAATTAGTTTGATAATTTGCTGAAATACCTCCCAGGAAAGCGTTACAGCCGAAGCCTGAATCTTTCAATACATGTGCTGTAAGTGTGCTGATTGTTGTTTTACCATGTGTACCAGCGATACAAATATTAAAACCATCTTTCGTAATCCCCTGCAAGACTTCACTCCGTTTAAAAAGTGGTAATTGATTTTTTGTACAATAAACAAATGCAGGTGAATCGGCCGGAACAGCAGGTGTATAAATTACAAGGCCAATGTTTTGAATATCTTTTATTTCTTCCTGGTTATATTGAACATACATTCCTTCATTCACTAAAGCAATAGTGAGTGGAGTCTCAGTGCGATCATACCCGGCAACTTCTTTACCCAATGATTTAAAATACCTTGCCAGTGCACTCATACCAATGCCACCAATGCCGATGAAATACACAACGTGCAAATTTTTATCGTTCAATATTTCATTGATATCCCTCATGCAATATTGTTTTTATCTTCCCATGATAAATATTTAAGAATTTCAGATGCTATAATTTCATTGGCATTATACACAGCCAGTTTGCCAATATTTTCACTTAGTTCCTTTTGCAAACTTTCATCATTGGCCAGTCTGGTTATTTCCTTGAAAAGTTGCGTGTTTGCATCTTCATTTTTCACCAGCAATGCGGCATTTTTTTCAACGAGGTATTGCGCATTTACAAACTGGTGATTCTCGGCAGCAAAAGGATATGGCACAAAAATCACCGGCTTCTTAGTGACACATAATTCTGCAACAGACATGGCGCCGGCCCTTGATACCACTACATCTGCGCAGGCATACGCTTTATCCATGTGTTCAATAAATTCCCCAACCCAGGTGCAATTGGAAACATGTGCGCGGTTCGCAAAAAATGTTGCATTCGTTTTTCCAGTCTGCCAGATTAATTGCAAATCAAGTGAATCCAATTCCTGTACATGCTTTGCCATTACTTCATTGATACTTTGTGCACCGAGACTACCACCAACTGCAAGAATTATTTTTTTATTTGGATTAAGGTTGAAAAAAGAAATCGCTTCTTCTCTTGTTATGGTTGATTCGGAAATAGCTTTACGTACCGGGTTCCCCGACATGAGTAATTTTTTTGCGGGGAAAAATTTTTCCATACCATACGATGCAACAAATATTTTTACAGCTCTGCTTCCTAAAAGGATATTACTTTTTCCTGCGAAAGAATTGCTTTCATGAATGAAAGTTGGAATATTCTTTTGTTGAGCAAAACGTAACACCGGATAGCTGGAATAGCCACCCACGCCAATTACAGCGTCAGGCTTGAAGTTTTTCATAATGGATTTTACCTGGAAAAAACTTTTTAAAAGTTTGAAAGGAAGTCCTGTATTTTTCAAAATTGAACCGCGATGAAAACCGGCAATATCTATACCTTCGATATTATATCCATGCAATGGCACTTTCTCCATTTCCATTTTTCCTTTGGCTCCGACAAACAACAATTCTACATCACTGAGTTGCGCCCTCAAAGCATTTGCAATCGCAATTGCCGGGAAAATGTGGCCACCTGTACCTCCGCCTGCTATGATAATTTTAATACTCAATTCTTTTCTGTTTTTGGTTCATCTTCTATTTCATCATCATTTTCAATTTCATCATTCTCTTCATTGGCTTTCATTTCCGCCAATGATTTTTTTCCTTCCAATATTTCCACATTCCTGGCCACACTTAATACTATTCCAATAGAAGCACAGGTAAAAATAAATGAGCTTCCACCCATACTTACTAAAGGAAGTGTAACTCCTGTAACCGGCACCAGGTTTACGTTTACAGCCATATTGGCCAGCGCCTGTATCACTAATGTAAAACTTAAAGCAAGCGCGAGCAATGCACCAAACGCAAACGGGCAACGCCTGAAAATGCGAATGCACCTGTATAAAAAAATCACGTAGAGAAATATGATAAATGCCGCACCCAATAAGCCATATTCTTCCACGATGATGGAAAAAATAAAATCGTTATATGCCTGCGGTAAATAATTTCTTTGCAGGCTATTGCCCGGGCCAAGACCAAAAAATATACTCCCGTTGGCAATCGCAATTTTTGCCTGGTTTACCTGGTAATCTCCGTCTTCATCTCCACCATACATAAAATCCTGTACGCGGCTAACCCAGGTCCCTACCCTGCCATAAGATTGAACCGAATGTGCAAGACTGGTTTTATCTACAACAGTTGTATCAGACTTTGGTGTATATGTTGCTTTCGCAATCATCACAAGTATGAGTACCGGAATTAATGCAACACCAATAGCCAGCAATATATGCTTCACACTTACCCGGCCAATAAATAAAAGTAACAAAGCTGTAACACCTGTCAATAGTGCATTTGAGAGATTTGCAGGCATGATCAGAACACAGGTAATTGCAATAGGAATGATCAATGGTAAAAAACCTTTTTTGAAATCTTTGATCACATTTTGTTTACGGCTGAGCTGCCTGCACAAATACATAAACAAAGCCAATTTTGCAAAATCACTTGTTTGAAAAGTAATGTTGATGATGGGTAATTTTATCCACCTGCTGCCATCATTTATTTCAGCACCAAAGAATAAAGTATAAATTAAAAGCGGAATTGAAATAAGATAAATGATCAAAGAGATGCGTGAAAAAATAGTGTAATTGATACGATGTAAAAAATAAATGAGCATTAAACCCAGGAGGATGCAGGCGAGTTGTTTAAAGAGATAAATTTCTGTATTACCATTGTTCATTTTATATGCAAGTGAACCAGTAGCACTGTAAACGACCAGCAGTGAAGTGAGTGCAAGCAATACAACGATGCCCCAGATATACCTGTCGCCATGAATCTTTTCATGCAAGCCTTTAAAAGGTTTTTCGATATCTAAAAAATCATTGATCATTTAATTTTAAAACAATTTTTATTTATAAATTTTTTACAGCTTCCCTGAATTGTTGCCCCCGGTCTTCATAATTTTTAAACAAATCAAAACTTGCACATGCAGGACTAAGCAATACAATGCTATCCCTGGAAGCCAGTTGGTACGCGGCTTTCACGGCATCCACTGCATTGCCTGCATCTTTGATTGTGGGAACTATATTTTCAAAAGAGTCATGTAGTTTTTGATTATCAATGCCCAGGCAAACAATGCCAATCACTTTATCTTTTACAAGATCTTTGATTAATCCGTAATCATTGCCCTTATCCACGCCGCCTAATATGAGTACAACAGGTTTATGCATACTTTCCAATGCATACCATGTACTGTTGACATTCGTGGCTTTACTGTCATTGATAAATTCAATGCCACGCACCGTAGCTACATACTCCATGCGATGTTCCAGGCTTTGAAAATCTTTTACTGCTTCCCTTATCCTTTCTTTGCGGATACCAATTGTTGCTGCCGCAATGCCTGCTGCCATGGTATTGTATTGATTGTGTTTTCCTTTCAGCGCAAAATCATAAATACTCATGCTGAGCCGTTCTTCACGGACATTCAAAAGCATTTGCTCCTGGCTGATATAAGCACCTTTTTTTATTTCGTGTTTCATAGAAAATGGTAATGGGTTAGATAGTGGGTTAATAGTTTCTAATTTTTTTTGAATAACTGCATCATCCGCGTTGTAAATAAAATAATCACCAGCCTCCTGATTATTGATGATCCTGAATTTGCTATTGATATAATTTTCAAATTTGTAATCGTACCTGTCTAAATGATCTTCTGTGATATTTAATAAAACCGCAGTGTCTGCTTTAAAATCCTGTATGCCATCCAACTGGAATGAACTGATCTCAGCGATATAAAATTCTTTCGGATTAGTAGCAACCTGCCGGGCAAATGAATACCCGATATTTCCCACCAAAGCCGCGTCCAGCCCGGATTTCATGCATATATGATAAATCAGTGACGTGGTCGTGGTTTTGCCATTACTACCAGTAATAGCCACAATTTTACTCTTGCCTTTAAACCTATACGCCCACTCGATCTCACTGATCACGGGAATGTTTTTTGCATTTGCTTTTTGCAGCAATGGGATATTATCTGGTATACCCGGGCTTTTTATGAGTTCATCCGTGGTAAGTATTTTTTCTTCATCATGACTCCCTTCTTCAAAATTTATTTCATATTGATTTAATTCCTTTTTATATTTTTCAGGAATCAAATTTTTATCACTCACAAAAACGTCATAGCCCTGCAGTTTCGCCAGGATCGCAGCGCCTGTGCCGCTTTCCCCGGAACCAAGTATGACAATTTTTTTATTCATGTGAGCAAAACAATTTTCTATCTAATTTTTAATGTTATAATTGAAAGCACAACTGATAAAATGGTAATGATCCAAAAGCGCACAGCAATTTTACTTTCATGATATCCTTTCATTTGATAATGATGATGCAACGGGCTCATTAAAAAAACACGCCGCCCTTCGCCATATTTTCTTTTAGTATATTTAAAATAACCTACCTGTATGATTACACTCAAATTCTCAACAAGGAATACAATACAGAAGATCGGAATGAGTAATTCTTTTCTTACAATGATGGCAAGTGATGCGATGATACCACCTAAAGCAAGACTTCCTGTATCACCCATAAAGACTTGCGCGGGGTATGCATTGTACCAAAGAAATCCAATACAAGCCCCAACAAAAGCGCCGATGAAAATGGACAACTCACTCAGGTTGGGGATGTACATAATGTTCAGGTATTCGGCAAATTTGTAATTGCCACTTACATAAGCGAAGATGCCAATACCCGCGCCAATACAGGCGCTCACGCCCGCAGCAAGACCATCCAAACCATCTGTGATATTCGCGCCGTTTGATACAGCCGTTACAATAAAAGTGACGATGAGTATGTAAATGATCCAGGTATATTTTTCCGCACCTTCACCCATCCAGCTAATGAGTTTTGTATAATTAAATTCATGATTTTTTACAAATGGAATGGTAGTGATGGGCGTTTTTACTTTTACAAAACGATGCACTACATTATCACTTACACGGGTAATTATATTTGTATCTGCCGCCGGAATATTATTTACACTTATTGATTGGCCGTTATCCATGATTTCTCTTTCTACAGTTACATTATCATTGAAATATAATGTAGCCCCAATGATAATTCCCAGACCTACTTGTCCAATAATTTTTAATGTACCGGCCAGTCCGTCTTTATTTTGTTTTTTATAATTACCCCCTTTTGCCAGCGCCCGTTTCCTTGCTTTGATCTTCAGCGAATCATCAAGGAAGCCAATCATACCAAGCCATACCGTGCAGAGCAGCATCAAACGCACATACACTTTTCCGAGATCTGCAAATAAAAGTGTGGGAATAAGAATGGCCAGTAAAATAATTATTCCACCCATCGTTGGTGTACCTTTTTTTTCTTTTTCGCCGGCAAGCCCTAACTCTCTAACATCTTCACCAATTTGTTTACGCGTTAAATAATTAATGATTTTTTTACCAAAAACAGTTGCAATGAACAAAGACAAAAGAATGGCCATCGCTACACTGAACGTGGTAAACTGGAATAACCCCGCACCCGTCACGTTGAAGTTTTGTTTAAGCCAGTTAAATAAGTAGTACAGCATTTTTATAAATCTTTGTTTCAATAAATTTTATACATCCATCAATTCAAACATTTCGTTTAAAACTTCTTTATCATTAAAATGAAATCTTTCACCATGTATTTCCTGGTACGTTTCATGTCCTTTCCCTGCTATTAAAATAATATCTGCCGGCTGCGCAAATTGTACAGCGGTTTTGATCGCTTCTTTCCTGTCGGGTATCGTAATGGTTTTACGTTTCGCCGCAGAGTTAAGTCCCGCCTGCATTTCAGCAAGTATCTGCAATGGTTCTTCATCACGCGGATTATCACTTGTTAAGATTACTCTTGCACTGTAATCATTTGCCAGCTTTGCCATTTCAGGCCTTTTTGTTTTATCGCGATTGCCGCCGCATCCAACAACGGTGATAATATTCCCTTTGCCTGCATTGATCTTATTGATCGCTTCCAGGATATTTTTCAAAGCATCAGGTGTATGTGCATAATCAACAACACCAAGTATATTGGATTTACTCAGTACGAAATCAAAGCGGCCGGTAGCACCTTTTAGTTTGCTTAAATGCAATAAAATATTTGCGCTTTCCTCACCGAGGCAAACCGCTGTACCATAGATGGCGAGCAAGTTGTAGGCATTGAATGTCCCTATCAGCATAAAATTCACTTCATGCTGATTGATCATCATTTGAAGGCCGGCAAAATTATTTTCTAAAATTTTCCCTTTAAAATCTGCTAATGTTTTTAAACTGTATGTGAATTTTTTTGCCTTTGTATTTTGCAACATTTCCATACCATGTTTATCATCTTTATTGGTGATTGCAAAAGCAGTTTCAGGTAATGCATCAAAAAAACTTTTCTTCACTTTTATATACTCATTAAAAGTTTTATGATAATCCAAATGGTCGTGCGTGATATTGGAAAATATAGCGCCGGTAAAATTCAAACCGGTGATGCGATGCTGGTGTATGGCATGGCTACTGCATTCCATGAATACATGTGTACATTTTGCTTCCAGCATTTTGGTCAATAAATTATTCAAATGCAACGCATCGGGTGTTGTATGTGTGGAAGGAATAATAGTTGTACCAATTTGATTTTGAATGGTGCTGATGAGCCCGCATGTATAACCAAGATTTGTAAATAAATGAAACAACATGGTGGCAATAGTTGTTTTACCATTAGTGCCTGTAACGCCAACCAGTTTCATTTTTTCAGAAGGATTACTATAAAAAGTACAAGCCATTTGCGCGAAGGCAATGCTGGTATCTTTTACACGGATATACGTGATCTCATTTTCAAAATCTTTTAATGCATCACTATAAACAATTGCCTTCGCACCTTTTTCTATCGCTTTTAAAATAAAATCATGACCATTAGAATGTGTACCATTAACAGCAATGAAAACTGCTCCAGGCTTCACTTCCCGGGAATCAGCCGTCATCCATTCCACGTGTATATCCGTGTTCCCTTTTAAGGATTGAAGTGGCACTTTATATAATAGATCCTGTAGCGTCATTTTTTAGTTTAATACAATTTCTACAACCTGTCCTTTCACAATATTGTTTCCTGAACCAACTGATTGGGCAAACACTTTTCCCCGCCCTTTTATATTTACTTTTAAGCCAGCATTCTCACATAAGAAAACGGCGTCTTTTAATCCCAGCCCTTTTAAATCGGGCATCGTTGCATTCGTTTCTTTACCTGCATACAATACTGGTCCGTTCAATGATTTTTGTAACACACTCCAGGAACCAAAAGATTTTGTTGAATCTTTATAAGGAATGCCCATGTGTTGCATGAGTATTTTAAAATCTCCGGTTTGCCCTGCATACCTATAATTATTACTGTCATTAATATTTGAAAATGTATAATTACTTCCCTGTCTTATTTCCAGCGTATAAAGTCTATCAGAAATTTCTTTAAACACCGGCGCTGCCAATTGACCGCCATAATGCAATGGCGCATAAGGTTTGGTTTTGATTACAACAATGCAGGAATACATTGGATTTTCATAAGGGAAATAACCGACGAATGATGCCTGGTACACGCCATCATTATATCCATATTTTCCATCAGCCACATGGGCTGTTCCGGTTTTCCCTGCAACAGAATATGCAGTATTTTTAAAAACACTTTTTGCTGTGCCTTCAACTGTAACATCATGCATAGATTCCTGCGCTGCCTTGATCACAGCAGGTATTGCAATGCTTTCAGAAATCGTAAAGGGTGAAAAATCTTTTACAGGCAAACCATCATTGGTGATCGCATTTACAAGGTATGGCCGCATCATTTTTCCATTATTGGCAACCGCATTATATAATGTAAGCGTTTGCAAAGGACTTATTTGGATGGCATAACCAAAACTCATCGTAACCATCGCATGCAAGCCTTCATTTGATTTAGACATTTTTGGCAACCGTGGATTTTCTTCTCCCGGTAAATCAATTCCGGTAATTGTATCAAGGCGATATTTATGTAAATAATCCAGGAATTTTGTGGGCTGTGTAGCAAACGTATTATATGCAATTTTACTCATGCCTACATTGGAACTATGCGCAAAACATTCTTCCACGGTGAGGATTGGTTTTGGTGCACGCTCTGCATCATTTACCATGCGCACACCAACAAATGCACTTCCTGTAGAACCTACATTCACCGGGTCTTTCAGCGTTGTTTTTCCTTCACTTAAAACAGCTAATAAAGTAGCCAGTTTAATTGTTGAACCGGGTTCTGTTGTGCGCATCGCATAATTATAATCTTCCCAATACGAGCCATCCGCTTTCCTGCCTAAATTTGCGATTGCTTTTATTGCACCGGTTTTTACATCCATTACAATTGCACAACCATTCACAGATTCACTGGACACCATCATTTTCATCAATGCGTTTTCAGCAATCTCCTGGATATGTGTATCAAGTGTTGTCGTAATATCTTTTCCATTCTCCGGTTCTATTTGAAAATCTTCATCCACTGGAATCGCGACTCCGCCTGCGATGTAGCGCACCAGTCGCCGGCCTTGTGTTCCCTGCAAAACGCTGTCATATGTTTTTTCAAGACCAATCTTTTGTGCATTCTGACGTTCCAGGCCAATAGTTCTGAAAGCGAGCATTTGATATGGATTCAGGCGAATGTTTTTTGTTTCTGCAATGAAGCCACTTTTATTTCTACCGAGGCGCACCAATGGTAATTTTTTCAACTCTTTGTAATCTTCAAAACTTACTTTCTGCTCCAGCAAAAAATATCTTTTCTTAGAATTAAATCCCTGTTGCAAAATGCGCTTGTATTCATCCTGGCTTTTATTTTTAAATAAATCAGATAAACCATAGCTCAGTGAATCCAGGTTTTCTTTAAAACGTTTGCCATCATTTTCACGCAAACCTTCTGCACCAAAGTCTACGTAAATATTAAATTGCGGAACACTCGTACTCAGCATTTGTCCGTCTGCACTGTAGATGGTGCCGCGGTCCGCTTCGATGGATTGAATTTTTTCATGCAGGCTGTCACTCATACTGCGCCAGTGACTACCTTCTACCTGTTGAATGGTAAAGGCTTTTGAAAAAATAGCGATACCAACTACAATCACCACAATAAATGATACATACACGCGCCATAATATGTCTTTCTTTACATCCAATTCCTTACGTTTAAAAAATTAAAAAAGGTTAGCAACCTTTTTGATGGATTTTCATAAGTTTATATATCCCGGTTTTTCCTTACTTGTTTTTCTCATCGCCCTTCAACACCACTTTGATATGCATGGGCGGTTCATCAGAAATCTTCAAACCCAATGGCAGTGCTGATTGTACCAATTGATCTTCCCTGCTTTGAAATATTTCCCTGCTCTTTAAACTTTTATATTCATACTGCAACTCTTTCAAATCAGCAGCAGTATTATTAATATCCCTGACCGTATTATCTGCCGCATGGCCATTTGCGATATATAAAATCGCCAGCAATGCGAGGAATAAAAAGAAAGGCATATTTTTTAGGATCCACTCATAACTGATCAACGCTTTCAGTGGATTTTGCTTCGCTTTTTTGGAAGCATTATTACTTGCTTTTATTTCCTCTTTTGCCATTTTTTATGTCCTTATATTTTTTCAGCAACCCGTAGTTTTGCACTGCGGCTGCGTGGATTTATTTTTGTTTCTTCTTTTCCGGCCATCACAGGTTTTTTTGTGATTAATTTAAAAACAGGTGATTTTATTTCCCTGCCAAACGGGTTTTCATTACCTGTATCCAAGCCAGCATTTTTTAAAAAATTTTTTACCAGCCTGTCTTCCATGGAATGAAAACTAATGATCGCGCACCGCGCACCTTTTTTCATGATAGCCGGCAATTGTTCCAGCATTTCTTCCAGAGCGCCCAACTCATCATTCACTTCTATGCGCAATGCCTGGAAAACCTGCGCCAGGTATTTATTCGGGTTGCCCATGATCACCGGTTGCAACAATGCTTTAAAAGCGTCAATGGTTTTCAAGCGCGTAGTTTTCCTGTTTTTGACAATATGCGCAGCAAGTGTTTTCGAATTGGACACTTCTCCATATTTCTCAAACATTTTATGCAAACCCGTTTCATTATATTCCAATAAAATGTCCGCGGCAGTTTTGCTTTGAGAAATATTCATGCGCATATCCAATGGCCCGTTGAACCTGGTGGAAAATCCCCTTTCGCCTGTATCAAACTGGTGACTGCTTACGCCAAGATCTGCCAGGATTCCATCCACTGGCAATGCATCATGTAAACGCAGGAAACGCTGAATATGCCTGAAATTTTCGGGTATAAAAATCACGCGTTCATCATTGGTCAAATTATTTTGTGCATCTTTATCCTGGTCAAAAGCAATTAATTTTCCTTCCTTTCCCAAAGCATCTAAAATACCTTTGCTATGACCGCCGCCGCCATAAGTGCAATCCACATAAATACCCTTCGGTTGTATGTTTAAAAGATCAAGCGTTTCCCTGTATAAAACCGGCGTATGGAAAGCGGAAGAAGGAATTTGTGCTGCCATACCGTTTTTTTAAGAATTGCTCATCATTTTTTTTCAATTTCTTTTGCCAGGTCACCCATCACTTCCGATGCCAGGCTGCTGAAACTTTCCGGTGAAAAATCTTCAAAGAACTGTTTGTATTTATCTGCATCCCAGATATTAATTTTATCCACATCCGAAGCCAAAATGATGGCTTTATCGAGGGCAGCAAATTCTTTTAATGAAGGCGGTAACAACATGCGGCCTGCGCTATCCAGCTCTACTTCTGTGGCGCCTCCCAAAAACAATAATTTAAATTGCCGCACTTTTGGATCAAAATCATTTAATTTGCTAATGCGTTCCATGATCACAGACCATGTTTTTTGTGGATATAAGTTGAGGCATTTTTCAAAACCCCGGCTGATGACAAATTTGCAATCCCCTTCCGGGAGCTGTTTTTTCAGCCCGGCCGGAAGCAGAAACCTGCTCTTTGCATCAATGGTAGCCTCGTATTCTCCTAAAAACATGTGCCTTCTTTTATATAAATATAACTATTTTTCCAAATAATGACACAAATTAACACTTTTTCCCACTTCATAAGCAAATTTTTCTTTACTAATTTTTCCACAATCAAAAATTCGCTGTAATTCAACCCTGTATTGAGTTCAGCAATTATGCAGCAAAAACCTACTGTATAACCTTGTGAATAGCGGTGGACAACGAGTGGATAACCTGGCTCCGGGTTGATTTTTTCTCAAAATTTTATTTGATTTAGATTTGCGCCCATGCACCCGGGAGAACTTTCCATTAAAAATTTTATATATGAACTTCCAGCAGAAAAAATCGCGCAGTTCCCGGCGGAAAAGCGGGATGAAAGTAAACTGCTGATATACAAACAGGATGAGATCAGGGAAAATATTTTTAAAAATATCGCTGATGTTATTCCGGCTGGCAGCCTGTTGATTTTTAATAATACCAGTGTAGTTCCTGCGCGTTTACATTTTGAAAATAAGGAAGGAAAAAAAATTGAAATTTTTTGCCTTGGACCGGCAGATAAATATGAACATGATTTCGATGAAGCATTTCAACAAAAAAATAAAGTCCAATGGAAGTGCCTGGTGGGTGGCGCTAAAAAATGGAAGGAAGGAAAATTAGTGAAAACGATTAATGAAAAAGGTCATGAAATTTCTTTGACAGCAGAGAAAAAAATGAATTGCGGTGATCATGTAGTTATTGAATTTTGTTGGGGAAATAATGACTTCACTTTTGACGAAATTCTTCAAAGTTTTGGAGAAATTCCTTTGCCGCCTTATATCAAAAGGGCGCTGAAAAATTCTGATGCGGAACGCTATCAAACTACATACGCGGTATTAAAAGGTTCGGTAGCGGCGCCTACCGCCGGCTTGCATTTTACAGAAAATATTTTTAATGCATTACACAAAAAAAATATCAATACATCTTTTCTCACCTTACATGTCGGCGCAGGCACTTTTATGCCCGTTAAAACGGAAGCAATGCAAGACCACGACATGCATTCAGAAATTTTAGAGATAAAAATTTCTGTACTCGATGACATCATACAACAACAGGGAAAAATAATCGCAGTGGGGACTACATCATTGCGTGTTTTAGAAAGTTTATTTTGGATGGGTAGTAAAATTTTTACAAATCCTGCCATAAACATTGAACAACTTTCTACTGGCCAATGGGAACCTTATGAAGTGTTGGATAAAACTATTTCAACCACAACTTCTTTGCTGGCATTGAAAAAATGGATGCAGGAAAATCAACTGGAAACATTGCATGGTAATACAAAAATTTTAATCGCACCGGGATATGAATTCCGCGTAGTGAATGCACTCATCACTAATTTTCATCAGCCGGGTTCTACATTATTGTTATTGGTTGCTGCTTTTATTGGGGAAAAGTGGACAAGTGTTTATGAGCATGCGTTGAAAAATAATTTTCGATTTTTAAGTTATGGAGATAGTTGTTTATTATTCAGAAAATAATTTTGCATCATTACCATTTTTCTTCTTTCACTTCTTCGGGATTACTCAATGGTAATTCTATCACGAACGTACTGCCTTTTCCCAAAGTGCTTTCTACTTTTATCCGGCCTTTATGCGCGTCAATAATGGTTTTCACATAACTCAATCCCAAACCAAAACCTTTCACATTATGTACATTCCCTGTAGTAGCGCGATAAAATTTTTCGAAAATGCGTTTGGAAGTTTCCTTACTCATTCCAATACCATTGTCTTCAAATTGCATCGCCAAATATTTAGCCGTGGAATGCGTGGTGATCTTTAATTTAAGTGGTTGATTATCTTTTGAATATTTAATGGCGTTGTCCACCAAATTTGAAATAAGATTAGAGAAATGCACTTCATCCGCGTTGATCAAATCATTTTTTGCATTTAATAATAATTCAACCGTGGCATTTCGACCCGTCAATTGTAATTCATAATTCGATAATACACCTTTAATTAATTGGTGTACAGATTTCCTTTCCATACTCATACGAATATCCTGCCTGTCCATCAAACCCGCCTGCAGTATGGTTTCCACGTGTTTATTCATCCGCTTATTTTCTTCTTTAATGATGCCGCTGAAATATGCAGACTTCTCTGCATTACCCATTACTTTTTCATTGCGTAATGCATCCACTGCCAAAGAAATTGTGGCCAATGGAGTTTTTAATTCATGCGTCATATTATTTATAAAATCACTTTTGATGGCGCTGAGTTTTCGTTGTTGCAACAAAGTGCGCATGGTGAGATAAAATGCCGTGATCACGATCAATGTAAAGAGACCCGCACCAAAAATCATCCAGGCCAAAGCTTTCCATACCTGCGTTTTAAAATCAGGTATTACAAGGATCAAATGTTCGTAAGCAGACAACCCTTCCAGGCCATCAGAATTTTCCGGCAGGATGGGCATTTCTATCCTGCGCGAATGCGTGGAATCGAATAATTTTTTTAAGAAATTCTGCGATTGCATTTCGATCGCGCCAAACTGGTCATAGCGGTTTGCAATAGCAAATTCAAATTCAAGATTATCTAATTTTTCTTTATTAAAAGCTTTACGGATTTTATTATGTATTTCGGTAGAAGAATAATAATCGGCAATTGTTTTTTCCTGCGGAATGATGAATGAAAAATGATCCGGCATCGTTGGCAAAGATGACTGGCCTTTCAAATGTAATGATGGCATGGAAGAAACCTGTTTGCTCAATTCACTGGTTACGGAAAAAGAAGCCCGTTCAATTTTATTATAAATACCTTCTTCCTGTACAATTAAAAGATTCGAAATCCATTGGATCTGAATCAATATAATACCGATGAGGGATAGCAGTATTAAAATAAAGATGGCAATAAAATTTTTTTTCATCTGTGTTCGATTTCAGAAGAGGATTTATATGCTCTAATAGCAATTATTATTTTAAGTCATGTTTACAAAGCATCATCCTAAAGAACGCAAAATAAATTTAAGAAACACAATAAAACTGAATCTTGCCGTGCTTTATCAGCAAATTAACGCGATTCCAAATTGATTTTCTTAATTTTAAACCAAAAGAATGGAGATGGAAGAATTAGCTAAAGGACAATTATTAATTGCGGATCCGTTTTTAAATGACCCGAATTTTTTGCGATCTGTTGTATTGCTTTGTGAACATTCAGCATCATTAGGCACCCTGGGTTTTGTATTAAATCAGCCTGGTGAACGCACACTCGGCGATTTAATGTTATCTATGTCGGGGAATAATTTCCCTGTTTTTATTGGCGGTCCTGTACAAAAAGATCATTTGTTTTTTATACATACCAAACCAGGATTATTACCAGGTAGCATTGAAATTATGCCAGGGATTTTTTGGGGCGGCGATATGGAAGATGTTTTTGAAAAAATAAAAATGGGTTTACTGGATGAAAGCAGTTTGAAATTTTTCCTGGGATATAGTGGCTGGGAAATGGGGCAGTTGGAGCATGAAATGGAATTGAAAAGCTGGCTCACAACAAGCGCTGATGCGCAATTATTATTTGCGACAAACCCCGTTAATATTTGGCGCGATGCGTTGCAAAAAAAAGGTGGAAAATATGCGCAGTTGATACATTACCCGATTAATCCGATGTTGAACTAAAATTGTTTTTGATAATAAAGATTAATATCTTTTTTATAATGATTTAAAAATGATTCAACATTTTGGGCTAAAGCACATTTCAAATAAAATCAATAATCCATTGAATATTCTTTATGTAATTTACCTAATATTGAATCTTGAAATTATCTATCTCCCGTAATTAAACATTTTCCCCTGATAGAAATTTTAATTATTTTCACTCAAACCCATTACCAATGCGTTACTATCTCCTGCTAACATGTACGTTTCAACTATTTGTATTTTTATCTGAAGCCCAGGTAAAAAAAATAACGGCTGAAACAAAATTGGAAAACGTTACGGTTTTTTCTTCCGGCGCAAGGTTAGAAAGATCGGCTTCCGTAGCATTACTGCCGGGCCGGACAGAAATTAGCTTCCCTAAACTGAGTAACCAGTTAGACCAGCAAAGTGTTCAATTAAAAGCAAACGCAAATATTACGTTGCTCTCCGTGCAAACGACAAAAGATTTTGTCAGTACAAGAGATATAGAGGAAAAGGAAAAAGAAGCTATTGACAGTTTGAAATCCTTACAAGACCGGATAGCGCTTAATGAAAAGCTGTTGGAAGTATATAAAAAGGAAGAAGAAATGCTTGCAAAGAATGAGGCGATTGGCGGTACGTCCGGAGTAAATACTGCAGAATTAAAAGAAGCGCTTGACCTTCACAGGAAAAGGTTAACAGAAATCTACCAGAAAGAGTTAGAGATTGAAAATATAATCCAGGCGCAACAATTGGCATTGCAAACCGGCCAGATGACTTACCAGGAAATAAGCCGCAAAAAAGACAGTGTAAATTACATCGTTACTGCTTTGGTAGAAAGTAAAGGAACACAAAATGTAAATTTCCAATTGTTATATAATGTAAAAGATGCAGGCTGGTATTCCACTTATGATGTACGTGTGACGGAGGTTACAGATCCTTTGGAGATTCTGATGAATGCCAATGTTTTTCAAAGAAGTGGTGAGACCTGGAAGAATATTAGTTTGATTCTGAGTACCGGAAATCCTACGGATAATGCCACGCCTCCACAATTGCAACCGTGGATGTTAGGCTATTATGATCCCAATGCTCCGTCGCAAAATCAAAACACAAATGGTATAGTTACAGGGCGTGTTACAAACAAAAATGGCGAGCCGATAATATTTGCCACAATTGGAATAAGGGGTATGAATATAGGCGCAGCTACAGATGCAAATGGCTATTTTAAGATTTCGAATCCGGCAAATAATGATTTGGTCATATCCGCTGTTGGTTATGAACAGAAAGTAATAAAATCAAAGCCAGGGTATATAAGTATTGTGTTGGAGGAAAGTAGTGCAAATTTGAGCGAAGTAGTGGTGACATCTACGGGATTTTTAAAGGGAAAAGCTGCCGGTGTTCAAATAAGCAAAGAAAAACGATTTGAAAAAGATGAAAAGATACAGCAGGTTACTGTAACTACAGAGTATCAGCCAACAACAACTGTTTACCAGATAAAGGATAAATACACCATTGAAACAGATGGCAAAACGACAACGATTGGCATTAAACAAATAGACATTCCGGCATTGTATGAATATTTTTCTATTCCGAAAATAGATCCTTCTGCATTTTTGAATGCAAAGATTACCAACTGGCAGGATTATGATTTACAATCCGGCGAAGCAAGTCTTTATTTTGAAGGCACCTATTTAGGAAAGACATACCTGGATTTGAGTGACGCAACAGATACATTGACCGTTTCCCTTGGAAAAGATAATGGAATTAAAATATCCCGTAAACCAGTAAAGGAATTTACTGCAAAAAAATGGATTGGCAGCAATCAAACTGACACCAGGACTTTTGATATCAGTATCAGGAATAATAAAAAAATACCCGTGAATATTACCGTTACAGATCAATTTCCAGTTTCTACCAATAAAGAAATTTCTGTAGATGACATGAAAGCGGACGGTGCAAGCGTGGATAAGGAAACCGGCATCATCACATGGACTATCACTATACAACCTGGCGAAGAAAAAATAGTTACAAAAAGCTACAGTGTGAAATATCCGAAAGGAAGAAAAGTGGTGTTGGAGTAAGATGAGTATTTATTTTTTTGCCGCCGCGTTGTCTCCTGACAAGCGACTATAATAATTAAAGCTTTTGAATTGCCTCCAGCTTTAGCTGGAGGAATAAATAGCAAAAAGAGAGAAGGGCTTTAGCCCAAAATTTAAAATAAATATTTTTAGTTCGCCGCCGCGTTGTCTCCTGACAAGCGGCTAAACTAACTGATGTAAAAAGTTTTTTTTAATATAAAATGCTCTTGTTCTAATTGCTTTTATTAAGAAGAATATTTATAAAATGAACAAAATTTCGCATTTCTAAAATGATACTATTTATACAAAACTATTTTCTTTACTTCAAAACCGTTTTTGGTGGTTATTTTACAAAAATATATTCCTGCTGAAAGGTTATCTGCATTAAATGTAGTTTGATAAGTTCCTGCTTCTTTTTCTTCGTGTACTAATTCTGCAACTTGTATTCCTGCATTATCCATTATAATAATAGTTACGAATTGCTTAAAAGGCAGGTTGTATTGAATAGTTGTTTTTGACGTAAACGGATTGGGGAATATGGTTGTGCCAATGCCTGTTTTTTTCTGTATGGGTTCTGTCTTACTTTCAGCAATTGCCTGCGGGCCGCCCACAATTGAAAAAACTTTTAATTTATCAAAAAGGCTGTAAGCAAAATAATTTTTTTTATTGGAGAAAGCAATTGCCGTAATACCCCCGTTAGCGGGATGCCCTTCTTTATCAATAATTTGGTTTACTAATTTCCCATCTGACATTTGCCACACAAAAATTTTTCCATACCAGCCCAAACTTCCTGAACCATATAACCTGGCACCTGAAACAATATATTGTCCGTCCGGAGAAAATTTTACAACACTCGAACCATAACTACCTCCTGTTAATGGAAAAGTATAAACCAATTGCCCATCGGCTACACGCCAAACTTTCACCACCATATTGTATCCATCACCTGCGCTGGCTATATAGTTTCCATCCGGCGATACATCAACATGTATGCGGGCTCCGCCATCTAAATAATCACCATGAAACATTTGGCGTATTAATGCCCCGGTTTTATAATCCCATATTTTTATTAAACCCTCATCTCCTCCCGAAACAAGATATTGGCCATTGGGTGTGAATGCTAAACCGTTGGTTGAATACTGATGCCCGTCGAGCACCCTGAGTAAATTATAGCTTGTGTCGTAAATTTTTATTACACCGGTATTATTATATCCCGTGCCGGATGCTATAATTGTATTATCCGGTGAATATTTTATTGAGTAGATAATATCACCGGAAGGGTTTAAAAACTTTAATAAAGTTCCGCTTATTGAATATTCAAATTGACCGGGAAACATTGCATAGCAACCACCTTCGCCACCACAAAATACAGAGCCATTGCCTGAAATAATGGTGCGGTTATTTGATGATACATCCAAATCGTTTGTCATGCCCATTTGCTGGTACGTCATTGTACTTAATAATGCACTATCTTTTAAGCGCCAAACATTTAACTCACCGCATGTTGTGCAGTTGCTTCGTGTACCGCCGGTAATAAGACGATTGCTGTTGGAAGAAAATTGCATGGTTTGTACCCGTACAGATTTTTCCCACAATAAACGTAGCGATTGACTGAAACTGAGTTTGCTGAAACTAAACAAAAAAACTACTGCGATAATTTTTGGGATAGAACTTTTCATAGTAAATTTTTTTTCGGAGTATGTTTAAAAAAATTATTTTACTAAATAACTGTGAAGTATATTAAATTTAATACGATAAAATTGTAAAAGAGTTGCAGAAATAAATTTCCAAAAATGAATATTTAAATTATGATCTTTTATCGCCGATCTAAAAAGGTCTGTAAAAACTTTTGCCGCTTGTCTGGAGACAAAGCGGCGGCGGACACATTTATAGTTTACACACCTCGCAAGAAAGAAGAAATTTGAACCAATAATAAAAAAAATTCTTATCAAATATAAATATAACCAAAAAAAACCCAGCCTTCCAGCCGGGTTTTTAATCATCATCCAACATCACTATTTCAATGGAAAATATAGTCCTGCATGCAAGCCCAAACTATTCATATTTCCAAAACCATTTCTTTGATAAGGCACATAGTTATAATCCGCTCCAATGCTAAAACCACTTTCTTTGGTTTTTCCAAATGCCAGGTTTAAACCTGCACCTGCCTGCGCAATGAACGTTGCGCTATTATCAGCACCGCCAAATTCACCCAAATATTGGCGGAAGTTGAGCATATTCACACCAGCACCGGCAGAAATATATGGCTGAAGCATTTTACCATTTCCACCCATCGGCGTAAAAATTCCTTTCGCCATGAATGGACTTATTTCCACTGAATTAGTCAGCACGGCAGAAGTGGATTCATGCGAGCCAGTTTCATAAACTGCCCGTGGATATTTTTGTACAAAATCCTGGTAGCCCGCAGAAATGCCGGCCGCCCATTTGGGATTAATCTGGTACAACAAATCACCGGAAAAACCTCTTGCAGAACCATTGCTGATGAGTTCATTTTTAAAATCACCCAAAGGAATTGCATAATTATAATTCAGGTGCAATTTCAATTCGCCTTCCTTCGCTTTGGTTTGGGCATTTGCAAAATTGGCAAATGCGAAAACCATGATCAGCGGGAAAAATATTTTTGCATATCGTTTCATCGTATTATTTTTTTAGTTTTTTAATTAGTAGATTTCAGGTAAGGTGATTGCGCAAACATGGCATCCACGGCTTCATTGGCGGTCGTATTGCTGAACACGCCTGCTCCCCTTGCCAGGCCATTCCAAATGAGATTGATCTCGTGGTTGCCTGTTGCATTTTTCAGGTCAAACATATCAATGGAATAAAGGCCTTCTGTTATTTGATAAACTCCAAATACATACGGCACATTATATCCGTAACCACCATAACCCCAGTAATATGGATCCCAGTAACCACCATAATAATCCCAGTAATCACCGTAGTCAAATAAACCAGTGGTTGTATTATATACGCGGTTTACGGCAATGGCAATATCCGGCGACTGGTTTTTATCCACCAATAAATAACCCCTTTGCTGCATCATGTTGTACATTGCATTAATGTATGCATCGTCCGATGCTGAATGTTCTTTTACAACTGTGCCATTATCAATAACGGCCACCGAATCTGCGATAGAGAAAGTTTTATAAGTCTGGAAATTTGCGGAAGAATCATAGCTGGTGGTATAAATGCGGGATTCTTCAGGTGTGAGGTTTTGCAACGGCTCTTTAGAACAGCCTGCCAAAAAAAGCAGGGAACCAATAATGCCCGGAACAAGCCAAATTTTGTTTTTCATATCCTTTTTTTAAATTTAAAATGAGTGTTTGTGAGATTTACGCAAATGAGATTGCAAAATAATAGCCGGGTTAAATCCAAAAGGCCGCTTTAAGAAAGCTTTATAAGAAGTGCCCTGTTTGTGTCAAAGAATGTATAAAGAAATAATCTTGCACAATAAATTTTTGCAAAAAAAAATCCCGGCAGTTGCCGGGATTCAAAGTATAAAAAAATTTAAAGTTTTATTTCATATCATTTTTCATGTCTTTCAACTTTGAGCCGGGCAAATGAATGGAAAAGCCAAGGTTGAAATGAATGTTATTGGTCGTTGTAGAATTACCAAAACCCACACCGAGATTGTATTTCACCAAACCTTCGAGTGCAATATTCTTGTTGATGAAATAAGCCAGGCCGGGGCCGAAACCTACACCAAGGCCATTGGTGTTAGTTGAAGGGTAACCAGAAACTTTTGTATTAGAGCCATTGATTCCTGCGGTTGCTTCCAGGAAGAAACGTGTTTTGCTTGGCATCTGTGAAGCTTTGTCTGCCATATAAAAGCGAGCTAAAGCGCCAATACCATAATCAAACTGGCTGTAGCCTTTAGATGTATTAACGCCCAATAAAACCTGGCCGCCAATAGCTATATTATCTTTTACGAACCAGGCTACCTGAGGTTGTAAAGTTAAACCAAAATTTGTATTTCCATTTTGGAAATTCAGATCCATGGAAGCAAGTTGAGCGCCGATGATATAATATCCTTTTTGTGTTTGTGCAAAGGACGACATACCAATAAAGAGCGCCACAGCGATGAAGAAATTTTTCTTTTTCATGTCTTTTAATTTAATGGGTTAGTAATTTAAAAGTTAAAATTATAACTTAATTTAATATCAAACAAAAAATCAGATTTTTTTTGCCTGTTCCACCAAAACAACCACCTTATTTTGAAGTACTTCAACAAAGCCACCGGAGATTGAATAACTTTCAGCATTATGTTTATCTACAAGAATCTTTATTACACCTTTTCCCAGTGCACTCACCAACGGTGCGTGCCTGTCTAACACTTCAAAGAGTCCATGTATGCCAGGCAATTGTACGCCGGTAACTTCATCGCTGAAAATTTTACTCCCGGGTGTCAGAATTTCTAAAATCATAATGTGTTTTTTCCGGTAAAAATTTATTTGATTAACCCTGGGCTGCGGCCAGTAATTTTTTACCTTTTTCTATGGCATCTTCAATCGTTCCCACAAGGTTAAATGCTGCTTCAGGATATTCGTCCACTTCACCATCGAGGATCATGGTAAATCCTTTAATAGTATCTTCAATTGAAACAAATATTCCTTTCAATCCGGTAAATTGTTCCGCCACGTGGAAAGGCTGGGAAAGAAAACGCTGTACCCTTCTTGCACGGGAAACCACTAGTTTATCTTCATCACTCAATTCATCCATACCAAGGATAGCGATAATGTCCTGCAATTCTTTATAGCGTTGCAAAATGAGTTTTACCCTGTTGGCACAATCATAATGTACATCACCCACGATCAATGGTGTCAAAATCCGGCTGGTAGAATCCAATGGATCCACCGCGGGATAAATACCAATATCAGAAATTTTACGGCTTAATACAGTTGTTGCATCCAGGTGGGCAAATGTTGTTGCCGGTGCCGGATCAGTCAGGTCATCCGCCGGCACATATACAGCCTGTACGGAAGTAATTGAACCATTGCGGGTAGAAGTAATGCGTTCCTGCATCAAACCCATTTCTGTAGCGAGTGTAGGCTGATAACCCACGGCGCTTGGCATACGGCCCAGTAAAGCCGATACCTCAGAACCTGCCTGTGTGAAACGGAAGATATTATCCACAAAAAACAGGATATCCCTTCCTTTACCAGTGCCATCTCCATCCCGGAAATATTCTGCTATTGTAAGACCGCTTAATGCCACACGGGCACGTGCTCCGGGCGGCTCATTCATTTGTCCGAAAACAAAGGTCGCTTTAGAATCTTTCAACCCTTCCATATCCACTTTGCTCAAATCCCAGCCGCCTTCTTCCATGCTATGCTTAAAAGCCTCACCATAATTCATGATACCTGCCTCGATCATTTCACGCAGCAGGTCATTTCCTTCCCTTGTTCTTTCACCAACGCCGGCAAATACGGACAATCCGCCGTGGCCTTTGGCAATATTATTAATCAATTCCTGGATCAAAACTGTTTTACCCACACCTGCACCTCCGAAAAGGCCGATCTTTCCACCTTTAGCATACGGTTCGATGAGGTCAATAACTTTGATACCGGTATATAAAATTTCTGTAGCTGTACTCAGGTTTTCAAACAATGGTGGCAATGCGTGAATAGGACGGCCATTTTCTTTGGAAACCTGTGGCAGTCCATCAATTGCATCCCCGGTAACATTAAATAAACGGCCGTTGATCAATTCCCCGGTTGGCATAGCGATCGCTTTACCTGTATCGCGTACATCCATACCGCGTCTAAGTCCTTCGGTACCATCCATGGCAATAGTGCGGACACTGTCCTGGCCAAGATGCTGTTGCACTTCGAGTACAATTTTATCACCATTATCCCTGTTTAATTCCAATGCGTTGAAAATTTCGGGCAGGTTGCCATCTTCAAATTCCACATCCACAACGGCGCCGATTACTTGTTTGATTTTTCCGGGTTGAGCCATAAATTGATATTAAATTGTCTGGTTTTAATTGGTTGAAATCATCATTTAATTGACAGTTTCAACCGACTTTTCTTAATTGGCGGCAAAGGTAAGGGAATTGATCTTTCAAAGTGCATCCCAGCAAAGAATTTATTGAAAAAAGTGCTTTTGAAATTTGTCATTTTTTTTGTTGAATAAACAGGCTTTTAAAATGTTATATTATCTTTTTTACTATGGAACCCTGCCGGTTATCTGCTACCTTTGAATGCAAATAAAATAAAATATATATGGCAAAAAAAACAGCGCCGCAGCATGATACTTTAAATACAGGAATCAGTTTGGCGAACACAAAAAAGGTAGCGACAGAATTGAATAAAATACTTTCAGACGAATTTGTTTTATATGTAAAAACACTCAATTTTCACTGGAATATCGAAGGGCGCGATTTCCACGCTTTGCATATTTTCCTGGATGAACAATACAATCAATTACAAACTATTATTGATTCTGTGGCAGAAAGAGTTAGAAAATTGGGACAATTTGCCCATGGCAGTATGAAGGAATTTCTTTCACAGGCAACAATTAAAGAAGAGGCAGGAGATAAAATGGTTTCTGAAAAAATGTTGGCTGCCCTGGCTGAAGACCACGATGGCCTGATTCGCAAAATGCGCGAACTCATTGATGATTTTGATGAAAAATACAAGGATGCAGGTAGTGCGGATTTTATTACAGGCATCATGAAAGAACACGAAAAAATGGCCTGGATGCTACGGGCAAGTATCAGGTAAATAAAAGTTCAAATAAAAGCAAAGGATGTTCCCGGAAAGGAATGTCCTTTTTTTATATCTCCTTTCCGCAATGCGGGCAAAAATTCTTTACTTTTTTAAACTTTTTAAATTCCGTTGTAAACCCTGAAGCAAGGATACCGGCTGGCAATGCAAACATGCCGATACCAAGTAGTGAAATACAATCCAGGAGAATTTTTCCAGTTACCGTTACCGGGAAAGTATCACCATAACCGACGGTAATAAAAGTAACGATGTCAGACATGGTTTCCGGGATGCTTGAAAATTTATCGGGTTGTGCATCATGCTCTACGTAATACATCAGGCAGGATGCAACAATGATGAGGAACATTGTAATGAGAAAACTCAAGATCAATTCCTCCCTTTTTGACCGGATAACATTTACGATTACGCCTTTGGCATTCATATACCTCCCCAGTTTAAAAAACCGGGCAAATCTTAATAAACGCAACAGCCTCAAAAATCTTAAATCGAATGCGCCAAATAAGGGTAGATAAAAGGGAAGTATTGCCAACAAATCAATAATTCCTCCTACTGAAAGAATATATTTTATTCTGCCATAAACCGGGTGCTTATATTTTTCATTACAGGTACTTGACCAAACTCGAAGCAGATATTCAATAGTGAAAATGACCACTGAAAAAACATCAACCAGCAGGAAGATTTTTTTATGGGGTGTATAAATTCCTTCAACCGTTTCCAGGATCACTGCCACGGTATTCAGGAGGATCAGGCCAATAATAAAACTGTTTACAAAACGGTCTGCACTTGTACCACCTTTTTCAGGGTCAAGCAATAAAAATACCTTTCGTTTAGTTTTGGCAAACATTTTTAACCGGTTAAAAATTTACCAAATATAAGGGTATTAATTTCTCAGTAAAACTTATACATATTCTAACCAGCCAAATTTGTCATCGGTTATGCCTTCTTTAATTTCGATGAGTTGTTTTTTTATTGTAGGTGCGATTTTCCAGGTATCCACATCAAAATGCATATTGGTATCCTGGTATTTCATATCACTGATCAACGCGATGGTAGCGGCAGTACCTGTACCAAACACTTCCTGTAAAGTGCCATTTTTATGCGCCAGCATAATTTCATCTATGCTGATATTCCTTTCTTCAACCGGGATATTCATTTCCTGGAGCAGATCAATTACACTGTCACGGGTAATGCCTGCCAAAATGGTTTCCTGCTCCAGTGCAGGTGTGATAGCTTTTCCATCTATTACAAAAAACACATTCATCATGCCGACTTCCTGTAACCATTTGTGTTCGAAAGCATCGGTCCATAAAACCTGGTCATAGCCTTGCTCACGCGCTTTTGTAGCGGCAAGCATACTACCTCCATAATTTCCGGCATTTTTAGAAAATCCAACGCCACCCGGAGCTGCACGTGTATATCTTTCTTCTACGGCAATTTTCATTGGCCTGGAATAATAAGGGCCTGAAGGGCTGAGTATGATGAGGAATTTATACGTTAAAGATGGTTTTACACCCAAAACAGTATCCGTAGCAATCATGAAAGGACGAATATATAATGCATGATCTTTCCCTTCCGGCACCCATTTTTCATCCAGTTTTACCAGTTGCTTAATTCCCTGGATAAAAATTTCTTCAGGAATTTCGGGCATATTCATACGGCGGGCAGAAATATTGAAACGGTGGAAATTGTCATAAGGCCTGAATATAGCCACATTTCCATCCTTTCCATGGTATGCTTTAATACCTTCAAAAATTGCCTGGCCATAATGAAAGACAGCTAAAGATGGCTGAAATAGCAGCGGTTGATAGGGTTTTATTTCTACATTCTTCCATTCACCATTTTCAAAATCCGCTTCGAGCATGTGATCTGTAAAATACTTTCCGAAAGGAACATTATCCAGGTCAAGTTCTTTTAATTTACTCGTTTGTACTTTTGTAATTTGAATATCCGCTGCTTCTATCATAAATTGTAAATTTGATGCAAAGAAATGAAAAAAATAAAGAAAACTAACAGTTGTTAATATATTTACCTCATGCCCTACTCTGAAAAATTACCCGCATTTGTACTTGCCGGCCTTTTTAAAAACACGTTGATCGCGCCAGCTAAAGACAATAAATCCAAAGCGCAATTTACTGAAAAAAAACCTTTCCCTAAAATCAAAAATTCCGAAAAAAAAGAAATGGCAATCCTGGGGAAAAATCTTAAAAATATCCTTATAATTGTTAAAGAAAAAAAGGATGAAATTATAGAAGAAGATCGGAAAATGGTACTCATGAAAATGCTCACTGCATGTAAACTCAGGCCGGATGATGTAATTATTTTAAATATGGGAAAATCTGTCATACCATTTGAAGAAATAAAGCCCACTTTTTTGCCCAAAAAAGTGTTGCTGTTTGATATCACTACGAAAGAGATCGGCCTGCCATTTATCATTCCACATTACCAGGTGCAGCAATTCGATGAATGCATTTATGTATGCGCACCGGGAATAGTTTTAGATAATGATGGAGCAGATGATACTATTAAAGCTGAAAAAAAGAAATTATGGACTTCATTGAAAAAAATATTTTTAGAAAAATAAAAAAAGAAAATATGCAGGAGATCATTTTTGCCACAAATAATGCGCATAAGGTGCAGGAGATCAGGAATCGCGCGGAAAAATTTATCAATATTATTTCGCTGCACGAAGCAGGGATTACTGAAACTATTCCTGAACCTTTTGACACGCTCAAAGAAAATGCTTCCGCAAAATCGCAATTCATCTATGAGCGATTGCATAAAAACTGTTTTAGTGAAGACACCGGCCTTTTTGTGGAATCTTTAGATGGTGAACCCGGCGTACACAGTGCGCGCTATGCGGGTGACGATGCGAATGATTCCGCGAACGTTGAGAAATTAATCCGGAAAATGTTTGGCAATGAAAATCGGCAGGCATTTTTTACGACGATCATTTCTTTAATCCTTGAAGGAAAGGAATATTTTTTTGAAGGGAAATGTACAGGCCGCATTATAGAGATCGCAAATGGAGATATGGGCTTTGGTTATGATCCCCTTTTCATTCCAGATGGCAGCGAAAAAACTTTTGGGGAAATGAATATGGATGAAAAAAACAAATTCAGTCATCGCCGTAAAGCAGTGGATCAACTCCTGGAATTTCTAAAAAGTAAATCATGGATAGAGTAAAAATAAAAATGCCTGCAAAATTTCATTTCTCCACAGAAATTGATATTCGAATTACGGATTTGAATTATGGCGGTCATGCAGGCAATGATACTTTTTTGGCACTCGCCCATGAAGCGCGTTTTAGGTTTTTAGCATCACATGATTATACAGAACTTTGTATGGAAAATGTCTCGCTGATCATGTCTGATGCTGCCATTGAATTTAAGAAAGAATTATTCCAGGGAGACAAGGTTATCATATCAATTGCTGCAGTTGGATTTGATAAATATGGTTTTGATTTGTACTACCTTTTTGAAAAAATGTTGAATGATGAAAAGTTGGTAGTTGCAAAAATTAAAACAGGGATGCTTTGTTATAATTATACGGAAAAAAAATTAGAGTTTATGCCTGGAAATGCTATTGAAAAATTAAAGAGCATATAAATAAAAGATAACTACTCCAGGTCTTTTAAAGTTTTAAAATTATCCGGGTATTGTTCAATATCCTCTTTTTCAATTTTTTCTATACTGGCTGCAAAATCAAATTTCAGATCTTTGTGGTGCAACCAATAAATAACTTTTTTCTTATAATCACCCAGGCTTTCAAATCCATATTCCAACCGGTTTGAATTGTACTTTTCTTCCGTAGTTTTATCTAATTCGAAGTATGAATACTTGTATGAATTACCATCAATTATTTTATGAATTAATCCACTGCCTAATAAATTATCATTGCCATTACTTCTTAAATACAGATAATTACCGATATAGGGTGATATCAACCCTTCTTCAAGTGCCTTTAAAATCATCGCTGAAAAATCAACATAACGTTTATCCTGCCCATTTCCCTGGTGCATAATTAAAACATACCAATGATAGTTTGAAATCCTGTCTGCATCCAGATTGATATCAAATTCTGAAGGAAAGCCTTTTTCAGTTATTATTCTTTTTAATTCAATGGCATTCATACTATCAATCATTTTGATAGTATCAGCGTATATGGAATTCATATAATTGCGGGAATCTTTCTTTCTAAAGAACTGATCCGCAACCAGCATTGAATCAAGCGTATTTTTAAGGATAGCATCATGCTTTTGGATCGGCACTTTCTTTAAATCTTCAATATCTTTTTTTGTAAAAAAAGGCTTGAAAAAATTGTCCTGCTCCAAACTATCTAAACTGTATCCTTTTGCAATGATTTTTTTCAAATTTTGTAATGCAGCATCGTGTTTATTTAAATACTGTGCACAAACAGCAGCGTTATAATAATCTTTAGCAAAAACATTTTTATAGGTAAATGCATTTTTATAAAAATCCAGTGCTGCTGTATAATTATGATCAATTGCTGCTAATTCTGCCAGGTTGATATTGCTTGTATATGATTTATAGGCAGCTGTAATTTGCGCTTTACTTTTTCCAAAAAAAAGAGTGAAAAATAAAAATAAAAAAATACGCATGATGATTTAAAAAGGTTTTATCTGGAAATCCAACTTTATAAAAGCAATGTCAAATTTACGCGATCTATATTTAACTATTCCAAATTTTCCAATTTTCCTTAGCCTGGATTTCCAGCATTTGCAAACCGTTTTTTATTCGTGCTCCATGGCTCAATCCATTTAATAAAAATTGCGTTTCTGCAGGATTATAGATCATATCAAAGAGATAATGCTTTTGCGTTAAAAATTTATATGGAATATTTGGTGCGGCTTTTATTTCCGGGAATTGTCCGACAGGTGTGGCGTTGATAATAATTGAATATTGCTGCATTATATTTTCATCAATCTCCTCGTAATTAATCGTATTTTTTTTATCATTTTTTTTTCGCGAAACAAAAAGAAAATCTATTTTATTTTTTTTGCAAACATAAACTGCCGCAGCCGCAGCACCGCCGGTACCAAGGATTAAAGCATATTTGTCCAACGACGAAATTGCCGGCATAAAAGAATTTTCAAAACCAATAATATCAGTATTATAGCCGATACATTTTCCATCCAGAATTTTGATACAATTGCAGGCGCCCGTTTCCTTTACTTCAGGAGAAATTTTTACTAAAAAAGGAATGATGGATTTTTTAAAAGGAATAGTGACCGCAAGCCCTTTCAAAGAAGAATTTTTCTGAATCAATTCCCGGAAACGTTCTACATGTTCAATTGGAAAATTTTTGAAAACTGCAGGAATATTTTCCCGTCTAAAAAAATTCGTAAAATATTTTTCAGAGAAAGAATGGGTTAAAGGAAAGCCTATCAATCCATACATATTCATTTTGAATCCTTGTCTAAGTACAAATGAAATGTATCGCCTCTTAAGCCAATGCGCATCGTTTCCAATGCGATCAATTCATTGGATGCAATATTTCCAAAATTGGCATCACAGCCCAGCAATTCTAAGAAATATAATTGCTGTTCTTTTTTGGGCGCTTCCCATATAATACGGTCACCTGGAATTTCCGTGAGAATTTCCTGTACCAACCCTTCCCGCACTTCGCCTGTACCCCGGTAAATACCAACGTTTCCAGCCTCGCGCGCTTCGGCAATCACATAAGTAGAACCAGCTTCCAATTCTGCTTTCATGAGTTTTATCCATATATAAGGCGGTATGATATGCGTAGCATCTTTACTACCCACTTCACTCAACACCGTTCCAACCTTTGTTAGTTTTTCTATATAACCACATTTTTCCGCGTGCGGGATGGTGATGGAACCATCACTCACTTCCATGTAATTGATATTATAGTCTTTGCACATTTGCACATAATCATCAAACTGGTTGCGGATAAGAAATGCTTCGAACAACGTACCACCAAAATATACCGGAATATCATAAGCCTGGTAAGCTTCAATTTTTTCCCGCAAATTTGGCGTAACAACAGAAGTACCAAAACCCAGTTTGACTATATCCACATACGGATGCGATATGCTCAAAAAGTTATTTACTTCCTGGAGGCTCAGGCCTTTATCCATGATCATGGTCAATCCATTTGTCCTGGGTTTTTCACTTCTCAGGGGGAGTTGAGATAAATTAAAATTATTCATCTTTCATTTTTTTGTGCGTGCAAAAGTAAATGAATCGTGGGAAAAACTGCATGATGCTAATCATTTTCGGCTCCCCGGCCTTTTTTGCTTTTGTTTTTTCATTTGCGCCAGTATTGCAACGACCTGTGCATTTTGAAGGATCACAGGATTTATATCAATAAATTTTCGCAGGCCTTTGGGTGAAAGTGAGATCGCAGTTTCTAACTGCTGCAATGCTGCTTTGGATTTTCCGTCCGCAAACAGCACTGCACTATATAAATAATAAATAGAGGATTTATGGCCGGTAGCAATAAGCGCTACGAGGCATTGTTCTGCAGCTTCTTCAAAGAAACCTGAAATGTACAGGCAATGAATCAATGATTCCCACCCAGCAACTTTTCGCGGACTTTTATGTACCACAATACTGAAATAATGAAGGGCTTCTTTATTTTTCCCCAATGCCATACAACATTCACCTGCAGCCATATTATACACCGTGGAAGAAGGCAACATGCGCAGTGCAGTTTCTAATGGTTTCATGGCCTGCGACCAGTTTTTTTCATGAATATATGTGAGCGTAATTTTATAATACAGCCTGTTATTTTCCGGGTTAATATGCGATGCTTTCCGGTAATTAAAACGGGCTTGCGCAAAATTTTTCAGTTTATGATTACAATGGCCAATGGCTTCATAGATCACTTCTTCAGGCCGTGATAATTCAAGCATTTTTTCCAAAGATTGAATGGCTTCACGGAAATTTCGAATGCGCATATATGCATCGCCGAGGTTGCGGTAAGCACTGTCAAATTTTTCATCTATGGCAATAGCATATAAGTAAGCGTCAATCGCTTTTTCATACAATTTCAAACCCTGGTATGCCGTACCAAGATTGAACCAGGCCAATTCATTGTAAGGTAGTTCCTCTATAATTTCCCGGTGGATTCGAATGCTTTCTTCATTCCTGCCAGTGAAATCTGTCCAGAAACAAATTTTATACAAAGCTTCTTCATTGGCTGGTTCCTGCTCCAGGATGAGTTGCAGGCAATCAAACACTTTATCAAATAATTCATAATCGTCATACACATCAGCCAGCTCAAAAAGTAATTCAATTTTTTCTTCCCCTTCGAAAACGTTGATAGCTTCCACCAGCACTTCGATCGCATTTTCCTGTTCATCCAATGCCAGGAAAGCATCAGTCTTCAAAATATACACATTGATATCATAAGCGCTGAACAGTGCATTATGGTTTAAAACTTCCAGTGCATCCGCATATTGATGCATGGCAATAAGTAAGTCAGCTTTTTTTATCAGCAATAAAACGGAATAGGGAAAATAAAGCAGGCCATTTTCGGCTGCTTCCAGCGCTTTTGGAAATTCATCATTTTCATCAAAATGATTGATGATCATTTCGAAAGATTCTTCTTCGAGAAATGCGTGTTGGCGGCCTGAAAGCAATGATTCGTATTGCTTTAATAATTCTGCAAGCTCCTGGTTTTCTTTCCTGGATGAGTGTTCGTACATAATTATTCACAACAGTTTTGGAAAATTATTACTTTTTTTCTTAATATTTCAATTTTGTGTAACATTTAAAGAAATAAACCGTTTATCAATAAAGTTTTGTTAAGAAACAATTTATACATTACCTTTGTGCGAGTGAAAAAAGCCAATACATATAAAATTATTTTCAGTGCTTTCCTCGTTGGTTTAGCTTGTGTAACCTTCGGAGCCTTTTCAGGTAATATCGGTGATGATGGAAGCAAATTCAACCTGAAAGACCTGGGCCGTTACTCACCTAAAAACTACTATGGCGGGACTTTTGCTTCATCCAGCCTGAAACAATTTTCATTTAAAGGTTCTGAAGAAATTTCCGCACAGTTTAATGGAAATTCTGCACAATTTGAATCTATGATTCGTTTGCAAAAAGGAAATACAACCTATGTATATCCTTACAAATACAAAGTGCAGGCACCAAAATTCAAGACGCCGGCTCCATTACCTTTCCGTTAATATAAAAAATTACTTATTTGCATAAGGCAAAAGCCTGTATCCCGATGATGGAATATCAAAAAGGCTTGCTGGTACCGGATCAAAATTTATTTTAATAGCAGTAAAAGTGATCTTATTTCCTCCGGTTCCTTTGGCTTCGTAGGCTAAGACAAATCCACCTGCATCTTTGAACTGGTATGGATTTTCGCTCGCCGTGGGAGTAATATCTTTGGTAAAATAATAGGAAAAAGTGCTTCCATCTTTCAACGTTGCGACGGCTTTTATACAATTATAGCCGAGGATAATTTTTCTTTCAGCAGTTTCCTTCAAGGACATTCCCTGGTACATTTCATTTTCTTTTTTCCACTGGTCGGCATTTAAAGGCGTAATGTATTTTTCATTGCCAACTTCTTTTAAAATGGTTGCATTGCCTGTTGCATTATTAAATATAATCGCCTGGGAAAAATTAGTGCTGCGAATATCCGTACGGGATAATTTTCCTTTTACATAATATATTTTTGTAGCTCCGGCCAGGCTATTTTTTCCATTCGCAGAAGCAATAGAATATTCAACGGTACAATCACCGACGATCGTTTGAGCCGCAAGTGTGCCTGTGAATAAAATGAAAGCCAGGAAAGTGAAGAAATATTTTTTCATGGAGGATATTCTTTCTGTAAATATATCAATTTTTTTATAGAAAGATTTTATTTAAAAAAATCGCTAATTGTATTAAAATCTGCATTCTTAGCAATAATTTTTCCATCCGGGTCAATTAATAAACTATTTGGAAATAAGTCCCAGTTAATGGTAATTTGATTAATGTTTGCTGATTCCCAATCCCAATATCTTTTCCATAGATATTCCTTTTCCCGGTACCAGGCTTTGGATTTTTCAAAAATGCTTTTTTTGTCTGTACTAATAATTACAACGTTTAGTTTCTGTGCCACATCTTTCGGCATCGAATCTTTCATATAATTCATTTGTTCAACGCAACCAGAACATCCAGTGAAATAAAATTCAAGCAAAGTGTATTTTTTATTGTCATTAGAAAAATTCAAAAGTATTGAGTCTGTTCTGTTTTTATAGACAACATAATTGCCCATCTTTTTATTGGGTGTGTATATGCTCTTAAAATATTGATAACGTTGTGTATTTTTAATGTTGTCACTAAATGCATCTAAAATATTGTAATAGCTGGCATAAAAAGTATCAAATTGTATCAACTGATTTAAGAGTGCGAAAAATGCTACAGAGGATCCCGGATCTTTTTGTATGTACGCCAGCAATTTCCCGCCATCCATTTTATCGTCCAGAGTTTGCATGTCCATTTCTTTTAAAAAATATTCCTGCTCTTTTCCGATTGCTGAATTAGATTTAATTTCATAAACACCATTTTCGTTTTGAATGTTTATTTCATTGTTACCTGCATTTACAAAAATGATCGGATTAAAATGGTTTTTATTATTAGTAGATAATCTGAATGCAGTTGGGTATAAAATTGTTCCTTCAAAAGTAAATGTTTGATCTACATTATCTGCAGTATCCGATTTTAAATTCGCCGCAAATAAAGGTTCCCATTGAGGAAAATAAGGCTCGCCTAAATGCAACGTTTTTATTTCTGTATTTTCGAAATGAATTTTTAAAGTAAAGTTTTGCTCTTGCGAATTGGCAAACTTCGGCATGATAAAACTAAATAAAATCAAGAAAATAAATACTCCATTTTTCTGCCTTGTGTAAGTTTTCATATTCCAATCTTTTTGTGCAGGTAAATAAATCCTACTTCTGTATTAGATGTAAATACTTTTTAAAGTTAGAGAAATAATTCCGCTTATTTTAATTCTTCTATTTCCAGTCCCTGTACTTTTCCCATCAGGTTTAAAAATTGTTGCAGGTTTATTTCGGGTATCATTAATTGCATACTGCAAAAAAGCATATTTTCCTGCTGAATAATCCGGGCATTACAGGTTTTTATAACCAGCATTATTTCATTTAATTTTTCATAAGGGAAATGCAACTGGTAAGCTGTTTCAATATCCTTTGTGATAACTGGCAGCATTTGTAAAACTAATGATGCAGCAGTTTTATATGCGTTCGTCAATCCCGGGACACCAAGCAAAGTACCGCCGAAATAGCGCACAACAATAATCAATATATCACTAAGATTTTGCTTATCTATTTGACCAAGTATAGGTTTTCCGGCAGTGCCTGAAGGTTCTCCATTATCGGAGGACCTAAACTGGTTTCCATCTGCGCCGATACGGTATGCAAAACAAAAATGGCCTGCTTTCACATGCATTTTTTTCAAATCATCCAGGTGTTTTTTCAAATCATTTTTATCCGGGAATGGAAAAGCATACGCAATAAATTTACTGTTCCGGTCTTTATATTCCGCGGAAGCTTGCTGGTTGATCGTAAAATATTGGACTGGGTTAAACATTTATCTGAATACGTTCGAATGAACGATTAATTCGGCAAATGTATTTTTTGTGTTTTGGATGTTCTAATAAATTATTTTTATAATTACCATTAGTTTTTAAAATTCAGTAAATTTGTTATCCAAAATTGAAAATTCATGCTAGACTTAAATGAAAAATATATCCTCAATAAACAACAAAAACCAGTTGCTGTACAATTGGATATCAAAACATTTAAAAAAATCGAAGAAGTCCTGGAAGACTATGCACTCGTTCAGTTAATGAAAGAAGCTGATAACGAAGAAATGTTCGAGATAAAAGAAGCTAAATCTTACTATAAAAATCTTCTTAAAAAGAAATAGTGCAAATAGTTTATAACAAAGCGTTTTTACGGGATTTATCAAAGGTCATACCTGCAAAAAGACGTGCAAAAATTGAAGAATTTGTTTTTGAAATTTTACCTTCTTCAAATACATTATTTTCGGTTGGAAATATTGAAAAAATGCAGGGCTATAAAAATTATTACAAAGCCAGGTTTGGGGATTATAGAATAGGCATCTACATGAATGAAAATATTTTGGAACTGAAACGGGTATTGAACAGAAAAGAAATTTATAAATTCTTTCCATAAATTTTTTTAATATTTAATCAAAATTCTTTGTTAGAATAATAATCAATCCGATCAGAAAAAATCTGTTCAGACTTTAAAAATATTCTATTTATTTCCGGTGCATCCGTCGCATCTTCTACATACAAATTTTCATTCGTAATTACCCGCATTTCATCCCAAAGATTTTCTTTGATGAAATTATTGAGTAATGTAGCGCCACCTTCTACTAAAATACTTTGAATATTTTCATTTGCACATTTTTGCAGAATTCGTTGTAATGAATGCTCACCATGCATATCAATTTTTTGGTAAGAAAGAAAATCCTGTTCTTCATTTTTCTTTTCATTAAAAATAATGGTGCGCTGTTTTTTATTGAAAATGTTTAGGCGAAAAGGCAATTTTAATTCCCTGTCCGGGATAATCCGCACGAGCATTTTACCCGGAAAGAAACGGGTATCCAATATTGGATTATCCAATAGGACTGTTTTTGTTCCAACCATGATCGCGTCCTCTTCAGTTCGCCATTTATGTACCAGTCTTTGCGTAATGGAGTTAGAGATCATTAATCTTTCACCGTTTTTAAATGCCATTTTTTTATTGGCTGTTTGTGCCCATTTCAAAATAATATAAGGCCGTTTTTTTTCATGCATGCAAAAAAACCGTTTGTTCAATTCATCACATTCTTTTTTCAGCACTCCTGTTATTACTTCTATCCCATCATTTTTTAATAGTTCGATACCACGGCCATTTACTTTTGGAAAAGGATCTGTACTTCCGATAACAACCTGTTTTATTTTTTCAGCAATGATCCGGTTCGTGCAGGGAGGCGTCTTACCAAAATGAGCACATGGCTCGAGTGAAACATATAATACTGATAATGGAATCAACTGTTTATTTTCTAAAGAAACTGAATTGAGGCAATTGATTTCTGCATGCGCCATTCCATAAGTCTGATGATACCCTTCCCCAATAATTTTATCACCATAAACCAACACCGCGCCCACCATGGGATTGGGCGAAACAGCACCCGCACCCAAAGATGCCAGTTGCAGGCATCTTTGCATAAAATGTTCATGCGTAATTTGAGTGGAAGACATAGTGGATATGCAAATGTAAAATCTTTTAGCCTAATATTGTATGCATGAATATCGGCGATGCATATCAGCACATCATTTCATCTTTAAGTGGAAATTATGATAATAGAGAATCGAAAAATGTAGCGCAAATCATTATTGAAAATTTTACAGGCTTTTCCAATTCTGAAAGACGATTACATAAAAACAATTTATTGTCATTTGAAGATGAACAACATTTAAAAAAAATAATTAAGGCATTACAAAAAGACAAGCCTCTTCAATATGTTTTGCAGGAAGCCTGGTTTGCCGGAATGAAATTTTTTGTAAATGAATCTGTCTTAATTCCCAGGCCGGAGACAGAAGAATTAGTGGAATGGATTATACAAAACAGCAATGATATTTTGGATAATAATGCAGGCATTTTGGATATGGGAACAGGCAGTGGTTGCATCGCTATTTCTCTGAAAAAAAAATTGCCTGAAATTCCGGTTACCGCGCTGGATTATCAAACAAAAATTATCAATCTTGCTAAAAAAAATGCAACAGCAAATAATGTGCAGGTAGAATTTTACAAAAAAAATATATTGCAGTATGATGCAATAAAATCCTTGCCGGTTTTTGATGTGATTGTAAGTAATCCGCCATACGTTTTGAAAAAAGAAATCAACGAAATGGAAAAACGAGTTTTGGCCAACGAACCGCATGCAGCCTTATTTGTACCAGATGATGATCCGTTGATTTTTTATAAAGCCATCATCAATTTCTGTAAAGATCATTTAAAAAAAGATGGACATTTATATTTTGAGATAAACCCCGACTGTGCGGATGAATTAAAATTATTGTTACAGGAAAAACACTTCATAAAAATTGATTTTAAGAAAGATATGCAGGGAAAAATTAGAATGGTTCAGGCTATAAAAACCTAAAACAATAATTAAAGTCGTACGCAACTGAGGGATTAACATAGTTGATCCCGTTTTGGGGGGATGCAAAACAATTATTGCCATTCGCTGCGCTCATTAAGCATTTTTATTTCAGGAGCTTATATGAACAAGTTCATAATGCTCCCGAAATAAAAATGCCCGGCAAATGCCGGGCAATAATTGTTTTGCGGAGAGTGAGGGATTCGAACCCTCGATACAGTTTCCCATATACACACTTTCCAGGCGTGCTCCTTCAACCACTCGGACAACTCTCCTTTTTAAATTCAGGGTGGCAAAAATAGAAAATTCGACCTTAGATATTAAATATATTTTCTGCGTTGCGCGTTGTGATTTCAGCGACTTCTTCAATATCAATTTTTTTCACCATAGCTATCTTTTCGGCGATCACTCTCAGATAAGCGCTCTCATTACGTTTCCCACGATGCGGCACAGGTGTCAAATAAGGTGAATCTGTTTCAAGTACTATATTTTTTAGATCAATTTGTGTTACAACTTCTGCCAAGCCTGCATTTTTATAGGTAACTACGCCGCCAATTCCCAATAAAAAATTCATACTAATGATGTCTTCTGCATCTTTAAGTGTTCCACCAAAACAATGAAAGATTCCTTTCAAACCTTTATCAGCAAAGGGTTTTACAAAGTCAATTGTTTCTGCCATGGCATTGCGTGTATGAATTACGATGGGTAACTTTTTGTTTAAAGCCCACTCCATCTGCATTTCAAACGACTTATATTGAATTTCTGCAAAAGTTTTATCCCAATAAAAATCCAACCCGATTTCTCCGATTGCTATAAAATTTCTTTTATCCAGCAAATTCTTTGCATGCTCCAATTCATCTATATAATTTTCTTTCACAGAACAGGGATGAAGGCCCATCATGGCAAAACATTTTTGCGGGTAATTCTTCTCAAGCTCCAGTAATGCAGGGTTTTCGGAGCTGTCAATAGCTGGCAGGCAAAACTTTTTCACACCGGCTTCTTCAGCACGTAAAATCATTTCCTCCAAATCATCTTTGAATTCCGGCAGGTATAAATGGCAATGTGTATCTATCAGCATCTTAAAAAATTTTAAGTAAAATTTGTTATCAATAAGTTATCACATACATTTGAAAAGTTTTCATAGGGTACGGATTAAAAAACGGGCTGGGGTTTTTACCCCGGCCTTCTTATTTTTATAAACCTTTGCATTTCGCAGGTCATGAAATATCATAAGGAATGGATCGAAATTGAAAACCTTCCTTACTAAAATGTTCCAGCACTTCCGGCAATGCACCCTGCATTCTTTCCCATGCCTTTTTACTGTCATGAAAAACAATGATCGCGCCGGGTGAAGCATTCAACAAAACATAATCCCTGCACTCACTGGCTTTTTTTGAGATATCAAAATCACCGCTCAGTACGGACCACATGATTATTTTAAACCCTTTTGCAACGATGTTTTGCGAGCTGTTTTCCTGCATCAGCACTTTTGCCTGGAAGCGTGAAATTCTTCCATAAGGTGGCCTGAAAAGATTGCTGTCAATAAATTTTGCTGCGTCAAAAACATCAGCAGCATATTTCTTATTCGATGTTTTCCAGCCATTCACATGATTAAAAGTATGGTTACCAATTGCATGGCCATCTTCAATGATTTGACGATAAATAGCCGGGTTTTCCACAACGTTTTTTCCAATGCAAAAAAAAGTTGCCCGCGCATTATATTTCCGGAGTTGATCCAAAACAAATGGCGTTGCTCTTTCATGCGGACCATCATCAAAAGTCAGGTACAATACTTTTTCTTCCACGGGAATTTCCCATACATAAAGCGGGTACAATTTTTTTAACCACCAGGGTGTTTTTACCAGGTATTTCATTCTATAAAATTATTTCATGGAACCTTCCACCACAATCACTTCATCCGGGTTGCCAGCTTGTACATGAAGGGAATTGATTTCTAATGTTTCATTTTTTAATGTATAAGGAATTGCTTCCCCATTTTTCAAAAAATAAATCTTTTTAATCTGCTGAAAAGGAAATTTATTTAAAGCAATTTCTTTTGTTTTTGTATCAAAAATATGAAGGTAAATTTTTCCCTTTGTTTGTGTTGCGCATCCCCATTCCTGCGGTTTTAAATATCCGGCCTGCGTGTTGTAAATGCTGCTGTCATTCGCTTTCAGCCAATCTCCTATCGTTTTTAAACGCTCCTGGAATTCAGGTTGAATCTTTCCATTTGGCATCGGACCAATATTGAGTAATAAATTGGCACCGAGTGAACTTGCATGAACCAATAACTGTATCAATTGAGTTGAGCTTTTATAACTCGTATCCGTAATATTAAAACCCCATGAATCATTTATTGTTTCACAGGTTTCCAAAGGCAATTTTTCGGAAGGTTTTTGAAAACTCAAACCAGAATTATTTTGCCCGGGTAAATCTTTTTCAAACATCTGGAAATCTTCCCCGGGGATCGGATCGAGATGATGATTATTTCCAATAAGGCAATTGGGTTGAATGCGATGAATGAGCGCATAAATTTCCGGTAAATGCCAATCAATTTTTGGCGACCTGTCAGCTTCTCCTTCAGGTGCCGTTTGATCCCAATAACCATCAAACCAAATGCCCGCAACTTCTCCATAATTGGTAAGCAATTCTGTCAGTTGATTTTCCATGAACCGGATATAATTTTTCCAGTCACCCTGCACGGTCCTTCCTGTGCCTTTACCGGTTCGCCCTGTTGTCCATGAATAATCATCCCGCCGCCAATCGAGTATTGAATAGTAGAGAAATAATTTTATGCCTTGCTTGTGACATTCATCTGCAATCATTTTCACAATATCTTTATGATAAGGCGAATTCATGATATTAAAATCTGAATATTTTGTATCCCACATACTAAAGCCATCATGATGTCTTGTAATAAGGGTAATATATTTCATTCCACTTTGCTTTGCCAAACTTACCCATGCATGTGCATCAAAACCTATGGGATTAAAAAAATCCATTAAACGCGTATAATTTTTTACAGAAATATTCCGGTTATTCATTACCCATTCACCATCACCTAAAATGCTGAATGGCCCCCAATGTATAAATAAGCCAAATTTTGCATCGGCAAACCATTTCCTTGCTTCGAGGTTTCCGGGCGAAGGATTATACGCAGTTTGTGCATATAAGGAAGAGGAGAAAAAAAGCAGGGCAATTAAAAATGTTTTACTTTTCATGCAGATACTTGAGCTGTAAAGTTAGGGAACGATTTCATTCTATATTTAATCCCGGCGAATCATTTAAATTTGCGCACTATGAAGGAAAATATTCGCGTACGTTTTGCGCCTTCGCCAACAGGTGGCCTGCATCTCGGCGGTGTGCGAACGGCGTTATACAATTATTTATTTGCCAAACAACATGGAGGAAGTTTTGTATTGCGTATTGAAGATACGGACCAGGGGCGTTTTGTAGCCGGCGCCGAACAATATATTGCGGATACGCTGTCCTGGTGTGGCATTGAGCCGGATGAAAGTCCCTGGAAGCCCGGCGAATTCGGGCCATACCGCCAATCGGAAAGAAAAAGCATGTATGCAGATTATGCGAAAAAATTAGTGGATGAAGGCTATGCGTATTATGCTTTTGATACGCCTGAAGAATTGGATAATCAAAGAAAAACACAACCCAATTTTCAATACAACCAGGCACATAGGAATGGTTTATACAATTCATTAGCAATGTCCGGAGATGAAGTGAAAATTTTATTGGAAAAAAATACACCGTTTGTTATTCGAATTAAAATGCCGGAAGATGAAAATATTTCTTTCACGGATATGATCCGGGGTGAAGTTCATTTCAATTCATCGCAATCTGATGATAAGGTTTTATTAAAAGCAGATGGCATGCCCACTTATCATCTCGCCGTAGTGGTGGATGATTATTTGATGAAAATTTCACACGCATTTCGTGGTGAAGAATGGCTGCCAAGTGCACCTGTTCATATTTTATTATGGAAATATCTTTTTGGTTTGGAAAATATGCCGCAATGGGCGCATCTTCCATTAATATTAAAACCAGAAGGCAATGGTAAACTCAGTAAACGTGCCGCGGAGAAATTGGGCTTTCCTATTTTTTCAATGAACTGGACAGATCCACGTAGCAATGAATTTACTGAAGGTTTTCGTGAAAGAGGTTTTTTGCCGGAAGCATTTATAAATATGCTGGCAATGCTGGGATGGAATGATGGCACGGAGCAGGAAATATTTTCATTACCGAAACTGGTAGAAAAATTTTCTATAGACAGGGTTCATAAGGCGGGGGCTAAATTTGATTTTGAAAAAGCAAAATGGTTCAATCATGAATGGATCAAAAAAACAAACATTGAAATTTTACTACCTGCTATAGAAAATATTTTTCAACAAAAAAATATTCCAATTCCACACAATGAAAAATCCCGGGAAATTTTTGAGCTTGTCAAAGACCGTTGTACACTATTGACAGATTTTATTGAGCAATCAATCTTCTTTTTTGAAAAGCCCGGTAATGCAGGCCTGGAAAGTATCCGCCCGAAATGGAATGACCAAAAAAATAATTTTTTTACAGAAATCATACGCAGTTATACATTGCTGCCATACTGGGAAAACGAAGCGCTCGAAAATACTTTTAAAGAGATTGCCGCAGCGAATTCTATTAAACCCGGTGAATTAATGTTGCCCTTTCGTGTGATGCTGGTTGGCGGAAAATCGGGGCCGGGTATTTTTCAAATTGCCGAAATACTTGGCCGGGAAGAAACGCTGGAACGTATTCAAACAAGTCTTAAAAGTCTTCAATAAAAAAATAATTTTGGAAACCAAAAAAATAACCAAACTACTTTACATCCTTGCTTTTATCAAACTGGTCATTCCATTTTTTCTTCAAAATAGTTTTTACCAGCCGCATCGGGATGAATTTTTATACCTCGCTGAAGGACACCATATGGCATGGGGTTTTATGGAAATTCCACCATTGCTTTCTGTGTTTGCGTGGCTGACAAATTTATTTGGCGACGGCATGTTTTGGATAAAAATATGGCCTGCCTTATTTGGCGCGTTCACATTTATCCTTGTGGGTAAAATGGTTATTTCACTCGGTGGAAAAACATTTGCTTTAATTCTTGCATGGCTTCCGTTTATACTCAGTGGTTATATGCGTTTGTTTTTTTTATTCCAGCCAAATTTTTTGGAAGTATTTTTTTATGTACTTATTACTTTCAGTCTTTTTCAATATTTTCAAACCCAACAAAATAAATGGTTGTATGTATTTGGCCTTGCTGCCGGTCTTGGCATGATGAGCAAATATTCCGTAGCATTTTATATTATTAGTATTTTAGTGGCGCTTCTTTTTACACCCTGGAGAAAATTATATTCAAACAAACATTTTTATTTTGCTGCCCTTCTTGCATTGATTATTTTTTTACCAAACCTTATATGGCAATACAATCATCGCTTCCCCGTGATTTTTCACATGAATGAATTACAGGATGAACAATTAAAATTTATTGGCTACAAAGATTTTTTAACCGGGCAGCTTATGATGAATTTGATATCCATTTTTACATGGCTTGCAGGTTTATACTTTCTGTTGTTTACTAAAAAAGGAAAGCCTTTCCGCACTTTTGGCTTTGCCTATTTTTTCACCATTATTTTATTGATGGTTTTACATGGAAAAAATTATTATGCGTTGGGTTTATACCCGATGCTTTTTGCCTTTGGCGGATTTCAACTTGAAAAGGCAACAATGCAACATTTCAAATGGACAAGATATGCGATGATTATTTTTTCTGTGTCACTCGGTTTATATGCTTTACCGCTAACGATGCCTTTGGCTAAACCGGATGATCTTGTAAAATATTACCAGTTTTCACATTTAAATAAAACCGGTGATTTTACCTGGGAAGATCATCTGCAACACCCGCTGCCACAGGATTTCGCAGATATGATTGGATGGAAAGAAACTGCAGAGAAAGCCGCGAAAGCGTATCATAATTTATCTCCGGAAGCACAAAAAGAAACAATGATTTTTTGTGATGGCTATTATACAGCAGGCGCATTGAATTATTATCGGGAAGCGTTTAACCTGCCTGAAACATATAGTACGAGTGCTTCATTTCTTTTATGGATGCCGGATACTTTTCATATAAAAAATATTTTGCTGGTAGCTAAAAATCTACCGGATGATCAGCCGGTCATTCAGCAATTTGGAAAAATTTCTATCGTAGATTCTGTGTCTATTCCATTGTTCAGGGAAACAGGGACAAAAATTATTTTACTGGAAAATGCACATGATCATGCGAATGAATTTCTCACGGGTGCGGTCAAAAAATTAAAAGGTGAATTCAGGAGATAACTCTTTTTACATTTTTCATAAGGGAAAATAATAATTATCATGTTATTTTTGAAAAAACAGATTGCATAAAATGTCCGAAAAAACAAACAGGCCGGTTCGGGTTCTCATCGCGAAAGTTGGTTTGGATGGCCATGACCGCGGGGCGAAAGTGATTGCTTCCGCACTGCGCGATGCAGGCATGGAAGTGATTTATTCCGGCTTAAGGCAAACGCCTGAAATGATTGTCAATGTTGCCTTACAGGAAGATGTTGATGCCATTGGCGTAAGTATTTTGAGCGGTGCACACATGACTATTTTTCCAAAGATCATTCATCTCATGAAGGAAAAAAATATGCATGATGTGCTGCTTACCGGCGGTGGTATCATCCCGGATGAAGATATAGAAGCATTACTGGCAATGGGCGTTCACCAACTATTTGCGCCCGGCGCAGATACCAGTGAAATTGCTGAATACATCAAAACACAAGTCAGGCAAAACAGGGATTTCTAAAAATAAATTTTCAAAAAATAATTAATTTTTAAAATGGAATATACATCACTGCTCACAAAATTAGACAACCACATTTTAACCATAACGATCAACCGGCCTGAAAAATTAAATGCGTTGAATGCTGCTGTCTTTAATGACCTGGATCATGTTTTGGATGAAATATATAGCAACTCCGACATCAAATCTGCTATCATTACTGGTGCCGGTGAAAAAGCATTTGTAGCAGGTGCCGATATTGCAGAATTTTCAAATTACTCAGAAAAGGAAGCAAAAAATTTGGCGCAAAGAGGGCTGGATGTTTTTTTTAAAATTGAACGCGCTCCAAAACCAATTGTTGCCTGTGTAAATGGATTCGCATTGGGTGGTGGTTGTGAATTGGCAATGGCATGCCATTTTCGAATTGCGTCAGCAAATGCACAATTTGGCCAGCCGGAAGTGAACCTGGGCCTGATTCCCGGCTATGGCGGCACACAAAGAATGACTCAGTTAATTGGTAAAGGCCGTGCCATGGAAATGCTCATGAGTGCACAAATTATTAATGCTGAAACCGCTTTGCAATATGGACTTGTCAATCATGTAACAACTCTTGATAATTTATTGGAAAAAGCAATTTCCATTTTGAATACCATACAAAAGAAAGCACCTTTAGCTATTGAAAATTGTATAAAATCTGCCAATGATGCATTTACGGATCATGGTTATGAAACTGAAACAAACGCATTTGCTGCTTGTTTTAAAACAGCAGATTTCAAAGAAGGCACCAATGCTTTTTTAGAAAAAAGAAAACCAGTTTTTACAGGTAAATAATATTCGGTAAGTCATTTTTTGATCACGATCTTTCAAATAACAAAGCTTACAGTTCAGCCATTTTTTTAAAGGGTATTTTCAATTGGCCGCCGATATTTTCATCGCTCTGATTTTTAATCATATCCAACCCATATTTTAATTTGTCAACGGGTGTGAAATGAAAAGTACCAAAGAGCCTGTCCCAGATAGAAAAAATATTTCCATAATTACTATCCGTTTCGGGCCGCTGATAATGATGATGGATTTTATGCATGTTTGGAGATACGATTATATAGCTTAAAAGTTTATCTAATTTTGGCGGGAATTTCATATTCGCATGATTAAATTGTGCCAGCACAACGCTCACACTCTGATATAACATGATGAGCCATATTGGACTGCCCGCAACAAATACAGCGATCACTGCAAACACTGCCCTGAAGACACTTTCACCCGGGTGATGCCTGTTTGCAGTTGTTGTATCCACGTGTGTATCTGCGTGATGAATAATATGAAATTTCCACATCCAGTTTACCTTATGTTCGATCCAGTGGACAAGATAAGCGCCGACAAGATCAAGTAACATTAACCCGAAAATAAGCTGCAGCCATACAGGCATATTCAACCATTGCAATATTCCAAAATGATGTGCAAGACACCAGTCACTTGCAAATACAATCAATAGTGCAAAAGCAAAATTGATAATGATGGTGGTGATAGTAAAAAATATATTTACCGAAGCATGTTTCCATTTATTATAATCAAATTGAAATAAGGGAACTGCATATTCGATCAGCCAGAAAAAAGTAATTCCTCCCGCAAGAATTAACGCGCGGTGCAGTGATGAAATGTTTTGAAAATAGGTTGTAATTGATTCCATTTTTTTACCAACATAAAATACATCAAAAAGTGATTTGTAAATTAATACAAATCACTTAAAAATAAAATAATTTTTTTGACTAACTATTGATCATGAGTGGCATTACAAGCATCATAATATCTTCAGCTTCGTCCTGTTCGAGCGGGCGGATAATGCCGGCTTTATTTGGTGTTGATAATTCAATGGCCACTTCATTTGCATCAAGTGCGCCGAGCATTTCAATCATAAATTTTGCATTGAAAGCAATTTGCAGGTCTTCTCCATCATACTGGCAATTCATTCGCTCATTCCCTTCAAAACTAAAATCAACATCCTGGCCGGCAAGTTGCAATTCGCTTCCGCTAATCGTTAATACCACCTGGCTGGTACTTTTATTACTGAAAATACTCACCCGCCTTAATGCACCCTGGAAGTCATTTGTATTAACAACCATTTTAAATGGATTTTCTTTTGGAATAACAACCTTGTAATCCGGGAAACGTGCATCTATCAGCCGGCAAACAAGCTTCGTAGTACCGTGTTGGATAAATAAATGATTCTCATTATAACTGATCACCAACGTATCATCATTATCGGGCAGCACATTTTTCAACAACATCAAAGGCTTTTTAGGCACAATAAAACTATGTTGCTGCGGGCATTTTACGTCTTTTCTTTTATACATCATCAGGCGGTGCGCGTCTGTAGAAACAAAGCGGATCTCATTTGTATCCATTTCCACCAAAACGCCGGTCATTGCCGGGCGCAGGTCATCTGTACTCACTGAGATCAGGGCTTTACTTATGCCCGATAAAAAGGATGATGAACTGATCTCAAATTCCACGGTGTCCTCAGCAACAGGTTCTTTTGGAAAATTGTCCGGGTTTTCACCCATCACTTTATACTTCCCATTATCACTGGTAATTTCAATACTGAAATTCTTATCTATATTAAAGGTCAATGGTTGCTCCGGGATATTCTTCAGTGATTCAATGAGTATTTTCGCCGGAATACACACTTTACCATTGGTTTTACTTTCCACATCCATTTGCACACGCATAACGGTTTCCAGGTCAGTTGCCAGCACGCTCATTTTTTTGTCCTGGATTTCAAATAAAAAATCTTCCAGTACAGGCAAAACTGTATTCGCACTTATAACGCCATTTATTTGTTGCAGATTTTTTAATAGCAGTGAAGAAGAAACAATAAATTTCATAATATGATTTAAGAATTATTTTGAGAGCAACAAACCTACTGTAAAATGTTTAAAAAAAACGGAAGGGTTTTGCAGATATGTAATTTATGCACAAACAGGTGTGAATTACTTTTCCCTTCAATTTTTCGCAGCAGATAAAATCTCGAGGAAAGTACTACTTAATACGGGTTTTACAAGATAGCCGGAAATAAAATCAAACTTCCCTGCATGTTCAAGGTCTTTTTCATCCTGGGAAGATGTTACAATATAGACCAGCATTTTCTGTTCTGATTTTTTCATTATGGGGTTTATTTTTTTTAAAAGTTCCCAACCATTCATGACAGGCATATTAATGTCAAGAAAAATAATACCGGGAAAACTTTCTTTCTTCGATTTTTTCTCCTGTAATAAATTCCATGCTTCTCCTCCATTTTTACAAAAAATTATCTCCTCTGCCAGCCCAGTCGCCATAAGCATCTTATTCGCCATATAGCGATATATTTGATCATCATCAATAACTAAAATAGAAAATCCCGGCATATATTTAACTGGTGTGTAATGTTGAAAATAAGCTTAAAATTTTAATTGAACACGCTTTTTATTTAATCTTACAGTAAAAATTATGCAAGCGGCATTTATCAATAAGGAAACAGCCATGGAGAAAATAAAATACTATTGTGCATACCAGGAAAGAAGCCATTTTGAAACAAATAATAAATTATTTCAAATGGGTGTTTCAAAAAATATGCGGGAAGAAATTATGATAGAATTGATTTCCTCAGATATCCTCAACGAAGAAAGATTTGCCACACTTTTTGCCGGCGGAAAGTTCAGGATGAAATCCTGGGGGAAAAACAAGATCAGCCAGGGACTTTTTGAAAAAAGAGTGAGCAAACAAAATATTCAAACGGCGCTCAGCTCCATTCCACAAACTGATTATGAGAAGGCAATAAAGAAATTGGCAACAAAAAAATGGAACAGTTTTCGCACCAAAAATAAAATCCTGAATAAACAAAAAACATATACTTATTTATTGCAAAAAGGATATGAACATCCGATCATTCAGAAAGCATTAAAAAATTTAGAAGAAAATAATAACAAAGATTGAATTTACCTTTACAAAAAAAAATTATGGCACAATACCGCAATTTTAAAATGATCGGATACGTGGTTTATGGCAGGGGCTGCTTTGATCAGTTGGATGAAATAGTAAGTCCGCACCGCAAGGAAAATGAACCTATGATATTTTTGTTAGACCATTTTTTTAAAGGAAAAAAATTGGCAGAACGTATCTCGCTGCGCGGAAAAGATGTGATCATTTATGCGGATGTTACACACGAACCGAAAACAAGTTATGTAGATGCATTGGCAAATGAATTGAAAGAAAAATTCGGAAGCATTAGTGGAATTATTGGCATCGGTGGCGGCTCTGCCATGGACCTGGCAAAAGCGGTATCATTGATGATGACAAATCCCGGCAAAGCACAGGATTACCAGGGTTGGGATCTGGTAAAATTTCCCGGCGTTTATAAGGTGGGCATTCCTACGCTGAGTGGTACCGGTGCAGAAGTTAGCCGCACTTGTGTGCTCACCGGTCCGGAAAGAAAATTGGGAATGAATTCTGATTTCACGCCTTTTGACCAGATTGTTTTAGACCCCGATCTCATCGCGAATGCACCTGCCGAACAGCGCTTTTTTACAGGCATGGATTGTTATATTCATTGCATTGAAAGTTTGCAGGGAACTTTTTTAAATGAGTTCAGTAAAAGTTATGGGGAAAAGGCATTGCAATATTGCCGCAACGTTTTTTTAAGTGAAAAAAAATGGGATGAAAAAAATGATGAACAATTGATGATGGCTTCTTATGCAGGTGGCATGAGCATAGCTTATAGCCAGGTGGGCGTATGCCACGCTGTGAGTTATGGCCTGGGATATTTATTAGGTACGCATCATGGAGTGGGAAATTGTATTGTAATGAATCACCTGGAAGAATATTACCCGGATGGTACCGCAGAGTTTAAGGAAATGGTTAAAAAAAATCACATAGAAATTCCGCAGGGAATTTGTAAAGGCCTCTCTGATGCTGATTTTAATAAAATGATAGATGTGGCACTAAGCATGAAACCGCTATGGGAAAATGCGTTGGGGAAAAATTGGGAAAGTAAAATCACCCGCGAAAAATTAAGGTCTTTATATGAAAAGTTTTAAATGACTTATTCAATGACTTTTTCTATATGTGCCAGTTTTCCATCTTTAGTAAAACCTTCCAGCACGATCCTGTAACTGTGTGAAATATCATTATTATAGAAAGTGAATTTTTGAATATGATTATCAGAAGTCATTTCTATATTGGGATTCCAGTAAAGTGTTGATCGCGCATCTGCTTTTTCATCATAAAAATTCAGGCTTCCATAATCCGGGCTGTAAAATTCCTTTTGTGCGGTGTAGCCGGTTATGATTTTGTAAGGCAAACCCTTTTTTTCATCATTGCCCGATAAAGCATCAGCACCTTTTTTTGTATAAATTGCAATCGCGCCACCTTCGCCACCGGAAAATGAACCGATAAAAGGAGGACGGAAAATTTTGATATAAGCGACACTATTCATATCAATCGTATTTACTTCACTCACATCAATTTGATTTTCATTTAAATAAAATGTTGGGGCTGGTCCCGACTGCCCTCTCCATGAAACTGACGATCCTCCATTCAAATCATTGCGGTTAATAATAGACATGCTGGGAACACGCCCTGTGAGATACGATAATAAATTGGCCGTGATAGTGGCAGATTTATCATCAAGCACATCAAAAGTGATCGCTTCCCCTCCGGAAAAAAGTCCGGATGTATAAGTGTCATCTAATTTTTCTTCAGGCGACTTTAATCTCGTGACCACAGTTACATTTGCAAGCACGTTTCCTTCCAGGAATTTTTTTATTTTTTCCTCCTCCAAAGCAAAATATTTAGCGCGGTTTTCCGCGCTGGTATCCGAAAAATCGAAAGCAGAAAATGCAGGATTATTCCAAATATGCATGGGCGCCGGCAACATTTTTATGCCGGCAGTGATGGCAGTGGTATTGGTAAGGTCTGCATTTCCGGCAACCTGGTAATACATTTTTGAAGTATCTACCAGCAAAGTACCCGGATCATCAAAACTTCCGTCTTTATGCAAAGGCAACTGCAATAACTGACGACTACTGTCCTTTTTCACCAATATCATTAATAAGCCCATGCCGTTGCGGAAATTCTGCGGGCCGATACCAAAAACTTTCCCCTGCAAAGTGAAGTAAGATGTGTCTTTCGGGTATTTAATGTCTGGCATTTTTCCCCGCACCATACTTTCCCAGTCTATTTTTCTCCAGCCATTGGTAAGCATGACTAAATCTAATTGCGCTTGCAAACTGTCTGAATAATCAGTGAAATAATAATAAGGCTGATATATTTTTCCCCTTAATTCACTGCTTACTAAAAAATGTGTGATGATATTATCAGAACTGTCAGCACCAATACCCGCATCTGTTACAGACACTGAATAATTGGCTTCAATATTTACTGGTAAATTGACAACTAACGTATTTTTTCCACGCCTTTTAAAGTTGCCCAAAACGGAAAAACCAACTTCTGGTTCCAGGTAATAATTATCATTATTTATAAATGTTATGCGTTCTGCAATGGCTACCCAATTGGAATCAAACAAAGTAACCTGCAAAATCCCGGATGGCAATTGTGCTGTAGGAATGGAACCGGAAACGCTTTTTTCTGTCGTTAAATTCACGGCAGCCATATATACCAATTGCTGCGCCATGATACCAACAATATGCGCTTTGGAAAAATTACCTGCGGCATTTTCATTACCTGAAACTATAAAATCCCTTTTGCCCGGGCTGATTGAAACTGATAGACCGAGGCCATTTTCCTGCACGGGCGGCAAGTTTACACGGCCCGTATTCCCCTTATCATCCTTCCAGGAAAAGGAATAATTTTCATTGGCCGCGGGCTTAAGTGAAAAATAACCCATGCCATCATGGATAGTTTTTATATCCGCAACTTTTTTTCCCGCATTGTCCTGTACCATGCCCTGGATTTTTGCAGGTATGCCATCCGTCCATATAGCTTTGAAAGCAATTTTTGTTTCGATATTTTTTATAAAATTCCCGCCTTCAGGAAACAGGCGTACAGAAATTTTATTTTCCATGGTTTTTTTAACTGCTTGTTTCTGTATTTGTAAAACTGCCAGGTCTTTATTGAATAAAAAAATAGAATCAAAATTCAACATCCAGCTTGTATAAATGCGTACATGCACCAATTTCGAAGGATAATTTGCCGGTAGATCAAACTGCCCGGAAGCTGTGGAGCCAAGTATCGGCGCCACGCCATGCTGCAAAATATTTCCTGCTGCATCACTGAAATCAATGTACACATTTTTACTAATCTCTGAAGGATTTACACCTGCCATAATATATGCTTTAAACCAAATCGTTTCGCCCGGGGAATAGAGCGGTTTGTCAAACTGGGCATAAATTTTTTCCTGTAAATAATTTTGCCCATAATTTTCCAAAGCAGACTTTACCTGTAACTGCTTTTCATTTTGTCCAAAGACTAAAAGGCCAAAACAGGTGAATAAGGAAAGAAAAAAATATTTCATATTTGAAAAAAACTTTTAAAATCAGAAAGGGTAAAAATAATCTACACAACTGCATGATGGATGAACTTAACAGTTTTCCAACATTTCAATTTCCATTTAAAGCAGGAATAAATTTTTTGCAAAATTAACCTGGACGAATCGAATAAGGTACATCGAAGTATATTTGCTGCTTCTTAGAAATCTAAATTTTAAAACCAACACTTCTTTGAGCAGTATCAAACAATTGGCGGGGCATACAATGTGGTATGGAGTCAGTTCTATTGGGGCAAGGTTTATTTCCTATTTACTGGCGCCGATCCTTACCTATTCGCTTGCCAATATGAGTGATTACGGTAAAGTTGGCCTGATTTATTCTGCCATTCCATTACTGAATGTTGTATTTACTTATGGATTTGAAACCACTTATTTCCGTTTTGCCGGCAGGCCGGAATTTAAAAAAGATTTGTACAGTACATCTTCCCTTTCCTTGTTTTTTTCAACCATATTATTGACAGCAATTTTATGGTATTACCGGGCTGCTTTCGGCGAAGTGATTGGTCTTGCTGCATTTCCCCAGATCATTCAAATAAGTATTTTTATTATTGCTACCGATGCGCTTACCCGGATTCCTTTTGCCAAATTGCGACAGGAAGGCAGGCCGCGGAAATATGCATTCATCAATATCATGGGCATCCTGATAAACATCTTTTTTATCTGGTTCTATATTATTTACTGCCCTGATCATACCGGCGCAAAATCAAATTTGCTGGTGGCAACTTTTTATAATGCAGATACCAACCCGGTGGTGTATGTAGTGCTTTCCCAGTTATATCAATCCATTTTTACTTTCCTTTGCCTATGGGGAGAAATCAGGCAGGTAAAATTTTCTTTCAATGTAAAATTATGGAAGGAAATGATGATCTATTCTCTTCCGTTGCTCATTGCCGGTATGGGTGGCATGATCAATGAAACCTTCGACCGCGTGATGTTATACTGGTGGCTACCGGGAACAGCAGAATACAGGGAACAACAGGTGGGTATTTACAACGCATGTTATAAATTATCTATCCTGATCACTTTATTTGTACAGGCATTTCGTTTGGGAGCTGAACCATTTTTCTTTCGCCAGGCGGAAAATGGCAATCCGCAAAAAACGTATGCGCGTGTGATGAAATTTTTCGTCATCACATTATCCATTGTTTTCCTGGTGATCACATTGTTTTTGCCAATCTGGAAATGGTTTATCAAGCCCCCATATTGGGTTGGTTTGACCATTGTGCCGGTGTTGGTTTTGGCAAATATTTGTCTCGGTATTTATTATAGCCTGAGTATATGGTATAAACTGACGAATAAAACCATGGCGGGCGCCATTATCACTTTGATAGCGGCGGGTGTAACTATTTTAGTCAATTGGTTGTTTATCCCGAAATTTGGATTTTTAGCTTCTGCCTGGGCAACATTTGCGGCCTATTTCTGCCTCATGCTGATTAGTTTTATTTGGGGCCAGAAAGTTTATTTTGTGCCTTATCAATGGAAAAAGTTGCTGGCTTATTTAGTAATAGCAATACTCATATTTTTCATACACCAATTCATTACTTCATTGTGGGAAAATGAAAGCTTTGCGCTACTATTATCCACTCTTTTCACAGCAGGTTTCATTTTATTTATTTTAAAAATAGAAAAGAAAGAATTTCAGCAAATGCCATATATCGGGAAATGGATAAGAAAAATATAAATTATTTTAATCTCCCGCTTCTTTTTATAATTAAGAAAACTTGCACTGTAGCATTCAGTGAAAACCCTTATTTTTGCGCCCCGATTCATAAAAAAGCGGGAATTTTTTTGTTCTTTTATTTCAGGCGGATGTGGCGAAATTGGCAGACGCACCAGACTTAGGATCTGGCGCCGCGAGGCGTGTGGGTTCGACTCCCTCCATCCGCACATAAAATTGTTCCCGATTATTTATAAACTAAAAAATGACTTATGGCTACAATTACGAGAGAAAATATTGGGTTGTTAAATGATAAACTAATTGTGCAGGTTGCAAAAGATGATTACCTGCCATCTTTTGAGCAAACGTTGAAAAAGTATGCGAAAAATGCGAATATCGCCGGTTTTAGAAAAGGCATGGTTCCAAAAGGTATGATCAAAAAAATGTATGGTCAAAATGTTTTCACTGAAGAAGTATTGCGTAAAGTGGAAAAAGAACTGAATGACTTTGTAGCAAAAGAACAACTGGACATTTTCGCGCAGCCCTTACCGCTCGAAAGTGACGCAAGAGCGCTGGATATGAATAACCCCGGCGATTATGCTTTTGCTTTTGAAATTGGCCTGAAACCGAGTTTTGAAGTAGATACCGATCATTTAAAAGTGACCAAATATAATATTGAAGTTGCTGATGAATCTATCACGGAAGAAATTGAACGTTTGAGAAAAAGGCATGGTACGACAATTGACCTGGAAACTATCAGCGATGACGCCAATATCCTTACTTTTCTTGTGGCAGAAATAAATTCAGAAGACGCTGAGAAAAAAGGCCAGGAAATGACCAGGTTGCTACGCAATTTTTCTGAAGCTTTCCGGCCAAAATTAATGGGCTTAAAAAAAGGAGATTCCCTGGAAGCCAATACTGCCGAAGCTTTTGATGAAAAAGAAAAAGAATCTTTTGAGAAAGAATTCGCCGGAGGAAATGACGATACCCGGTTTAGTTTTTTGATTGAAAAAATACAAATGCTCGAACCGGCTACTATTGATGAACCTTTTTTCAAGGCAGTGTACCCGGAAAGAGAAATAACGACCGAAGAAGATTTTCGCAATGCGATCAAATTTGAAATTGAACCTTATTATGAAAACCAGGCGGTGAATAATATTCATGACCAAATTTATCATCAACTTATTGATGAAACAAAAGTAGAAGTCCCGGAAAACTTTTTGCTTAGGTGGTTACAGGAAGGCGGAGAAAAACCCAAAACCACAGAAGAAGCCGAAAAAGAATTACCTAATTTTAAATCCCAGTTAAAATGGTCATTGATCAGCACCAAACTGGTTTCAGAAAATAATATCGCTGTAGAAACCGAGGATTTAAAAGAAGCTGCAAGAAAACAGATCATGAATTATTTGGGCGGGCAAAGCATTGATACTGCATGGCTGGATGATTATGCAAATCGTATGCTGAAAGACCAAAAGTTTGTGGAAGAAACGTATTTGCAGGTTCAAACCGGTAAACTATTTTCTATCCTTGAGCAAAAAAGCCAGAAAGTAGAAGAAAATATCAGCTTCGAAGATTTTGCAAAAAAATTGGAAGGCCATCATCATTAAAATTTCAGTACATTTTTATTGAGATCAGGCAATTCAATTTTATATACATTTACTTTAAATATAAAATATAAAAAACATGGATGACCTGGTAAAAAAACTCATGGCAGAAGGATTGACGGAAGCACAGGCAATGAAAGCGATTGAAGTGATCAAAGATTTCGCAAAATCAAAATTGCCTTTATTCTCCGGCGCCATCAATAAAATGTTTGAAAAGTTTAAATCAGGCCAGGATGATGATTTTTTAAATTAAAAAATACCTTATTTCAAATTACCTGCCCTTTTGTCGGTAAAATTCGCTTTGCATGGTATTTGAATATTTGATTTCAAGAAAAAAATGAGTATGTATTTTCAAAACGAATTCGAAAAATATGCGATAAAACATCGCGGCATTGGCAGCAATGTTTTACACCAGTATAAGAAAAATAGTTTTACAAACCTCACGCCCTATATCATTGAGGAAAGACCACTTAATGTAGCTAGCATGGACGTTTTCAGCCGGTTAATGATGGACCGTATTATTTTCCTGGGAGAACCCATTGATGATTATGTGGCTAATATTGTAACAGCCCAATTATTATTTTTAGACAGTACTGACCGCACGCGTGATATCCAGATGTATATAAATAGTCCGGGTGGCAGTGTGTATTCCGGCCTGGGAGTTTATGACACGATGCAATTTGTAAGCCCGGATGTTTCCACGATTTGTACGGGAATGGCCGCAAGTATGGGCGCTATATTAATGTGTGCCGGCGTTAAAGGGAAAAGAAGTGCGTTAAAACACAGCCGCATCATGCTGCATCAGCCAAGTGGTGGTATCGGCGGACAAGCTACTGATATTGAGATTACTGCGCGTGAGATATTGAAGATCAAAAAGGAATTGTATCAAATTGTAGCACAACATACGGGGAAAGATCCCGAGACAGTCGCCAAAGATAGTGACCGCGATTTTTGGATGTCAGCGGAGGAAAGCAAAGCCTATGGCCTGATTGATGAAGTATTGCATACCAATCCCAAAAAAGACTTGAAATCTTAATAGATTCATTATAAAGAAATCATTTTGTTTTAGAAAAATAAAAATTAATTAATGACTACGTTAGAATATTTAGCGCCAATCATGGAAGAAGAGGAAGAAGAAAAAGAAAAAGAAGAGAAGCAGCAGTTTTCTCCTTTGCTTATGAAAAAAATGGAGAAATTGTTTCTTGAAAAAAGAGCAGTTTATTTATGGGGCGGTGTGGATGATAAATCTGCGAAAGACATTGTTTCAAAATTATTACTATTAGATGCCGATAAGCCGGGCACAGAAATAAAATTATTTATTAATAGCCCGGGTGGCGCTGTAACCAGCGGAATGGTTATTTATGATACCATCAAAATGATACAGTCGCCTGTAAGTACTATTTGTATGGGCCTTGCGGCAAGTATGGGCAGTATTTTACTGAGTGCCGGCGCAAAAGGCAAACGTTTTATTTATCCACATGGTGAAGTGATGATACACCAACCAAGTTTAGGTGGTTATTTCCAGGCAAATTCTGCAGATATCGAAATTCATGCAAGGCAAATGATCAAAACCAAGGAAATGGGCGCACGAATCCTGGCTGAAAATTGCGGACAGTCTTTTGAAAAAGTAATGAATGATTTTGATCGGGACTACTGGATGGACGCCGATGAAGCTATTGCTTATGGTATAGTGGATAAGCTGATGAAGAAGATTTAGCTGCCGATTCATTCGTTAATTTCTTTAGCTACTTACATTTTTCCCGTATAAAAAACTGTACTTTTACGTTTACGTTTATAATTATTTGAATAAAAATGGCAAAACAAACAAATCTTCATTGTTCATTTTGTGGCCGCAGCCGCGATGAGGTTAAAATCCTTATTGCAGGCCAGGAAGGCCATATTTGTGAAAATTGTGTGGAGCATGCGGAAGAAATCATTTCCCATGAATTATTGGAGCGGGATGATCTCCAGGTAAAACAATACCGCTTTAATATCCGCAAACCGAAAGAGGTAAAAGAATATTTAGATCAATATGTGATCGGACAGGAAGATGCCAAAAGAGTTTTATCTGTAGCAGTGTATAATCACTTTAAGCGTATTACTCAAAAGGCACAGGTAGATGATGTGGAAATAGAAAAGAGTAATATCATCATGGTGGGTGAAACCGGTACTGGAAAAACACTTTTAGCAAAAACCATTGCCCGCCAGTTAAATGTTCCTTTTGCCATTGTGGATGCGACTGTATTTACCGAAGCCGGCTATGTAGGGGAAGATGTGGAAAGCATGCTCACCCGCCTTTTACAGGTTTGTAATTATGATGTTGCTGCCGCAGAGAAAGGCATTGTGTATATAGATGAAATAGATAAAATTGCCCGCAAAGGTGACAACCCATCCATCACCAGGGATGTGAGTGGAGAAGGCGTACAGCAGGGACTTTTAAAAATGCTGGAAGGTACAGAAGTCCTCGTGCCACCACAGGGTGGAAGGAAACATCCCGAGCAAAAAATGATCAAAGTAAACACAAGTAATATCTTATTTATTTGTGGTGGCGCATTTGATGGCATTGATAAAGTCATTGCACGACGTATAAATACAAATGCTATTGGTTTCAATGTAAATAAAGAAACGCGCGAAGATCAAAAGAATAATTTGCTCCAGTTTATCAATGCTCAGGATTTAAAAGGCTTTGGCTTAATCCCAGAATTGCTAGGCCGCTTGCCTGTTGTTACACATTTGGAACCATTGGACGCGGTGATCCTGCGCGCTATTCTCACTCAACCAAAAAACAGCCTCATGAAACAATACACGAAATTGTTTTCTTATGAAGGAATTTCCCTGAAAATTGAAGAGGAGGTGTTGAACTTTATGGTGAAAAAAGCGCTGGAATATAAATTGGGTGCAAGAGGCCTTCGCAGTATTTGCGAATATATTCTCACAGATGCAATGTTTGATTTGCCGGGAAGTGGAGTTAAAGAACTGGTAGTGGATTTGGAATATGCCGAACAAAAAATTAATAAGAGCAAACTCAATTTGCTCAAAGTGGCATAAATTTTTTTACAAAAATTGAATGCCTGCGTCTAAAAATGCAGGCATTTTTATTTGTGTGAAATAAGGCTGCGAACCACTTCGACCACTTCGGGAAGTTTACTTGCATCCTGGCCGCCGGCTGTTGCAAAATTTTTCTGTCCGCCGCCTCCCCCTTTGATCAATGGAGAAATTTTTTGCTTAATAATTTCATTGGCAGCTTGCATTTTCCCGGGAATTAAATTTTCATCAATATACAATGCCACTACAGCTTTACCGGCCATTTCAGATAACAATAAAATGACTGAATCTGATCTTTCTGCACCCAACGCAAAAGCCAGTTTCCTCAAGGCATCAGGAGTTTGCGATGCTACAATTTCTCCTAAAAATTGAATGCTATTGAATGCTTCAAATTTATTTAAAAGATCATTTTTTATTTGATTGAGTTCTTTTGCCTGCAGGCTTTCAATTAATTTCAATTGCTGTGAATTTTCTGAAAGTAAATGCTGAATTGCATTTTTTAAAGATGCCGGATTTTTTAATATTTCTTTCAGCGATTCCAATTCATTACTATCTTGTTGAATAACATTTTCAGCCGCCATGCCACAAACCGCTTCTATGCGACGCACGCCTGCCGCAATACCGCTTTCATGTGCTATTTTAAAAAAACCAATTTCGCCGGTCGCTTTCACATGTGTGCCGCCACAAAGTTCTATCGAAAATGAAGGATCCATTTCTACAACCCGCACCATTTCCCCGTATTTTTCTCCAAAAAGCGCCATAGCACCCAGTTTCAGCGCCTCGTCTTTGGGCAATACCATCGTTGATACCGGAATATTTTCCCGGATGCGCGCATTTACGACCTGTTCAATTTTCACTAAATTTTCGGTACTTATTTTTTCAAAATGCGAGAAATCAAACCGTAATTTTTCTGCGGTTACCAGGCTTCCCTGCTGGGCAATATGTTTTCCTAAAACTTTTCTTAATGCAGCATGCAATAAATGCGTGGCGCTATGATGAATTGCAGTTTGCTTTCTTTTCTCTCCATTCACTTTTGCCAAAACAGGCAATTCAAGATTCCCTGGAATTTTATTGACAAAATGAATGATCAGGTTATTTTCCTTTTTGGTATCTGTGACTTTTATTTCTTCTCCATCAAATTTTAAAATACCGGTATCTCCCACCTGGCCGCCACTTTCCGCATAAAAAGGAGTGTTTTCTAAAACCAATTGATAAGATGTTTTTCCCTTTGCTTCAATTTTCCGGTATTTTACAACGCGTGTTTCTGAAGAAAGATTTTCATATCCAACAAAACCCGTATCAACATTTTCCAATACCTCCCAATCACCGGCATCTATCGTGGTTGCGGCGCGGCTGCGGTTTTTCTGTTCCTGCATATTTTTTTCAAACCCAGGTTCATCTATTTCCAAATTATTTTCAGCAGCAATTAATCTCGTGAGGTCAATGGGAAAGCCATACGTATCAAATAATTCAAAACATTCAAACCCGGGAATAGTAGGGATACTTTTTTCTTTAAGGGAATGCATCAGGCTTTCTATTTTTCCCAGTCCTTTTTCCAGTGTTCGCAAAAATGCTTCCTCTTCTTCTTTGACAACACGCATAACAAAATCCTGTTGCTGAAAAAGTTCGGGGAAAACCATTTCAAATTGTTTTGCTACAACCGGAATGAGCTTATGCAATAAAGCATGTTGAAAGCCGAGGTAAGAATAATAATAGCGCACAGCCCTTCTTAATATTCTTCGTATCACATAGCCTGCGCCAGTGTTTGAAGGTAATTGGCCGTCTGAAATAGTAAATGCAATCGCACGAATATGATCGGCGATCACGCGAAAAGCAATCGCTTCCCGGCTGTTCCCGCCATCATATTTTTTGCCAGTAATTTTTTCTGTTTCCCGGATGGTAGGTAAAAAAATATCTGTGTCGTAATTGCTTTTCTTTTCCTGGATAACGCGGGTCAACCTTTCAAAACCCATCCCCGTATCTACATGTTTTGCTGGCAGGGAAGTCAGGGTTCCGTTCTTCAGGCGATTATATTGAATGAAAACATTATTCCATATTTCAATCACTTCGGGATGGCCTGCATTCACAAGTGTTTTTCCATCAGTGCTTTTTCTTTCTTCTTCTGTTCTGCAATCAAAATGAATTTCCGTACATGGCCCGCAAGGCCCGGTATCACCCATTTCCCAGAAATTATCATTTTTATTTCCCCATAAGATCTTGTCATCGGGAAGCCATTTTTTCCATTCAGTTAAAGCTTCTTCATCCTTTGGTAAACTTTCTTTTTCATCACCTTCAAAAACGGTGACATACAACCTGGATTTATCCAGTTTATAAATTTTCGTCAGCAATTCCCAGCTCCATTCGATGGCTTCTTTTTTGAAATAATCCCCAAAGCTCCAGTTGCCCAGCATTTCAAACATCGTATGGTGATATGTATCCACGCCTACTTCTTCAAGATCATTGTGCTTACCACTCACGCGCAAACATTTTTGCGTATCAGCGATTCGTGGATAAGGTGATTTTTTATTGCCCAGGAAATAATCTTTAAATTGATTCATCCCGGCATTATTAAAAAGTAATGTCGGATCATTTTTCACCACGATAGGCGCTGAAGGCACAATATGATGGCCTTTTGAAATAAAAAAATCCAAAAATTGCCGGCGGATGTTATCACTTGTTTGCATACATTTTTTTAAAAAATAAATCCCTTAAAAACCGGATGTTTTATCTTTGTTTATAAAGGCAGCAAAGTTAATGAATTCAGGCAAGCTGAGACAGGTCATCATAACTTTAATTCCCGCCAACAGTCTATAAAATCATTATGGCAAAAATCAGGTTTTATTTTAATACACATACACTCAGGTATGAAAAATTAGAGGTCCCGCTCAGAGTGCGCCTGCTCCGTTTCTTTGGTTTCATGGCACTGTCTATTGTTATTGCAAGCATTATTGTTTTTGTATCATTTCAATATATTGATTCACCGAAGGAAAAATTGTTGCGGAATGAAAATGAAGACCTGAGAGAAAATTACACCATTATTGAAAAGAGAATCCAGGATTTGAATAGCCAGGTGACTGAACTAGAAAACAGGGATAATGAAGTGTATCGTGCCATTTTTGAATCTTCCCCAATTCCGGATAGTGCCCGCCAGAAAAAAATGGCAGAAAAAAAAGAGGTCCAGCTTGTTCAGAGCATGAGTAAAACTGAATTGGTGCAGAGCATTGAAGCACAACTCAACCGGCTTTCCCTCTTGACAGCGTATCAAAATGTTTCCTATAATGACATTAATGATATGCTGAAAAACAAACAGAAATTACTGGCAGCAATTCCTGCCATACAACCAGTTAGTAATAAGACATTAACCCGAATAGCTTCTGGTTTTGGCACACGGATAGACCCCGTTTATAAGGTGGCAAAGTTTCATGCAGGGCTTGATTTTGCTACACCCCAGGGCACACCTATTTATGCAACTGCAGATGGGCGTGTAACGGAAGCTGATTTTAATGCCGGTGGTTATGGCAACCATGTTGTGATCAATCATGGTTTCGGCTATGAAACTTTATATGGCCACATGTACAGTATGAAAGTACATAAAGGCCAGCTTGTAAAACGGGGCGAAGTCATTGGGTATGTGGGCAGTACGGGCAAAAGTACCGGGCCGCATTGCCATTATGAAGTACATAAAAACGGGCAGCCGATAGACCCGGTTTACTTTTTTTATAATGACTTAACACCGGAACAATATGACCGGATTTTAAAACAGGCTGCAGCAAGTAATCAAAGTCTTGACTAAAGTTTTTGCTTTTACAATGAAAAGAAAGTTTTAATTTTCCAAAAATCAAAAATATGTTTGAACAATTAACAGACTTAATAAAGAATCATGCTGGAAATGCCATTACCAATAATAATGCGATACCCAATGAAAAAAATAATGAAGCGATTGGGCTGGCTTCCAATTCAATAATCAGCGGAATCCAGCAAGCTATTTCAAGTGGTAATATTAAAGATGTCTTAGCTTTATTCAGCGGAAAACATGAAGTCACACAAAACCCTGTAACGCAAAATATTCAGGGTGGTTTTATAGAGCAGTTAAAAAGCCAGTTAGGCTTAGATAATACCCAAGCTTCCGGCGCAGCTTCAGGTCTTATCCCGGATGTTTTAAAAAACCTGGTGCAAAAAACAAATGATCCGGGAAATAACCAATTTGATTTACAAAATATTTTAAACCAAATAACTGGTGGTAAAACTTCTGGTTTGAATATGCAATCATTATTGGATAAATATAAAAGTGGAGCATTTGATGTTGATGGAGACGGAGATACTGACTTGCAGGATGTGATGGCCATGCTCAAAGGAAATGGGAAAGACGGTGGAAGCTTAATGGATACAGTTAAAGGCTTTTTTAAATAAGTTTTTCAAAAAATAACCCTTAATTATTTCTTATCATGAAAAAAATGAATGCTATTATCATCATGTTGTGTTTCATTATTTTTGGAAATATCGCAGCCGATGCACAAGTTGCAATTTCCCTGGGGGTCAAAGCAGGAGTAAGTATTCCCAATTTAAAATCAAAAGGTGATAATCCCTTAGATAAAGGCTGGGAATCACGTTCCGGACCTTATGCAGGATTGGTGGCCGATGTTCATCTTTCTGAAAATTTCGCCATCACGGCTGAATTGAATTATGCCTCACAAGGTGGCAAGAGAACAGGTATACAAGCTATTCCCAATCCCTATAATCCACCCATTCCAGAATATTTATATGCTGATTTTAAAAATATAGCAATCATCAATTACGCAGAAGTGCCTGTGATGGCAACCTATAAATTTAATTCGGCTTCAAAAACGCATGTACTAGTACAAGCCGGTGTATATGGTGGATTTTTACTTCGCGCCAAAAATGTATCCAGCGGGGAAGGCATGATTTACCTGGATGAACAATTAACCGTACCAGTATCGGAAGTTCAAAGTTTTGATCACACCACCAATATTAAAGATGATATCAAATCATTTAACTATGGTATCCAGGGCGGGGCAGGTGTTTCATATGATATGCATTCTGGTTCCTTACGCCTTATAGCAGGTGGCAATTATGGTCTTACAGCCATTCAAAAAGATACAGCAAATGGCAATGACCATACAGGCGCATTAACAGTAACTGTTGGTTATCTTTTTAATTTATAAATTTTTCATCAGCGCCGTATCAATATTTACACAGTGTATAATTATTTACTCAATGTGTATTTCCATTCAGCAAATAAAAAAAATATACTTTTTTAACCAAAGATCTGCATTTGTCATGGAAAAGTAAAATTAAAAAAAATATTTACATATAATTTATTTATATGCAAACGCTGTAAGCCTTTAAATACGGCTTTTACAGCCTATCAAAAATAAAATTTAAAGAAAATTCTAATGCCATTCTAATGCAATCAATAATCTTTATAATACTCTTTAGAAATGTTTTCCGAGTTTTGTGTTTGAAATTTTTCTGTTTATATTTTTTACGAATTTCATTAACAATTAATTAAAAATTTCTGGCACTTCATTTGCAAAAAGATAAACAGAATTACAATTTTTAAATTTTATAAATCAACGATAGTAAATTTTCTCATAAGCAGTTAGTTTTGGTTGCGGCCCCTGTTTCTACAGGGGCTTATTTTTTTTTCGATTTACATACACAGCAGCGAAATATCCCAGGAATGAACCTGCTATATCTGCCAAAATATCTGTAACATCAAAACTTCTTTCAAAGGCAAAATATTTTTGAACAAACTCCATGGCGATTCCATATAATATGCAAATAAAAGTGCAGTAAATAAATGTCTTTACTGAAAAAATTCCCCGTCGCATAAAGCCCCATATAAAAAGAAAATTTAAAATACTAAACAGCCCGATATGTACCCATTTATCAAAATAGATCAGTGTAAGAAATGGATTTTTAGGCAGGTCATTGCCTGGAATGACCAATAAAATTGTTGTAATAATAAACCACCCTATAGCCGGAAGAAAATATTTAATGCCACGCATCTTTTTGCCGCAAATGTAAATAAATTGATCTGGGTGTGTGATCAATTTTATTGAATAAAATATAAAATTAATTTTCACTTATATATTAATAAAATCCTAAAACCATTTTATTAAAATAATTGTTTGTATATTGTCGTCCCGCCTTGAAAAAAGATTTTCTATTTCTTATTTAATAAAATCATTTTTTATGAATGAAGATTTGTTGATGCAAGTCCTTGCCCAGGTATCCGCCGAATTTGATGCCGCAGGAAATACGCAAAGCCAGTTAACTAATTTAAAAGAGAAAATTGCTTCTGCAATTTTTACAAAGCAAAACGTGGCATCCGCAAGCCATGATTTTCTTTTTGAAAAAATTCAAAAACCTGTTTCCGAAAAATTAAAAAATGAAACAGAATTGTCTTTGCAAAAATTATTTACACAGCAGGGCACAGAAGCAAACATCCCGGCTATACGTGTTTTCCGCAGGGAAGTGCCATTTCATACCAGCCAGTTGAAAAGTAGTGCACCGGATTGGGCGAGAGGCGCATCTGTTTCGGAAACGATTGGTCCCATTATCGGAGCGCACGGAAGGCCGGTTTGGTTTGATATTTATAAAGTTGAAAAAGGCGTAAAAATTTATCTCCAGGGTGCAGGGCAGCCCGCACTTATTTTATCCTTAAACATTCCAATTATTTCCCATATAAATCAAACTTCCAATAAATATTCTATTCCTGCCAGTAGCGCCTGGATAAATGCTGCGCTCTTCGCGCATACTGCACCGGATAATGAATTCATGGGTTTGAAAGTAAAAAGTGGTTCCATTTCATTTTCACAAAACATCAGTTTGCAAAATGATGTAATACAAGTTTTACCCGGCACAACTGTTACAGTAGAATTATTGCTGACTCAACAAATTGCATCCGGTGATGCGCCCGGAAATATTGGCATTGATGCAAAAAATGCGGATATAAAATTACCCGAAAAAATTTCATTTAGCTTCAGTCATTCTGGCGCGCAAATAACCGGCGCCGGCAATGCAAGCTGGAAGATATATGGGCAGGCAAATGCTTTTACATTTAATCAATCAGCGCCTGCTTTTTATTTATCTCAATTTAACCGGGTACTAATCCCATATAAAATTGATGCAATTGAATTTGACATAAAATCTGCATCGGGCGTAATTCCAATCCGTGGTAAAGCCAATATCAGCCAGGTGGCCTGGAGTTTTGCCTGTGCGCAACTCGATATTAATAATCCACTGGGAGCCAATGGCGCCGGCGCTTTAATGATGAATTTAAAAACTGGTATTGAAACTACATGGAAAGGTTTATCTGATATAAATTTCAAAAATGAGACATGGATTCAATTGCGTTCTCCCTGGCTGCTTGCAGAGCCGGGACGCATTTCTATCACGGATGCAGATGCATACGGTAACATGGCAAAACAGGAATACAATTTATGGAGAAATAAAAAAGATGAATGGAATAAATTACAGCTTGACTTTACGAATCACTTTATATTTTTTTATAACTGCATCCAAACCGGTAACGAATCTCTAATGGCTTTCACTGATTGTAATGGTGTAATTGACAAGCCGGTGGATGTTTCCGGCGTGCCATTTGAATTGAAAAGTAAAGCCACATTTTTTATCCTCAGTTTTTCAATGGATAAAAATATGGTTATGTTGTATGATAATAATATGCTGGCCGACAATAATGCACTGCCCAATTCGCCAGTTGTATTTACATCTAAAGCAATCGGCTTAAATAATGCATTATTAACGGTTTCACCCATCGCAGGTTTTTTATTGTATGGAGAAATGAAAGATCCGGGAATACTCTCTAAAACTGCCCTCATTTTTTCTTTTGGCCTGCTCAATTACTCACCCACTTTACCCGATCCTTACGCGAGCAATGTAGCCGTTTCCCGCAGAAAATATGAGCGTGGTAATGATAAGATGAAAAGCCAGTATGCACAGGATTCTATCAGCCAGCTTTTAGTAGCTTTATTGCAATGGGAAAATGAAATTGCTCCAAATGTAGTATTTATCTGGGGTGATATTGCAGGTGGATTACAAAAAAATCTTGCCACGCCGAATGCACCACAAGAAGGGCCGCAACCAACTCAACCTCCAAAAGTAGATTCAACTTTAAACATGGCGCAGCCCACTTTTAATTTAAAGCAAAACATGGCTTTTGCGGAAAGGAATGCTGACATTCAAATTAAACGGCAGCAACAATTGCATGAATCGAATTATAAAATAGCGGGTTACCAGGAAGAACAATATGCCGTGAATATGCAAACGCATGAAAGCCAGTCCCCCGGCAGGTTAAACCAAAAATCCATTTTCAATTTACTGGATGTAAGTACACAGGCAGACCTGCTTGGCGTAAGCCTCGGGTTCACCGATGATCGGATGATTTTTGGTGAGCGGTATAAAATTGAAGACACAAATGAAAATGAAAATCCTTTTGCCATCCAGGGAATGGATGTAGTTGCAACCAGTCGTTTTGTCCGCATCTTTACAGTGCCTCAAATCAGTTGGGAGCCTTTAATTAATATCCCGGCGCCGGACATCAATAATCCACCAACGCCCTGGGACCCGCCACTTGGTATTTTGAAATTTGATAATGATGGCATCCCGGCACTTATCGGGAATACGGGCACTGACCCGGTAGTTATTGCACCAATTCCGGCGACAAAGGAATTGGCAGAGAAATATCCATCTGACATGAATTTCAAAGCCTGGAGCATGTTTACTTTACCAAATGGCATGCTTTCAATCGGGCGCTATGTACAGGAAAATAAATATTACCCAACTCCTAATACCAAAGGCGCCAAAATTGAATTATTAAAAGCTGCTTTTGATAATGGCACCAAAGCTGGCTGGCAAATAATTACCCGTGCGGGAAAAAATCCGAATGATGAAAATACAGTGTTTGAAGGGCAAACATTCCAGGATTCAAATGTGCACCACATTTTCGTGAATGGATCCTGGAGCATCCTGGGAAAAACACCCACAGAAATTTTCAATAATGAATTTGGTATTCATGGCCTGATACAAAGAGGCATTCCACTGGAGCGATATGATTTCACCGGCTACGGGGCACAGGTTTTTAGTAGCTGGCTCAATAAGAAAGCAGATATTGCCATGGTATCTCAAGCTATTTTTGATGTTTGGCGTGGCCGTGTGGCAAAAGAAATTATACAGGTCAGAAGTATTATTTATCCCTGGGGAATTCGTGTGGTGCGTACTATAACAATGCACCGCGGAAGTACCGGTTTTGAATACCGCGTAGATAGCGGATGGCGCGCAGACAGTGACGGTATATATGATTTTAAAACACAAGCTGAACCTACCAGCGGATATGATTTTCATCCTGGCCTGGTGAAAGGTGTTTTTAATGTAAAAAACATTGTGGAAAATGATCTTGCCCCGTTAGAAACTACCTGGTTTAAAGATTATGGTGTTCACATTGATAATAATACGGGCCTGCCAGTTTCAGTAGGCAGTGGGGTAAATCTTAATGTAGAAATGGTGCCTGTTTATTTTGACGCGGATGTATTTATCACAGATATTGATGGTACAACTAAAGATTCGAACGGTGTACCACGAGGCGGTTTTGTACCATCAAAAAAGATGATTGGTTATTTACAGGTAGCCCCGAAAGGGGTGATTATTTCACCTGAATTATTTAAACATTTATTAAACCTGCAAAATGGCCTTGGCGGTCCTGTGGATTGCACGGTAAATATTCATGGAAGCGGGCAGAAAATGCGCGTGAGCCGCGTGGAAGTGAACCATAGCCTGGATGCAGCCAATAAAATCGTTTTCGCAACTGCCACTCAAGGCTTGCCTGTTTTACCAAAAGATGGAAGCTGGAGCCTGGCAAAACATATTAAAACTTCTAAAGAAGTTGTACCCGTAACTGAATCTGCAATTTCTTTGATCCGCCAGGGATTATTGGTAAATGGAAATGTACCGGACCAGTCACATCCCAAAGAAATAACGGCGATCAGTGAATTATTTAAAATCGCCGAAGACCGGGAAACTCAATTTGCATTTTTGCAAAATACCGATACACAGAAAATTCTTTTCCGTAATCCTTTTTTCAAAATGGGTGAAGATCTTTTACATAGTACGATGCCGGATCTCGGCGATGCGTATAAATTACTCAACAGCAAAGGCTTGTTCCCCAATTTGGATGGCCTGGAAAAAATAGATCTTGATGCCGCTGGTTGCGCCACAAAAATCATTGATGAAGGTTATAAAATGGTGGATAAAGCTGCAACCAATGTTGCAAAAATGCTGGAGCAAAAATTTCAAAATTTCTCCTTCACTTTTATTGATAAACCGGGCATTTTAAAAGTATATATTGAATATGCTGCGACAGATGCCGATGCCAATACGCAAAACCCGGGCATTTTGAATGTAGATATAAATAGCCAGGTGAATAATTGGGTGAATAAAATGAACGATGTGACCATGGTTGTTGACCTTGTAGGAATGACAAGGTTGTTTATGATCACAGGGAAATTTGACACGGCAAAAGGTGAAAAGCCGGAATTTAAAGGGCCACAATTGATACCTGGCCACGGCCTCAAACCGATCATAGATATTTTGGAAATCCTGGAAATGATCGGCACAAGCGCGGATTATGCTGACATCGTAAAAAAAGGCCTGCAAATAGCCATGAGCAACAGCCCGAATAACTGGGAGTACAAATTCCAGGCAGATAAAGAAATACCTGTTTTACAATTTCCACCAGCATATCTTGATGGACCAACAACGCCACTTCGCCTGAAAGCCAATATGAAACTGGGCGTTTATTTTAACCTTGGTATGGAAGTTCCACCTGCAGGTTTGCCATCATTAAGCGCAGGTGCTTTTATAGAATTCGGTGCCGAACTTCATGTGATGTGTGTGAGCCTTGCTGCAGCAACAATTTACGCTGTTGGCCAGGTTACATTGCGCATTTCTGCGGATACGATCAAAGGACCGGGGCTTTATTTGAAACTGGGTTTTGGTGTAGAATTAATGGTAGGAATTCCTGTTGTCGGCAATGTAAGTGTATATTATGGTGTGGGCATTGAAATGTCTTTAGACACAACCCAAATCACAGTAGCTGCATTTATTTTATTTAGGGGCCGGGCTGAAATACTGGGAGGTATTGTTACCATCCAAATACAAATTGAAGCCAGCGGAAAAGTGCATAAAGAAATTGGTTCAGGCCGAACAGATTGTATCGCGCAAGTTTCATTCCGTATTGACATAAGTATTGTCTTTGTGATCAATATTCATGAAACAGAAACCTGGCAGGAAACCAGGCAGATTGCATAATCTAAAAAATATTTTTTTCTAAAATAAATAATTATGACGCCGAAAATAAGTTTGATGGCTTTCCCCCAAAAACAAGTGGGAAATAGTTTGTTTATAAATGTGTTGTCCATCATCCGGAATTACAACCCATTGACAACAACTGATCTAAACCCGGCCTGGGTAAATGCAAATCTGCGTTTACAAGCCATGGTCATTGATGCTTTGGATGATTACCCGCGGCTGGATCTCGCCGCTACTGCGTATGATCTTGCGGCTGCAGGCATTCCGATAGCTGCAAAAAATATATTTACATCTCTTGAAAACCGTTTTAAAATCACGAAAACTGCGAATGATGCCGGTGCAAGAACTGACATGAAGAATTTCCAGGTGATGAAAAAATACTTACCGCTGTCCTACCGAGAAGCGTTCAATTTTACCACACCAAAAAATAAAAACATCACTGTTACCGGCGATGAATACCATTGTGCCATTAAAAATAACCCGGACCCCGATCCAAATTTCGGGGCAACTATTTCTGATGAAACAAGCTGGGGAAAAGTCTTTGCTTTTTGCCTGCGGCATAAAGAATTGGCAAAAAAATGCGGCTTTATTCATGAACTCCTGGAAATAAAATTGACAGATAATACGTACAAAAATGGTGGCTGGCTGTATATTGATATTCACCCGGAATGTAGTTATTTTCCCAAGGTTTCGGCCGACCCGAATTTTGTAAAAAGATATGCAGCGCGTATTCCAAAACTTGATTTGAAAAAAAAGCGCGATCTTTTTACCGCCGTTGCTTTCCCTGTTTTATTAAATGCAAACCCACCAGCGGCGGATGATCCCGTTGCTCCATCTACTGCAATCCTGGACCAAATGTTTATGGAAGCGGCATCCTATGATGATGGATTTTGTAAAATCATGCACAATTACCAGCCGGTAAGTAATCATCTCTTAAGTGAAGAACAGGATGATGAATCTCCTGTAACCAGCGACATTGGAATTCGCCTTGGATGGGATGATGAGCAAATAGCAGAATGGCATGCCAGGCAAATGATGGAAGATCCGGGCACCGGCCACCGTGCAGATGCGCCATTGGGTGTTTTTCAATACCGTATGGATGTGCGTGAAAAAGTAAAGGAAGGTGACCCTGTAAATAAATGGATTTCGCTATGTCGTGTGCGATATGATAAAGATGTTTTTTTGGATGAAGAACAAATTGGTTCAAAAAACGACGAACTCGAATTGGGCATTGATGTGTATCCCACAAAACCGGACCAGGGGCCGGGCACACATTTTTGGCTGCCTGCTTATTTCACTCAATGGATTGGCAACAGCCTTGCGCTTCAGGATGAAGATGCGATTGCTATTTATCATAAAGACGAAATTGTATCAAATCATTTAGTGCCAAAAAATATTTATGATCCTGCGGATGACCAGCCATTTAAAGCCACAAAAAATACTTTTTACAAAGCCGCCGGCCTGGATAAAATACAATTAGTATATGGCCATGAATATGAATTCCGAATCCGCATGAGCGACATTACCGGAGGAGGACCAACTGTGGACATGGAACCACAATATGATGCGCCATCTCCCATTACTGATTGTCTTTTTAAAAGACATGTGATACCGCAGCAGGTGGATTTTATTTCACTTTTACCCACAGTAGATACAAAAATATTTACCGGCAATAAACTCAGTTTGAAGCGACCAATTCTCGGCTATCCCGCTGTTTTATTTACAGGTGTTTACCCGGATGGTGTAGAAAAATTAATAGCGGATGCGAATTCAATTATTGCGGGAAATTTAAAACGTGGAGTTGGCCTGGCTGATCCGGATGTGGAAACCGTTGAAATAACGGCTGAAGTGAAATCACTCGCATTGGATACTACCGTGCGGAAATTACACGCTAAAGATAATTTTGCTTTTTTATATGTTACCCGCCGTGCATATGACGCATCTTTAGAAAGCAAATTAGATATAAAATTAAATTTTGTGGATGCACCTGTCCTGGTTTTTTCAGGCAGCCCGCAAATAGATGATCTCGGCTTGAATACTTCCGGGAACAATGATATTAATCAAAGAACAGATCTTGTTTTACCAACTGCCAGAGATATTCGAATAACAGTTCGCGCAGTTACAAAAAGTAAAACAGATTATTATGGAGGCATAGATGAAAATGGCCTGAACAGGGTTGAATTAAAAGGCACACCTATTACTTTTTTAACCAGGAAAGCGGCAAAATCTGAAAAGAATTTCTTTAAACCAACAGGTGAAAATATGATGATCCGGGGCATTTTCCTGCAACCGGAAGAACCTTTTAAGTTCACAGCGGATTTCAATAAACTACTTGTTGAAAACCTGGCGGATGCCAATCAAACACCGACATTGATGGACAGGCTATCAGCCGCAGTGGGCGCGGATTCCAAAGGCATGTCGTTAGTTGGAAAACAGGGCCAGCGCTGGCAATTTGGCGTCAGCCGTTTTATTCGAAATACAGCAGCACCGGATAATACAAGTATCACATTTGCCACTAAAAATGATTTACTGAATCATTGGATCGTGCCAATCACCTTACTCGTAAACCGTGACTGGAGTTGGGATGGTTTATTGCCCACAAGTGTTTCTGTATTTAGAAGAAAAATTTTCCTGCGTGATGCTATGAAAGCCATGAATATTACAGACCGGGAAGCATTTTTAGAAAATAATTCCACGGAAAATATTTTGATGGACAATGCAGTTATTGCCAGAGCAAAAGAAGAATTGGTAGGTGATATTTCTTTTAAACAAGCCATTAATTTAACTGCATTGATCCATGCAGACCGCTCACAGACCTTTGCTTGTTTTATTGATGCCGTAGAACCAAAGCAGGAAGACCTGGATAAATTCCCGGATGAATTATTAGTTGCTTACAAGCTGCAGTTAAACTTTAAAACGGAGAGCGGCCCGTCGCTTAAAAAAGATAAAGATTTACATATTTACCTGCATTTGCCCATAACTACACCGCCGGCAGAAATGCCGAAAATAGTGAGCGCGGGAATGTCCATGAGTCCATATATCCGCGATGAAAATTATGCAAATACAGAAACCCGGAAAAAATATCTCTGGGTAGAATTTGCGGAGCCGCTTAAAAATACCGATGACACCTATTTTGCCCGGATGCTGGCGTATGCGCCGGATGTGTTACTGGCAAAATGGGAATTGGATTTATTTGTGGCAAAAAAAGAACCTGTATTGCCGCTTGATCCTGAATTTATCCGCATCATCAGTCCATCGTCCAGTGACGATAGAACTGGTTTGTTTGCCATGCAGGAAATGATCCCGGCAACGGATAGCAACGTGCATTATATTTTACCCATACCGCCCGGCATGCATAATGAAGCGCTGGAGATGTTTGGTCTATATACCTACGAATTCCGGGTAGGACATAAAATTCCCTGGAGCACTGCTCACGGGCGATTTGGTCGGGCACTGAGAAGTACTGGTATTCAGCATCCGCCGCCACAATTATATTGTGTACCCAACCGCAATGAAAAATTTATCACCGTGACTGCGCCTTATGCGCAAACAGTTTTTGATGGTAGAAATGTGACCAGCAAACCACCGCGCACAGAAATCTGGGCATTGCTGTATGCGCAGGTAAGAATGGCGGACGATAGTGACATGCGGAATATTTTATTATCGGATAAAAAATTGATTATACGGCGCGATTTAAAAAGCCAGAATTCTTCCCAAACAAATTCCGATGCTACGCAACAGGGAATGACGGGATGGATGAATGCAGAAGTGGAATATTTGTTGAATCAAATGGGTTTGCCGTCGGATAGTCCTTTAAGTGTTCTTTGCGTGGAAATGATGCCGGGTTATGAAAACTTTTTTGTTACCCAGGACAAGAGAAATCAATACAACCAGGTGTATGCTGCAGAAGGCATGCATGGCTCAGGCCCGTTAAACCGGAATATGAATAAAAAAGATACTGCCGCTTTCCAGGCCAATTTTAAAAACTATATGATCAATGTAAATGAAGGCATGAATGAAATGCAAAACAAGATACATACTGAATACATGAAAAGATATTCAACGGAAAATAGTGAGCAGGGAATTTATATTAATAACTCAGATGACGGTGTGAGGCCATTGACAACAGATTTAGGTTTTCACCGGATATTACGCACGTCCACGTTGATAGAAGTGCCGGAAGTTTGTTGTACGGAATAGATTGTTTTTGAATTTTTTCCCCCAATTAATTTAAGCATTAAGATGTATGGTTTAAGATTTTTTTCAGTGCAATAACTCATACTAATATTACAGGTAGGTTCATGCTTTTATTTATTTGCCTGGAGTGCATCATACGTATAATTTATCGTTCCTTTCCCCGTAACCACAATCGTTTCCGGCAGGTTTAAATAATTATAACTGATACTGTTGATGGATTTATTTTTATCCTTGGTAAGATTGCCATTGCCGTCATAGAAATAATCCTGCGTGGTGTTGTTATTTACCTCTTTAAAAACACCAAGCGTGATGTTGGGATTATTTTGATTTTGGATTCTCATTGAACACAATTTATTTTCTTTTCCTTATTGCTACATTTGTTTTCTCAGTTCCAGACCAAGTCTGGCTTTTATTTCCATCCATAGTTGAAAACTAAGGATAGCCGGGGCAGGATAATAAACTTACTCAAAAATGAACGTACGCTTACGTATAGGAGAATTGAGATAACCCTGATTCATGCCAATACTATTGATGAACCTGATTACAAAAAAAACTTATTACCCTGTAGTTGTCATCAAAAAGAAATACAATTTTAAAATAACTGCCAAATTTTGGAAAAGATTGATAATCTGAAGGTTTGTTATTATAATAATCTACATATAATTCTGCCAATAAATATTTTTCTTCTGGTTTGGAAAAAACAAGATACAATTGAGATTTTTTATTTTTAAAACAACTATCATCTTTAAAATAATTTTCAGGTTCAAAATAGTGCTCTTTATCATACAATAATATGAATTCATTGACTTTAATTTTAGAAAAATTTCCAGTATCCGGCTTTATTACTTCTTCAATAACATTTTTATTCAACATTATTAGAGAAATAGGATATATTTCAGTAAGAATATTTGGAGGGTAATTTCTTTTAGATATCTTTTTAAAAAAATTATCTGCATTCTTTAAGTTTTTAGATTTGCTTACATACTTAATAGCTGACAGATATTTTTTATTGATAATTGAAGTATCAAAATTTTGAGCTTTCAAATTAATATCTATAAATATAAAAACCCAAAGACATAAAAAAATTTTCATAAAAAATTGTTTATGGAACATACCCTATTTCCATACTTGTCGGGATTATTCCTTTATTAATATTATTCAACGATTGATTATTAAATGGGAGATATACCTTACCCTCCGTTCCCATATGCATAGGCCCGTAAGATAAGCGTTGACCTAAATTCATACCTTGACTATTTAATTGTCTTCGAACTTTATTCATTCTACTTTCAGGTCCTCCTATTTCTCCAAAGGGAACACCAACTTGACCATTAACAGTTATTTTTAATGGGTCTGATTTTCCACCAAAAATATCAGTATGTTGAAGTTCATGTAGAAACGTCATACCATAACCTTGTGTAAAATTGTTCAAATCTGACGAAGTGCCATTTATAAATTTATCTATTTGTTTACCATTTATATTTATTTGTAATCCTCCCCCTTTTGAACCTATATCATCTCGATCAAATACATCAATTTTTTGTCGGCTATTTATAGCTTTCATCAAATCTTTTCTGGCAGCTCTGCTACCTATATTTTTGCCATTTTTATCCTTTGAGATAACAGGCTTTGATTTGCCCTTACTATTGGTAGTAGATTCATATGTCAGATAACCATGTTCATTAGTTGACAATGTTAAACCTGTCGCCGTTTGCAAATCTGATGTAACATTCTTTACAGTAGTTTGATTGTTGTTTAGAGCACTAGAAAAATCTAAAGTATCTCCCAAAGGGTCATTAATTAAAATTGGATTATTATCCATTGTAGAGTACATACTCTGTGAGTAATCAGGTTTCGGATCTAACTGCCACCACCTACCTAATTGTGGGTCAAGACTTCTAAAATTGGTTGCATAAAGTTCAAGTCCACTTCCATCGCTGAACTCTTTACTTTGTAATTCAGAACCCTTATTGAATTTGTATTTATTTTCCGGCGCACCATTTAATGCCTTACTTGAAATCCCCGCCATCGTCAACCCGAATGGATAATAATGTGTCTCCTCAATCAAAGGCCCTCTTGTATGAATCACCTGTAAATTATCAAAGAAAACATCCACATTACTTTCATTACTGCAATACACATAAAGATAACCATTCTTTGGAATGGAAATTGTATTGTGATGTGTTTTTAAAACATCACCTGTTGCATTCACACCACTAAATCCAGAACTCGAAGAAACTACTTTAAACTGTTCATCAAATAAAATCCAGTTGATATACGCTTTCGGGATATTTACGCCGGGATCGGGAACTGAATTATTCAGCCAGTTTCCAAGAGGAACTGTTGTATTTGGATTATTAAACAGCGTTGTTGCATCTGTTCCATGCCCGCCGAGAGTTACTGCCTGGCTGCCTGCAAATATTCCAAGAAAATTCATCAACGCTCCACTAATATTGTAATTGTTTTCAATTAAAATGCCATTGTCATGCCAATAAGATTTTCCATACACATCTACAACATCCCCACTCATTACGCGAAGCGTAATTCCTAAACCTGTTTTTACGCCCTGCTGCCCGTTTAATTTATATAACTTCTTGCTTACTTGTCCTGTGTTCGCAGAAGGGTTTGTGTTGTATGGCGGATTGCCATTATTGTTTTTATATGTCGCAGTATTTTGAGCAAATCCACTTATTGTACTTGTATCAACAATATTTGCATCCTGTATATCATAATATTGTTTTTCAATTGACAGTGCGGCGACATTCTGGCTCACCACTTTTGTAATTAATTCAGAGTCATAGTCTTTCAGCACTTTATAAAAAATTTAATCTTATTTTATATTTATCTTGTTTCTTCTTCTAACAATACTTTGCCTGTAGAAGGATCTACTACTAAATTTCTCGAACACCAATTATGAAGACGTAACTTGTTTTTATGAAAGCTTATGCCAACAAACGGGCATCGCATTTTATCATAACCACCCATAGGATATATTCTTTTTTCAATCTGCCATTTAATTTTACTATCTGATAAACTTACTCCAAAAACATTTTCTTCTAAAGGGATAATTCTGTCGTCTAAATCTAAATAAACAATCAACATTTCATTTATCTGAATGGATTCCTTTATAGGAAAATCAAAGACAATTTCACTGTCGTCGAATATGAGTTTATTATCTTGTATTTTATATTTTGTACAATTCATGGTATGAATGGAATTTCAGGCAACTCAAATGGTTCAATAGGAATTTCAACAGGCAATTCTATACTAGGAGTTATTATAGGTACAGGTTCAAAAAAATTTGTATTTGGTATTGGTTCCATAAGTTGATATTGAGTAATGCCAAGATTACCTGGACCAAAAGAATTCCCTCCAACAGGCCCAGCTCTCATTAAAGTACCTGCTGGAACTTTAACTTCACCCATTTGATTTGGTGTTGTAGGTAATGAAAGATTTTGTTGTATTTGCTGGGGTGTCATTCCTCGAATGCTACTTGCTTTCACAAGCCATTGTCCACGTATTCCATTTGTTGAATTGGAAACCCTTACATACATTTCTGTTTTGGCTGTTCTAAATTGACGCACATAAGTTCCTTTTGGGTAAGGAGATTGCGCAAATCCAGTGTTTGCAATTGCAGATGATATATATGTGGTATTGCTTGGAAATAGTCCACCTATTATTGGATGGTATACTCTTGTATTATCAGCATGGCTTATTTCATTATTTGGAGGTATGTAATAGGTCATCGTATTATTACTTTGCTCACTCTTTTTAAGCTTTGTCTTTACGGTCACAAGTGGTAAAACGGCTGTATCATTTGCAAGACCAAAAGGATCATTTATTATGATAGGATTATTACTTGCATATGCAAAGGGGGATATGTCTTCTGCAATATCAGCGAGTGGGTCAACTTGCCAAAATCTCCCTGTTTGCGGGTCCAACATTCTATAATTTGTTGCATAAAGTTCAATACCGCAACCATCGGAGAACTCTTTGTTCTGTAATTCAGAACCTTTATTAAATCTTCTTTTGTTTTCCGGTGCACCATTTAATGCCTTAGAAGAGATGCCCGCCATCGTCAACCCGTATGGATAATAATGCGTCTCCTCCATCAAAGGCCCTCTTGTATGAATCAACTGCAAATTGTCAAAGAACACATCCACATTACTTTCATTACTGCAATACACATACAGGTATCCATTCTTTGGAATAGTTACAGTGTTGTGATGTGTTTTTAAAACATCGCCTGTTGCATTCACACCACTAAATCCACTACTACTACTTACTACTTTAAACTGTTCATCAAATAAGATCCAATTGATATACGCTTTCGGAATATTTACGCCGGGATCTGGTACAGAATTATTCAACCAGTTTCCAAGAGGAACTGTTGTATTTGGATTATTAAACAGCGTTGTTGCATCTGTTCCATGCCCGCCGAGAGTTACTGCCTGGCTGCCTGCAAATATTCCAATAAAATTCATCAACGCTCCACTGATATTGTAATTGTTTTGAATGGGTAATCCATTGTTATGCCAGTAAGATTTTCCATACACATCTACAACATCCCCACTCATTACGCGAAGCGTTATGCTAAGGCCTGTTTTCACGCCTTGCTGACCGTTTAGCTTATACAATTTTTGACTTACTTGTCCGGTGTTTGCAGATGGATTTGTATTGTAAGGTGGATTGCCATTATTATTTTTATACGTCGCGGTATTTTGAACAAAACCACTTATAGAAGTCTTATCAAAAATATTTGCATCCTGTATATCGTAATATTGCTTTTCAACCGCAAGCGCAGCGGCATTCTGGCTTTCAACGGTTGCCACCGGGTAAACATCCTGCTGCTTTTGATCGGTAAGTACCACGCGGATATTACCCAAATGATCTTTTTCAAAATAATCATAATACATGGTATCAGTCTTACCGGCAGTGGCTGGCCGCACCCGGCCTTCTTCCTGGCTTAAAAACTGCAACGTATCATTCTGGTAAACAAACCCGCCGAAATAATCTGTGGTAGTCGTTTTAGATCCCGAGACCGTATTATCTACCGTTACTTTTTTTAATTTATTTCCTGCTGCATCGTACGTATAAGTAATCGTTCCTTTTCCAGTAACTGTAATTGTTTGTGGCAGGTTTAAATAATTATAACTGATACTGTTGATGGATTTATTTTTGTCTTTGGTAAGATTGCCATTTCCATCATACCAATAATCCTGCGTAGTGTTGTTGTTCACTTCTTTAAAGTCGCCTAAAGTGCTGTTGGGATTATTTGCTGCATCGGTTACATATTTCAAACGGTTGGTGTTCGTAATATATCCATACGTTAAACTGTCAATGATGGAAGAAGTACTTAAAACCAAACCATTCTGGCTCATGCTGGTAATATTTCCGTTGGCATCATAACTCATATTTTTCAACGTAAAATCTATGCCCGCGCTTACGTCCCAGTTAGCAGAAGTATATTGTGTAAAGTTGGCTTTCTTTAGCCGGTTTACCGGGTCGTTTGTAAAGCCATACGCCCGTTGTTCTCCATCGCCCGCACTGCGCCAGCGGATACCGGCAATATTTCCATTGAGCTGCGTGGTGGTAAAACCAAAATCATAATTCAGTTCTGTGCCAAACCAGTTTACTGCATTGTTTTCACCACGCGCATAATCTTTATTAATGCCTCTCAGCCAGCCGCGCACATTATAAGAATACGCCAATGAATCCAACGGATTGGAAGTGTAGGTATTTGTATTTACTGCATCACGTTTTTGGCCAATCACTTTTTTCTTTAACTGGCCCAGTTCATCATACTGGTTTTGCGCGATCACTGTTTCGGGGCTGTTGCCGGTTACTTTATTTACAGCGGTTAATCTTCCTGCTGCATCATAGCTCATCTTTGTCAACACCCTGTATTGCTGCGGGTTCGCGCCCGATTTAGCGTGGCATTCCAGCGTTCTTAATACTTGTCCGCTAAAACTATATTGCATCACCACCGTATCTTTTCCGCCGGAATTATTAATACTTTGGGTTTCAACCAATCTGCCTCTTTTATCATAAAAACTAACTGTCCATAAATAGGTATTTGCAGAACCCAGTACTTTTATTTTTGTACCGGTCATTCTTCCTGTAATGTTTGTATAGTCCGCGGTTATTGCCTGTGGGAATGGAAACGTATTATTGCTTTGCGCATAAAAATAGTTTGTACCAGTAATTCCATTCGCCGTGATAAGCGTACTGCTTAGGCCACTGCCGCTCGATGCAACCCAGGAATAATTATCATAATAATTACTTGTGAGTATTTCATACCTTGTTGGAGGGTCGGGATAATTTTCACTGTTATACGCGAGCGCCTGGTGATAAGCACGGTCATTCGGGTCACTCCATAAACCTGTCATAACCGGCCGGTTGAAAACATCATAAGAAGTATAGAGCCATTTTCCTTGCTGGCGTAAAGAACTGTCCTGCGTCATTACCAGCCTGTCTCTTGTATCATACACCATCCATACTTCACCAGCACCCGGAACGCGTTTGATGATCATCCTGTTTCTTGCATCATATTCATAACTGAAAGTAAACTCTTTGGCAATCGTTGAATTTTTCCAGGATACATTTTCAAAAGCCCAGTTATTATTTTTTAACCAGTCTGTACCTTGTGGCTGTATCACATAGCGCAGGTTTCCCAGGTCATCATAAATATAATAGGTATTTAACCAGCCAGTCGGGCCATTGTAAGTAGTGTTGGAAGCAGCCACCTTCTTAAGAATTAATTTACCTGATTTATTTGTGTATTGAACAACATCATAACCTCTTTCATCCGTGGTAATATTTTTACTCAATAATCCTGCTGCATAGAAACCGGTGCTGGTGGGTGTTTTCCCACTTAAGAAATTTACATTCCATATACGCACGCTATCTGCTAATGTGTTGTTGAAATATTGCATAGATATGCCTATCCCACTTCCCACCCAGCTATTCCCGGGTGCATAAGATTTGACAGCCCTGTTGGCCGGTGAATTTTCATAATCCGTTTTTCCATAAAAAAATTGTTCGCCCGCGGCATTGTTTGTGGGATTATAAAAAGCTTTCAGAAAATTATTTTCTTCAGTGAATGCATTTGTTTTGAAGTTGCCATCGGAAGAAGAGCTGATGTAAGGAAGATAACTAAAAACTTCTCTGCCAAATTCATCATAAGTTTTGGATGAAACCATATCAAAGCCTAAGGGAGAAACTTTTTCCCCAACTGTTTGAATAGGTCTGCCGAGACCGTCATAATACTGCGTACTTTGTTTTACTTCTTCAAGTGTTCTTGATGTGGAAGAAAGCGCTGTTGAAGAAGACAATGTCCTGGAAGCGTTCCATTCGCGTACATAGTTCAGTGGCATGGTGCCGCTATATGCCGGGGGTAATGATTGCAGCGTTTGCGTTGGAAGTGGTGGAAAATTACTAGTATTTGGTGTTTGACCAATAACAATAACAGGCAGTACGCAAATGCATATAAAAAGTTTATAAAAATTGTTTTGTAATGCTCTAATCATCTTCATATATTCTGTTCTTAATTATTAATGGCATCCGTGATTAAGGGGTCAAGCGGAGAAACTTCATCCTGAAATACAGCTATAATTCTTCCATTTTCATTGATCAAAATTTTTTGATAATCGCCCGAACAAATTCTGTTCATTACTCCGTTTTCAGTTGCCTGGGAAAGCCAATTATATATTGGGTTGGAATTGCTACCTGTAACTTCACTTAGTTCTGCGATAGGAAAAGTAATCGTCGTACTGTCTGTGATATATTGCATTAGGTCTGTATTCGTTAGAGGTTCATGCCCGAAAGAATTGGAAGGGAAAGCAATTACAACAAGTCTGTTATCAAACAAGTTGTATAAAGCCTGAAGCTCATTTAACTGCGATGCATATTCACTGCCCGATGCAATGTTTACCAACAGGATCTTTTTTCCCTGGTAATCACTTAAATGAATAGTATCCTGGTTGAGTGTATTTATATTAAAAGAATAAATACTTGTCAAGTTCAGGGAGAAAAATAAAAGCAGGTTGATGAGCATAAAATTAATTTTTAAAAATCACAATAATCAAGGTTTGTAGTGGTATAATACATTTTGCTACCATCACTCCATAACCAATGATAATAACAAGTCCAGAGACCCCCTAGTGGATCTTGAGCTATTGCATCAACAACTTTGATCCCGGTTTCACAAAGATCATTAATACATTTTATATTTTCACCTACACAATTCGTACACTTCTTGGTGCAGGCGCCGTTTGCATTCGCAGTATTTTGACCATTGGCAACAAGTTCTCTCTGCGCTTTACTATTTGCATCAGCCTGTGATACTGTTGAAAAATATTTACCCGCAGGAATAGAATAAACATAAGGGACAGCATAGTAATTTGTAAGGCAGGCCTGGCAATAAAATGTTTGAGACATCAACGGGTTAAACCATGCTTTCACCGTTTGAGTGGGATCAGGCTGATTATACGAATAATCTAATTTCTTTAAATAATTATTTTCAAAATCGCGAACAGTTTTTAACCTGTTCAAACCATCATAATCAAAAGAAGTTGTTTTATTATTTTCATCTGTGATAGAAGTAACGCCAACGAGATTTTGATAGGTGTACGTTGTCACGAATGCGTTCGGAAGGCCTGTCCTGATATTATTTAGTTCCGGTATTAATTCTTCACTTCCATAAACATTAATTACAGAAGTATCCACAGACAACTTATTTTTTGCCTGAGTATAAGATGCGCCAACAATTTTGGCCACCGGGAACAAATTATTATATCCATAAATAATTGAAGTAAGAATACCATTCCGGCCTTTGAACTCCAGGATGTTACCGGCTTTGTCATATTTTGTAATTGCGCCTTCAATCTCTAAAGGATTAGCAAGTGTTCCTTTATATATTGAATCAGGCAGGTAATTGCTATTGCTCCATTTTTTGTAATTTGTATTTACTTCAACATTTTTTATACTGTTTGTAAAAGTTTGCACATCAATTACAGGCGAAGAAATATTTTTACTTTGCATGTCATTATACACATCAATATTTGTATAATCATTCGGGTATTTAAAAACTGTGCGCTTTAAATTTCCTTTGCTATCATAAGTATCGGTTTTGCTAAGTTGCAAATTGACACTGTCATCATAATAATAAACCGATACTTGAGATACAGGATTTAATCCATTTTGATCATAGGTGATATCCGTAGAAGAATCCTGGTAAATCCATTTTGATAAATAATCATACCTGGTCATATCAAATGAACTAAGAAAACTAGATAAAACAACTGCGCAATTTGTACTATCTAATGTCGCGGAGTTTACATATTTCTGATTAATTGAATATCCATAAACCCACTTTGTTTTTCGCGTGTCAAGTTTATATGTATTTATCTTTTTATTTATGGGAATAAGTGTATTTGTATTATCCAGCTTGTAAGTTGTTTCATCTTTTACTTTAGAATTTAAAAGACTTGAAGCGTTACTATAAGGAGCGCCAACTACACCATCCCCCCACAAAATATATCCGGGCGCGTCAGTTAATGCATTAAAGTTTGTTTCAGATGCACCTCCCGCAAGGCTATCACCATTACTTTCAACCACTGTACCGTAGCTTATTAATGCAGATTGAAAATTCAGCAAAGTCACAATAGAATTTGAATACATAGCAATATGATGATATACACCGTCACCAGAAGGAACCCCCGGTACACAAGAAACCCTTGTATCAAATACCTTTTTGTATATAGGATGCGGAATGCCGATCAGTGATGAATTATTTAAACTATTAATCTTGCCATAATAATATCTTTTTACAATTGGTTTTTCATCATTATTAGGTGATGTGAAAATTGATTTAACTCTTATTCCACCTATTGACACAGAATTAGTTGTCGAACCAATATTTGGAATAAAATTTATTGTAACTTTTGTAGTAACAACAGTACCCTTTGCCTTTACCGTTACTGAATACCTGCCTGTTGTAATTGTCCTAAAACTATCCAGAATATTTGTACCTGGAGTTACTTTCATTTGCGAATAAACAACCTGTCCAGATGGATTTAGAATTTGCAACGTGCCAAAATTATGTTGGGAGTCAAAATCTCCTGTACCGGAATTATCAATACAATTGATAACTATCGGTATGTTTTGATTTGTATTTACAACAAAAGAAGAAGTATCACTTTTTTCGTCTGAAATTGCAGTACCGGTTACCCTGCTAAAAAGCTCATGGACATTTCCAGTTGGTAAATTTTGCATCACTTCATTTGATTCATAAACTAAACTGTCAAAACCACCAGTTGGATACATGATTTTTGAAAGCATGCCTTTTACTGCATATTTAAAATCTGGCTCCCTGTTAGCAGTTGCAAACTTGAATCTTACTCTATCATCTGACAAGTCCGGTAGTGGTATTAAAGTACTATTGTTTTTTCCATTAAAATACCCCCAGTGATCCTGTGCATAAGATAAACGTGGTGGCCTTCCAAGTGGATCATTGTAGGCAAATGTATGTTTCAGTAATAAACTGGAATCAGCGTTTCTTTGAATTAAACCTATTAAATAAGGCGTTCTGGTAATGCCATTAAATGATCTTCCATTATAGTTTGCAGAAGTATCAGTTTTATATAAAAAATTCCATATATTAGTAACTCCAACACTTCCAGTTGCAAGATTGGTTTGTGTTATTTTGCTAATCAATTTGTCCGCACAATCTTCCCTTGTTGTATAATCAAATTTTATTAGCTGGTTACCTGGAGCCCGGATCTCATCAAGCAGTACACCCTTAGTTCGGCTTACATTTATACAACTCGTATTTGGTATGGCTGTTGCAAATTTTGTGGCACAATCTCCACCTCCTGAACCGCCATCCAGTTGGGCAATTAATGTCCAATACATCGTTTCAGAGACACCATTATCATACGTATATTCCAAGGGTGTATAATTGAAAAAAATGGCATCGCCATTTGGATGTTCTATTTTAGTCAGATACCAGGCTGTTGGTATATATGTTTCAAATGTTTTACCGCATAGCTGCTCTCTTTTAGTTGTTTCAGTGGCACTGCTACCACCAAAATAATAAGAAACGCCATCTGGTGTTGTAATTTTAAAATTCCAATAAGAACTTGTAAACTGGTATTCAAATTTGAACTTGCTGGGAATTATTGGAACAATTTGCATATTATCATCCAAAACAAAACTTCCTGAATAACCATCAAAATTAAAGTTGAACAGATCAGGCTCAGAGTCATAACCTGTGGGACTATACGTATTTACAATCCTGTACATAAAATTGTATGTAGAGACATTGGTTCCCACTTCGGCATAAGGTACATGGCGTATATTTAATTCATCTGGTTTTCCCCGCATAATTCTCGTAATCACACCACCTGCCAAAATTGTCCAGCCCATACCAACACGGGAGGCTACTTCATCAACTTTAATTCCTGTAGAACTATAGCCCAGGCTTATGCCGGTTGAAATTTTTCTTAAAGATATATTTGTTATGGGAATATTTATATTAGGAGCGCCGGTGTTTTGATTGATATTTATACCTCCATATTTTATTATTGACGCCGCATTTGGGGCTGGAGGTAAAAAATCTACCAGCTTTCCAAAATCACTTGAGTCAACATTTTGTCCCTGGCTATAAACAGCATTCGGACCAGCTATTGACAATAAAAAATAATAAAATAAAATCAAAGAAATCTTTCTCATATAATTAATAATTATTAAAAATCTTTCATCGTTTTTAAAATCCCCACCCAATCCTAAATTTCAAAGCCTGGCCCGGTGGGTTTTGATTATTATGTAAAAAATCGTACAGCACCTGCATGCTGCCTTCTCTTTTTTTACCAATCTTATATTTTTTACTAATACCCAATAATGCACTTCGCTGCCATATATCAATATTGTTTTGCAGTTCCTGTAAATTCCGAAAACTGCTCAAATAGTTGTATTCAAAACCACCACTAAGCCAAAAACTTCCTTTAGCTTTAATTTCTAAATAACTCCTTAGCCCGATACCCTGGCTGCTTAATTGAATATCTTTTAAACCAGATCCCCAACCCATCTTATAACTTGCACCAATTCCTATTTTCTTTTTATCATCAATTTTATATCCCAGGGATAAGGCAAAGTCCGTTGTTATCGGTAAAACATAATTGCTGGGCTGATTTTGCAGGTTTACTCCGTATTCAAGCCTTTGAAAAAAAGTTTTGGTTTTTTCTTCGTTGGGTTTAAAATCAGGCATAGTCATTTCACCATCGCCACTGTTGGTTCCCAGTTGGTTTAATTTATCTTTTAATTGATTGAGTTGTGTATTCGCGGCATCCATTTGTTGTTGTAAAAAATTACCGCCCACACCACCTCCTGATGAAATATTTCCCATGCGGGAATTGATCAGGCTTTGCACATTAGATCTTGTTTGTAATCCAGCCAGTGCCTGTGCTGTTCCATAATTATCAGGCAGCGGGAATAGCATCGCGAGGTAACTATTTTTTTGCCAGAAATTTTCAAAAGCAGGCAGCTCCCTAACTATACCAAGCACTTTATCTTTCAGTTTATTTTTATCATTTAATAATTCCTTGTATTCACTTAATCTTTGCTGGTAATAATAAACTTCTTTATTAATTCCTTCCAGTTGTTTACTGACATTGCTATTGAGTAATTTATCTTTCAGGAATGCTTCTCTTTCACGCACATATTGCTGAATATCATTTGCTTGTTGCATAGATGCCTGCAATGATTGAACCTGCGTTTGCAAAGTTTTTATTTGTTCAATATTTTGTAATGGCAGGTTTTTATTTTCAAGGAAAAAATTCAGCGAAGTTTGAATACTATCAATTCCCGGAACATATTCCTTTAAAGGAAATTTGTTCAGTTTGTCAGTAAGTGTAGTAGAATTTTTTTGTAATTGTTTGTATTGATCAGAAATTTCAGGAGTGAATAATTGATTAGCCGTGACACTATCCGTTTTTAATATTGCTGTTTTTAATTTATCTTCTTTACGAAGCATTTTATCCAGCAATTTCTTGTTCTGCTTTTCTATTGTTGATTGAAGATTTTCATACTGCTTTTGCAGGCCGGAAAGTGTTTTTGTGGAAATATTAAAAATGCCTGCAGATTCATCGTTCTTTATTTCATCTTGAGCAAAAGATGAACAAGTCAATAAAAGCGAACATATTATTAAACCGGTAATTGATACTATTTGAGTTGAAAAACGCATGTTTATGTTAACTAAAAATTTGAAACAATTTTTGGATTTTCTACTAATTCCAGGCGATACTAAATATTCGGCAAAGGTGCTTTCATTTATATTTCTATAACAATACTACAACGTTTTATTAACAAAACAAATTTTTCTTTAGGATTTTTTAAAACGACTAATTTTCTTGCAGGATTTATACTGCCCTATTATTTTGCCACCTCAATCACAGGAAGTACAAGAGTGAAACCTGATCAAGCGGGATTAGCAACGAAAGCATTGTCAAACCGAAAAACTACGCCGGTAACCCACATACAAAGCTCCCTCCCACCAATAATTTCAACCGAAACCTTATATTTGTTTCATGAAAAAAATGTACTTGCTCTTACTCATTCCTTTTTCTCTTTCTGCTCAAAAATTTTCGACAACAGAAGTGAAAAAATGGGAACAACAGGCGCAACAGGTTTCCATCATCCGTGATCAGTATGGCATTCCGCATGTGTATGGGAAAACGGATGCAGACGCGGTCTTTGGCCTGCTCTACGCACAATGTGAAGATGATTTTAACCGCGTTGAAATGAACTATATCGAAAAGCTTGGCCGGCTCTCTGAACTGAATGGTGAAAAAGATTTGTACAACGACTTGCTCATTCGTATGATTATTGATACTGCGGATGCAAAACATGATTATGAGACATCGCCGCCCTGGCTAAAAAATCTTTGCAACGCTTTCGCGGATGGCATTAATTTTTATTTATACACGCACAAAAAAGTGAAGCCACAACTTTTAAAAAGATTTGAACCCTGGTATCCATTACTTTGGACAGATGGAAGTATCGGCGCGATCAGTGTGGCAGATATCAGCGTGGATGAATTACAAAATTTCTATGGCGGCACTTCAATTCCTGTGACGAAAAAAAATGTAGAACTGGAAACGCCAACTGGTTCCAATGGTTTTGCTTTTGCACCTTCCATCACTGCATCGCATCACGCCATTTTATATATTAATCCGCACGTTACTTTTTATTTCCGGCCTGAAGTACAAATGGTGAGTGATGAAGGTTTGAATGCGTATGGCGCTGTTACCTGGGGACAGTTTTTTGTGTACCAGGGTTTCAATGAACATTGCGGCTGGATGCATACTTCCGGCTATACAGATGTATCTGATGCATACATCGAAAAAATAACGAAGAAAAATAATGAATTGTATTATTTATATAACAATACAGAGAAAAAAGTATTGCAGAAAAAAATTGATATTCAATATAAAGATGGCAATTCTATTTCCACAAAATCCATCAACACTTTTTATACAGGACATGGCCCGGTGATGGCCATAAGAAATGGCAACTGGATCAGTGTACGATCCAATAACCGCGATATCAAAGGCCTGATACAAAGCTGGCAACGCACGAAAGCAAAAAGTTTTGAAGAATATAAAGAGGTTATGGATTTGCTTGCTAATACATCCAACAATACGGTATATGCAGATGCGGAAGGAAATATCGCTTATTGGCATGGAAATTTTATTCCCATTAGAGATACAAATTATGACTGGTCAAAACCTGTTGATGGCACTACTTCTGCTACTGATTGGAAAGGAATGCATAGTGTGAATGAAAGCGTGCATATTTATAATCCGCCAAATGGCTGGATAGAAAATTGTAATTCCACACCGTACACAGTAGCTGGAAAATATAGTCCTCTGAAAAAAGATTACCCGGCATATATGGCACCGGACGGACAAAATTTTCGCGGCATTAATGCTTTAAGAATTTTGGGAAATGAAAAATCGTATACGATTGATAAAGTAATTGAAAAAGGATATGATACGTATTTATCCGCATTTGAAATTTTGATACCGGCATTGATAAAAGTGTATGAAAAATCGGGTGCTGAAAATGTAAATTTGAAAAATTCACTGGCAGCTCCCATGGATATTTTAAAGAAATGGGATTATCGCTGTGGTGAAAATTCGGTGGCTACTACGCTGGCTGTGAATTGGGGAGAACGCCTGTTGCCAGCCATTTTCAGGACACCTGTTGTTGAAGATGAAGAAAATGATATTGTAGAAAAAACAAAATTGTTTGCAGCCAATGCTTCTGCAGATGAACTGCTAAAACCTTTGACAGAAACTATAGAAAAACTCAAAGAAAATTTTGGGAAATGGGAAATGCCCTGGGGCGAAATCAATCGTTTTCAAAGAATCTCCAACGACATTGACCAGCATTTTGATGACAAGGCTGCAAGTTATCCCGTGGGTTTTGCTTCTTCCACCTGGGGCATGATTCCATCTTATAGCAGCCACACTTTCCCCGGTACTGTAAAAAGATATGGCGTGAATGGAAACAGTTTTATTTGTGCTGTAGAATTTGGAGAAAAAATTAAAGCCAAATCATTACTCGCTGGTGGTGAAAGTGGCGATCCAAAGTCACCTCATTTTTTTGACCAGGGATTAATGTATTCCAAAGGTGAATTCAAAGATGTTTTATTTTATAAAGAGGATGTCTTAAAAAATGCAGCGAAAACGTATCATCCCGGCGATGAGAAATAATATCGCGGGGATGATATCAACCAATTTTTTTCAAACTCATTATTCGTATAAAACTGTTTTTAAATAATACACTTTAGGATCTGCCACAGGCATTATGGTACTATTTATTTGAATTCCTTTTGCATCAATCATCATTCGCTTTAACCCGGAATCAGTTTGAATATCCATAGGTAAAACGCCATCATAATTTAATAGTTTGATCACATATTTATTGTCGGCTGTTTCATGGATATCTACCGCCAATTTTTTTGCTGTGCGCAAATAAAAATCAAATAATGGTTTGAGATTTTGATGCGCTGCTGTGCTAAAATATTTTTCTACATCATCCGTTGTTACCTGGTTATTGTATGTGTATAATGGATCAGTGACAAAACCTTTTAATGTTGGAAAAAATAAACTATCACCCAGCACATAGCGCAACGTATGCATAAAAAATGCGCCCTTGCTGTATATGTCGGGTTGGTAAGCATCTTCCTCAACTACTTCATCTCCCAAAACAATGGGCATTTTATTTTGTATATGATAAGCGCTCTGCCGCATTTTTGTGAGATAAGCATCTTCGCCTTCCGCTTCACGCACAAATAATGCATCGCCAAAACTGCAAATCCCTTCCTGGATCCAGTAGTGCGCCCAATCTTTTGCGGTTACTTTATTTCCCCACCACTCGTGGCCGAATTCGTGGTGCATGAGCCAGTCAAAATCCTGTCCGCCCACTTGTGCATATTTAAAATTATTGCCGTACGCATTCATGGTTTGATGTTCCATGCCGAGATGCGGCGTTTCACAAATACCAATTTTTTCTTTGACAAAAGGATATTCACCAAAATATTTTTCCTGCACATGTATAGACCTTTCAAGAATATCCAAATGATGTGGTGCTTTATCAGCATGATAGCTTAAAACATAAAACTGTATCGGCACTATGTTTCCGTCAACGGTTGTATAATTACGCGATACAACTGTGTATTTTCCTACATTAAAAAGAATGCAATAATTGTTGATGGTATAATTTGTTTTCCAATGAAATGTAGAAGTATTTTCGGAAGACTTTTGACTGATTAATAATCCCGGCCCTGCAACGATGAGGCCTTTGGGAACAGTAATGATTAAATCTGCGCCTTCGTTGGGTTCATCACTTGGATGGTCTTTGCAGGGAAATAAAATTTTTGCACCTTCACCTTCATCCGTAATGGCGATCCAGGGATTACCTAAAGAATCAGTCGCCCAGGTAAAACCTCCATCCCATGGCGGACGCTTTGCAACCTGTGGGGTACCTGCATATTGCACTTTAATAATTTGCCGGCCAGTATCAAATCCATTTTTTGAAGTGATGTATAAAAAATCATCCTGTTGAAAAAATGGAGATTCTTTCGTATTCACCCAAACCTTATTTACTTTCAAAACATGCTGCAGGTCTAATAATAAACTGTCTGTTTTTTTACTCAATAAAAGATTGACCTCTGCATAACCATTGATTGTTTTATTTACAGGATCTACATTTAATTCAATAGTATAATGACGGATATCCATGATCGCCTGCAAAGGCTTCAAATGCCCACCGCTAGCGGGTTTCTGCGCGTAAGAAAGGAATGAGCATAAAACGAAAAGTGCAATAAATAATTTCTTCATAAGTTTTCTTTTAAATAATTGATTGGATAAAAATCAGCCTTGTTTTGTTTTATTATATTCATTTATTTTGAGCCAGTTTAAAATTTTTGTTCGCTGGTCTCCCTGTATTAAAATAATTCCATCTTTAGAACTTCCACCCGTGCCGCAAAAATTTTTTAATTTTTTTTCCAATACACTTAGATCTTCCTGCTTGCCCACAAAACCATAAATTGCCGTAACCGTTTTTCCTGCACGATGTTTTGTTTCTAATTTTATGATGAGCTTTTGATTTTCAGGATTTGCAGTTTCTGCCAATGCTTCATCTGCTGTAAATTGAAAAGAAGGATCCGTACTATATATAATCCCATTATTGTCTGTATTTTTTTTGGGCATCTGTAAAAATATTTAATTAAAAAAAGCTTTCAAACTCAGGTCAAGACTTTTTGCCTGGTGAATTAGTGCACCGACACTTACATAATCAACACCAGTTTCTGCATAAGAAATTATATTATCCAGGTTGATGCCGCCACTGGCTTCTGTTTCAAAATTTTGATTTGTGATTTGCAAAGCAGCCTGGATATTTTCCGGCGAAAAATTATCAAGCATAATGCGAAAAACTTTCCCTTTTGCATGATCAACAACTTTTTGTACATCATCCAGGTTCCTCGTTTCCACTTCAATTTTTAAAGGTAAATTATTTTCCTGTGTATATGTCCAGGCTTTTTCAATTGCCGGAATGATACCACCACAATAATCAATATGATTATCCTTTAGCATGATCATATCATATAAACCAAAGCGATGATTAATGGCGCCGCCAATTCGCACAGCTTCTTTTTCCAGTAAACGGAAATTGGGCGTTGTTTTTCTTGTGTCCAGAATTTTAGTATGGTAGCCTTTTATTTTATCTACATATTCCCTGGTTAATGTAGCAATCCCGGACATACGCTGCATACAATTCAACACAAGTCTTTCACATTTTAAAATAGTATGAATATGAGCTTCAACTGTAAAAGCTTCTTCGCCCACTGACATCCGATCACCATCTTTTTTAAATGGATGAAAAACAGCAGCAGGTTCTGTAAAGGCAAATATTTTTTCAGCCACTTCCATGCCTCCTAAAATTCCGGCTTGCTTTATTTTTAAAACAGCTTTGCCTTTTTGAGAAGCAGGAATACAGCAAAGTGTAGAATAATCTCCCGCACCTACATCTTCTTTAAAGGCTTCGGTAATAAAATGTTGAAGTGATTCTTCCAAAATATACTTTTTAAGTTTGTAAACAAATTTACACCGAAAAACGGTTTTGTATTGTATAAAAAAACCCACCTGGAAAAGCGGGTTTAAAATTTACAATCAATGAAAAAAAATTATCTTTTCTGCCTTCTTTTCGGGAAGAAGTTCCCATTCGGTAATTTAGTAGAAGTGCCTTCTGGTGCACCATAATGTGTCATGGCACAGCGGAAACCAATTGTGCTGCTACTTTCATCTTCTTCCAGGAAACGCCTTGCACCAGGACTTAACCAATAAGGCATGTCCATCCAGCTTCCGCCTTTGTACACTCTTGACTTATCACTCACTAATGTAGTAACACCATAACCATAATAAACACGACTTGCAGTATCACCATCTAAATAGTTAATCGCATAAGACCGTTGATAGTTTCTCCTGTTAGCCAATGCTGAATCAGATTCAGGAATATATTTAATTCTTCCCAGGCTGTCGCGCAGGTTTCCTTCACCACCACTTAAATCAACTTTTGTAAAAACGTTACCCCGGAAAGGGTTCAAATCGTCTTCTTCAATACCGGTCAAAGGCCTGTAAACATCAGCCACCCACTCATTCACGTTTCCACTCATATTATATAAACCAAAACCATTCGGATAAAAGGAAACTACGGGTGCAGGTATTGCGGAGCGGTCATTTAAACCACCGGGTGTACCCATATAATCACCATTCCCTCTTTTGAAATTTGCCAGGAATGCACCTTGCATGGTTCCTTTTCTTGTACCTCTCAAATTATCAAAACCATCATTTTTCCAGGAATATAATTGTTTATTGGCGATCAGCTCCTCTCCTCTTTTCTTTTCAGATTTGCGGGGCTGCGGGTTTTGACTAATATACCCGAGCGCTGCATATTCCCATTCTGCTTCAGTGGGCAGACGGTAATCCGGGAAAATGATTCCGTCCTCAAATTTTACAGTTGTTCTTGGCCTGCCCTGTGCATCCAGCAAGGGATTCTTTTTGGGTTTACCGGGAATTCCTTCATACTCACCCATCAGGTAAGATTTGGTATTGAAATTATCCTGGCCACCGCCATTCATTTCCTGCTTGATCACATTTTTATTTTGATAGCCGCGCTTAATCAGTTCGATTTCGTTTACCCTGTCCGTACGCCAGATACAGAAATCATGTGCCTGTCTCCAGGTTACACCCACAACAGGATAATAATTGTAGGAAGGATGGCGGAAATAATATTCCACATAGGGTTCATTGTATGAGAGTTCACTTCTCCAAACCAATGTATCCGGCCTGGCACCATCAAGTACAGCCTGGTATTGAGGATCAGAGAAAACATTTTCGAGCCAGTTTAAATATTCCCGGTAATGTACATTGGCCACTTCAGTTTTATCTATAAAAAATGAATTGACTGTAACACGGCGGGGAATATTATTCCAGTCGCTCATGACATCTTCCTGTGTAGCGCCCATGGTAAATGTACCACCCTGCACAAATACAAGACCCGGTCCGGTTTTTATATCCTTAGGCTTGGTCACATTATAACCACCCTGGTTTTTATCATTATAATTCCACCCTGTAGCAGTACTTTGCTCATGCTTATTTTTATTAAACAATCCGTTTTTACAGGCGGGCAGGGCCACTATGACCAGGGCAACCCAGGAATAATTTCGAAATTTTTTAAACATCTTTAATGTTGGTTTTTTCCTAATTAGAATATAGAAACGATTTCAGTTATAAAATATTGCAAAAATGCCGCTGCAATTTGCGAATATAAAAGGATAATAAATTATTTTTCCCTGAAAATAAAAAAAATACCCGGCTTAATACCTTTTTGCCTCAAAAAAACGTTTGTGTGGTTATTGTTTAAATAAAAATAATGTGCCCTATATTTGTCACTCAAAATTTTTAATGCTCTTACATCCTTCAAAATTTACCCGCTTATAAAAAAAATTTACTTCTCAGTTGAAAGAATTGATGTAAAAATCAAATTCAGCTTTCAACAAATATCAAAAATATAAACATACATTCATGAACAAAATGCAGACGAAAGCCATTGCCTTAATTTTACTGTCAGGCATCATCTTTTCGCAACATGTACAGGCACAGGATCAAACAGCCCCAATAAATATCGTAACAACCGCTGTTCCATTTCTCCGTATTTCCCCGGATGCACGCGCCGGTGGTATGGGTGATGCAGGTATTGCAATCAGCCCTGATGCGAATTCGGGTTTCTGGAACCTGGCCAAAACACCTTTCGCTAAAAGTAACGCCGCTGTAGGACTTACCTATACACCCTGGTTAAAAGACATTGCGCAGGATGTATTCCTGGCAACGCTTGCCGGTTATTATAAACTGGATGATGAACAGGCGCTTTCTGCATCACTGAGGTATTTTAACCTGGGGCAAATACAATTCGTTGACTTTAATGGAAATTACCTGCAAACGAGCAGGCCACGTGAAATGGCATTTGACCTTGGATACTCGCGTAAGATCTCCACAAATTTTGCCGTAGGTGTTGCACTGCGTTATATTAATTCGAATTTAGCGAATGGAAGTTTTGGCGGCGTTACATACAAAGCCGGAAATGCATTTGCAGCAGATCTTTCATTATATCATGATGGCACAGATGATGGTGGTGCAGGCCTGACCTACGGTTTATCACTATCCAATCTCGGTTCCAAAATAGGTTATACCAATGATGCCCAAAGCAAAGATTTTATTCCAGCCAATATCGGCGTTGGAGCAGCGTATAGCTGGGTATTTAATGAAACCAGCAAATTCACACTTGCATTAGATGTCAATAAATTACTGGTGCCTGCGATTCCGGAATACACTGGTGATAATACTATTGATTCGACCAATCTTGCAAATTATCATAATTACAGTATTTTCGAAAGCTGGTTTAAATCATTTAACAATAAAGCCATTACTTTTTCACCTGGTGCCGAATATGTTTACAATGACCAGTTCGCGATTCGTGCAGGTTATTTTTATGAAGGTAAAAACCAGGGAGGCCGCAGGTATTTTACAGCAGGTGTAGGTTTGAAATACAGTGTATTTAATATCAATTTTTCTTACCTGGCGCCTTCCGGAAATGGCGTGACGAGAAATCCATTATCCAATACACTACGTTTCAGTTTATTATTTGATTTAGATAATGTAGGAGGCGGGCAATAATAATTTTTAAAATAATTGGCCGGTGTGAATATTCATTTCACCCGGCCAATTTTATTTTATACAATATGAAAATGAGAATTGGAACAGGCATTGATTTTCACCGGCTGGAAGAAGGCCGTGATTTCTGGCTTGGCGGAATAAAAGTGCCACACATCAGGGGCGCAGTCGGGCACAGTGATGCGGATGTTTTATTGCATGCTATCTGTGATGCATTGCTTGGTGCTTTGTCCCTGGGAGATATCGGCAAACATTTCCCGGATTCAGATATGGCGTATAAAAATATTGACAGTAAAATTTTATTGAAAAAAACTTATGCTCTGGTTCTGGAAAAAAATTTTGAGATCATTAATATAGATTCCACGCTTTGCCTGGAGAAGCCAAAAATTAATTCGTATATATTGGAAATGCGTGAAGTGATAGCAGGGGTTTTAGATATTTCGATGGAAGATATTTCGATCAAAGCAACGACCGCTGAAAGGCTTGGTTTTATTGGCCGTGAAGAAGGTGTTATGGCTTATGCCACTGTTTTATTGAGGCAAAAATAAAACCCGCTTCAAATGAATGAAACGGGTTTTGAAAAAACTTCAAAAGATTAATTAATAACCATCATTTTGTGTAAGATTTAAATTTACCCTTAATTCTCTTTGCGGAATTGGGTAAACAAGTTTTGGATCATTCCAGTTAAACACACCTGCTGCGCCTTCAGTTCTTTTCAGATCATGCAATGTAAACCCTTCAAAGGCAAGTTCCAGTTTGCGTTCCAGCAATATATTATCCAGAGTCAGTTCATTCGCAGCATAATTTGATAAGTTAACGCGATGCCTGATCTTATTAATATCATTTACGGGATCTGTTCCAACGGAAGTTCCCATCCTGAAATTGGCTTCTGCCCTGATCAGGTACATTTCTGCCAGTCGAATGATATGAACATTTCCATATACATTTTCAAATTTGCCGGTATAGGTAGAACCGCCGGATGTATAGAAAAGATTTAAACGGTCGTCACCTGGTTCATAAAGATTTAAATGTTTATCTGTAATAGCGATATCTCCCCGGCCATCTGCAGAATAAAATTCCTGGAACACATTCGTACCAGCACTTGTTGTTACCTGCATGGCAAACAAATCTTCCGGGGTATTAGCTACTGGTCCGGGACTGGCTGGATTTGGAAATTCATCAGCATAAGTCGCATTCAGGCTATAACCATTTGATGTGGCCGCACTGATGGCTTTGTTGGCAGAATTCGCTGCATTTTGATAATCGCCCTGTTGCAGGTAAATGCGTGCCAGCATAGCGGAAGCTGCAACTGAATTTGCAAAAAAACCATTCGTTGCAGGTAGCAGCGATTCTGCATCTTTTAAATCTTTGATTGCCTGTGCATACACTTCAGACACCGTACTCCTGGGCAACTGGCTTTCACCAGTAATAATTGTAGTTGCTGTAAGTACAATTGGCACACCCGGGTTAGAGGAAGGGTTTCCGTCGTTCCAGGCTTTGCCAAACATTCTTACAAGATCAAAAAGACAAGCGCCACGGATAAATTTCGCTTCTCCTTCCACTCGGTCTTTTTTCTCTTCAATCACAACGTCTAAAGCGCCTAACACATTATTTACATCATTGATCGCAGCATAGCCAGCCAGCCAGGTATCAGATACAAATTGGTTATCAATAGGGATCGCTTTATTATAGATCTGCGTCATACCCTGGTAAGTGCCGGACCATTCCAGTTCATTATTATCACCGAGCAAATCCGCGCAAACGAAAATACTCCCGCCATACATGTCAAAGTCTATGAGATCTCTGTAAGAGCCAACTAATGCTGCTTCTACGTCGTTACTGGTATTTAATGCCTGGCTATTTTCTACACTCTGGGTAGGTTTAATATCCAATTGTTTATTGCAGGAAAAACAGGCAAAAAACAGGATGAGGAGTGCGGTTAATTTTATATTATCTTTTTTCATTGTAAAATATTTTATGTTTTGGATCATTGCTTTTTCTTTAAAGTAATTGGTTTAAAAACTTAAGTTGATACCAAAAACAATTGTTTTTACCTGTGGCGCTGAATAAAAATCAAGGCCCAGGTGAATATTATCTGCCTCCCAATCCGTATTCACTTCAGGGTCCCAGCCTTTATATTTGGTAAAAGTGAAAAGATTTTGAGCCCTGGCATAAATTTTTGCGCTACTGATCTTAAACCTGGAAGTAATGGATGCTGGTAAAGTATAACTCAGCGTCACCGCTTTTACCCGCATATATGATCCATCAGAAATGTAACGGCTGGATGGATCTGTACCATTGGGATAAAATAAACGTGCTTCAGGAATCATGGTAATATCACCAGGATTTTTCCAGGCATTTAATTGATCAAGGGTTTGGTTATCGAAACCATTACTTCCGCTGGAAGACATATACTGGCCGCCATCATTATAAACCTGGTTACCGGCAACACCCTGCAGCAGTACATCAAGCACGAGCCCTTTATAGGTGAATGTATTTCCTATGCCATAAATATAATCAGGATTTGGGTCACCCACAACCACATCTGATGCTAAATTGTAATCATTTGTTGTGGACCTGTCACGAGTGCCATCACTTTTCAGTGTATTTAAATAATATAAGGCATCTCCATTATTTGGATCAGCGCCGGCAAATTCCCTTGTATAGAAAATGCCCAGGGGTAAGCCTTCTATGGCTTTATTCACATCGGTTCCCAAAATCTGGCCGTTCAGGTTTGTAATCTTATTTTTATTGTTTGAAAAATTCAATGAGGAAGTCCACCTGAAATCATGGCTGGAAATATTGGTTGTATTCAGTGTGATCTCATAGCCACTATTTTTCAAATTACCCACATTTTTAAATTGTGTAGCAAAACCGGACGTGCCTGGAATTTCCACGTTCAACAATAAGTCGCGTGTATTGCGTGTATAATAATCAAATTCAAGTTCTATCCTGTTTTTAAATGTACTCAGTTCAAAACCGAAATCTGATCCGGCTGTTGTTTCCCATTTCAGGTTCGGATTTTCAATCTGATCCGGTCTTTGCCCAGCAATCCCGCCATAACCGCCATTCCCCGAGAATAAGCCACGGGAAGCAAAGTTGGGAATTTCAGCATTCCCTGTTAAACCATAACTGGCTTTTAGTTTCAGGAAGTTTATCCAGCGGGAATCCTGCAGGAATTTTTCTTCACTCATTATCCATCCCACAGATCCTGCGGGGAAAAATCCATACCTGTTATTGGCACCGAAACGGGAAGAGCCATCATACCGGCCGCTTAATGCCAGCAGGTATTTTCCATCAAACTTATAGTTCGCCCTTGCAAAATAAGATAAGAAACTGAAGGCTGTGGATGAAGAAAGCGCGTTTGTTTTTGATGCCGCGCTGGATAATTTTTTATACGCGTCACTTGGAAAATTTTCACCATCAGCCTCAGAATTGGCTGACGTTTGTTTTTGAAAACTTGATCCGGCAACAAGGTCTAAATCATTTTTCTCTTTGAAAGTAAGATTATATTGAAAAAAGTTATTGGTATTTATATTTAGCAACTGGTCTGATGTATAAAATCCTGAACCATTGGGAACGCCTGTATTCCTGGCCGTAAGCCTGCCATAATAAGCATCTTCAGTCTGGTTCAATTGATCCATTCCCAATTCGGAGCGGAAGGAAAGGCCTTTCACTAATTTTATCTGCGCAAACACATTTCCCAATGTCCTGTTGACTAAAGTATTATATACAGAATTATCTACACTGATCAATGGGTTATAATATACTGGATAATTGGTGTTGGGATTACCTGTATTAAGATCAAGTTCGCCGCTTAACAGGCCAGTTCGGGGATCTATCAATGGTGTAATTGGAGAAAGGGCAACCAATTGTAAAGGCGTGGCAAATGCATCGTCATTTGATATCCGGTCATTCATCGTTCTGGCAAAACTCATATTCATACCAATGTTTAACCAGTCATTTACTTCATGGTCGAGATTAAGCCGTGCACTGTATCTTTTCAGGCTATTCCTTACTAAAATTCCCGTTTGATCAAGGTATTGACCGGAAGCATAAAATTTTGTTTTCTCTGTTCCTCCTGAGAAATTTAAATCGTATTGGGAAATTGGGGCTCTTTGAAAAGCATGATCTTCCCAATTGGTATTGACTTTCGCTTTTTCCCAGTCATTATTTCCCGCGGAATACCTTGTAAACCTGCTGTTCACATAATCCAGTTCATCTGCAATGGCATCATCCAAATTTGTATAATAGCCATAAATAACATCCTGTTTTGCAGCACCAATTGCAGCCTGGGTGAAATAATCCACATATTGCTGGGAGGTTAAAAATTCCCTGTGCCCTGTGGGTTTTTGCAGGCCTGTGAAATAACCAAACTCTACTTTAGATGTTCCTAATTTACCTTTCTTGGTAGTAATCAATACAACACCATTGGATGCACGAGAGCCATAAATCGCGGCGGCTGATGCATCTTTTAATATTTCAATGGATTCAATGTCATTGATATTGATATCTGCAAGCGGGCTGGTAGCTGCACCATTACTTGATAGATCGCTTGTGATTACGGGGATTCCATCAACCACATACAATGGTTCATTTCCCGCGGATACAGAAGATGCACCCCGGATTCTGACTGTGATTCCCTGGCCCAGTTTTCCATTTAATTGCTGCACATATACACCGGAAGCCCGGCCTTGCATGGCGCTTTCAAAACTGGTTACGGGTGTATTATTTAATTCTTTTGCACCCACTTTCGCCACGGAACCTGTAATGTCTTTTCTCAACTTGGTTCCATAACCTACCACCACTACTTCATTTAAATTGGATACGTTTTGTACCAGGGCAATATTGATATTCCCGCCATTTTTGATGGCCACTTCCTGGTCATCAAACCCAATAAATGAAATTGATAGTCTCTGGGCTTTATTATCAACCTTCATGGAAAAGTTCCCATCGGCCCCGGAAATAGCGGTCGTTTTTGCGCCTACTACTTTGATGGTTGCCCCAATGATCGGGGATCCGTCTTTTGCATCTGTAATTTTTCCTGAGATCTCCTTTTGGCTAAAAGCAAGCTGGAAAGAAAACAAAGCAAGGATAAAGCATAAAATTTTTGTTCTCATAATTCAGTTTTGTTAATGATTTGCAAATTAAGTTTTTTTAACTATTACAAGAAAAAAATAACAAATTATGTGCAAATGTGGATAACTTCTTATACCAATCTTTCAAATACAGGCAAAAAGAAAAGTCTGGCTTAACTAAACAATTGAGAAACAAGTGTAAAAAGCGAATTACCTGTAGAAAAATAATTTTATATAGGCTGAAATTCAATGATCAGGATTTTTATAAATAATTGATTTTTAGTCAATTATATATAGTTTGAAAACCCAACGCATGTATTTTTTCAAACCTGTTGCAAAAAAATAATTTTGATATGTTGGCCAAAATTGTAATTTAGTGCAAGAATTTAATGGGTTAGTAAGTAGAAGGTTGGCAGCGGTGCCAACCTTTTTTTGTGCAAAAAACCCCTGGCTTAGAAACGTAAAATGTATTATTTTACAAGAATTTTTTTACAATCATTTTTTAGAAAAAATAGTTCGGCATTTCACAAAAAAATTATTGAGAAATATAATTATGTCAAAAATAAAAGTTGCTTTTTTCTGTGGAAATTGTGGCTATGAAAGCCCTAAATGGCTGGGAAAATGCCCGGCATGTAATGAATGGAATACCTTCATTGAAGAAGTCGTAGATAAATCTGCTGGTAAAAAAAACACGGAAAACCGTGCGCTATTCAGTGATGAAAAAAGAGTGGTGAAAACAATTGCATTGAAAGATGTTGACAACAATGAAATGTACAGGATTCTTACAAAAGACCCGGAACTCAACAGGAGCCTGGGTGGCGGCATTGTTCCGGGAAGTATTGTTTTACTGGCGGGAGAACCGGGTGTTGGTAAAAGTACTTTGCTGTTACAGGATGCACTGGCATTGGAAGACATTAAAATTCTGTACATCAGTGGCGAAGAAAGTGAAGAGCAAATAAAGATGCGGGCAAATAGAATTGGTATGTCCAATGATCAATTTTATTTACTTACGGAAACAGTAACCCAAACTATATTCAGTGAAATAAAAAAATTGAAACCCGGATTAGTTATTATTGATTCTATACAAACTTTGCAATCAAACTTTTTAGACGCTTCACCCGGAAGTATTTCACAGATCAGGGAAACGGCGGGAGAATTTCAGCGCTTTGCAAAAGAAACAAATATCCCGGTTTTTCTCATTGGTCATATTACCAAAGATGGCGGCATTGCAGGGCCGAAAATTTTGGAACACATGGTGGATACGGTGTTGCAGTTTGAAGGCGAACGCCATTATGCATACCGCATTTTACGCACCTTAAAAAACCGCTTTGGCAGTACCGCTGAAATGGGTATTTATGAAATGACCGGCGAAGGCATGCAACCGGTTTTAAATCCTTCAGAAATTTTAATTCACCAGAAAGAAGGCGCATTAAGTGGCAGCGCGATCGCCGCGAGTATGGAAGGCATTCGCCCATTATTAATAGAAGTGCAGGCGCTTGTAACCCAAAGTGTATATGGCACACCGCAACGAACCGTCAGCGGTTTTGATTTGCGGAGATTGCAATTGTTGCTGGCTGTTTTGGAAAAAAGAGGTGGCTTTGCGTTTGGAATGAAAGATGTTTTTATCAATATCGCGGGTGGATTGAAAGTGGAAGACCCTTCGATAGACCTGGCAATTGTTTGTGCACTTTTGTCCTCGTATGAAGATACTGCTTTGCCGGAGAATCTTTGCTTTGCCGGTGAAGTTGGTTTGAATGGTGAAATAAGAGCAGTCAACCGTATCGAACAACGAATTTCAGAAGCAGAAAAACTGGGCTTTGAAACCATCATGCTTTCCCGCTACAATAAGAAAAATTATAACAGTAAAAAATTCAGTATTGAGATTCGCGAAGTAGGTAAAGTGGAAGATGTATATAAAAACATTTTTTAAATCCTATTGTTTTTTTCGTCCCCGAATTGTATTTTGAAGGATGTTTACAAAAGCATCTTCCTGCATCCATGATTTCAGCCATTTATTTTTTCCGCATAATTGTTTGGGATGCTACTCTGATGTTTTATCAAAAGAACATTTCTTATGCGCGGAATGTTTTTCTAAATTACCCGAAACCGGTTTTTTTAAACACACCGATAATGCCATGGAAAAAATATTTTATGGCAGGCTGGCTGTAAAGCAGGCCGGGTGCGCTTTCTACTTTAATGATCATTCGATTTTACATCGGCTTGTCCTTCAATTTAAATACCGCGGGCGAAAAGATATTGGCCATTATCTCGGAAAATTAATGCGCAATCACCTCCGCGAATCTGCACGCTTTGATCATTTGGATGCAGTCATTGCACTTCCCCTGAACAAAGCAAAAGAAAAGAAACGTGGCTATAATCAATCAGCTATTCTTGCTGGAAAAATTGCTGAAAGCCTGCAAATTCCGCTATTGGAAAATGTGATCGAACGAAAGATATTTACTGAATCACAAACGACAAAAAGCAGGATCGCCCGCTGGGAAAATATGCAGAATATTTTTACCGTTACTGATCCCTCCAAATTGGAAAATAAACATGTGTTGCTTGTAGATGACATTATTACAACCGGCGCAACGCTGGAAGGTTGCGGAATGGAAATTCTGAAAACCCCCGGCACCAGCCTTAGTCTTGCAACACTTGCATTTACAATTTAAAAAGCACTCTTAATTTTTATAAAAAAAATCAGGTCAACCACCCAACATTTTTTGTATGTTAAAACTAATGCCATTTATATTTTTCCCCGTAAAACTTTTTGTATTTTTACTTTAATTAAATAAAATTTTTATGAAACTCTTCTTCATCCCATTTGTATTTTTTTTATCAAATTATTTCAGCATGCATACTAATGAAAAAACAACCTTACCCGCAAGGCCCATCACGATCTATGATTTTAAAATTGCGTCCCTGGATGGCAGCACGATTGATTTTTCAAAATATAAAGGCAAAAAAATCCTCATCGTAAACACCGCATCAAAATGTGGCTTCACACCCCAATACAAAGGCCTGGAAAGCCTCTACGAATCACATAAAAATAACCTGGTGATTGTGGGTTTTCCTTCCGACAATTTTGGCGGACAGGAATACCAGGATAATAAGGAAATTGCTTCATTTTGTGAATCTAAATTTGGCGTCACTTTCCCGCTCACTACACGGGTAGATGTAAAGGGAAAAAATATAACGCCTATTTATTCTTACTTATGTAATAAAAAAGAAAACGGCGTACTCGATGCCACGATCAGTTGGAATTTCAATAAATTCATCATTGATGAAAATGGAAAACTCCTGGCTCATTTCGATAGCGATGTGACACCGGAAAGTCCTGAGTTATTGAAATATCTCCAATAAAAACCTGGCTTACGTCGTAATTTATTTTATGCAATTCAAAGATATTCCCGGGCAAAATGCATTAGCCGGCCATTTAAAAGAAATGGCCAATAATAATCGCCTCGGCCATGCACTTTTATTTTTATCCAAAGAAGGCGCTGGCGCACTACCACTGGCTTTGGCATTTTCTCAATACCTCGTTTGTGAAAAAAGAAAAAGTCACAACTTACCGGGCGGCACTTCACTTTTTGGAGAAGAAGTTCTGGATGAATTAAAAACTGGTGAGTTCCCGGCTGATGCCTGCGGCGAATGTCCTTCATGTATTCGCGCTCAACAATTCATTCACCCGGATATACATTTTTCCTATCCTGTAATTCCCAAAAAGCCCACTGTAAAACCGTTGAGCGCTCATTATGGAAATGAATGGCGGGAATTTTTGAAAACTTCTCCTTATGGAAATGTGTTTGACTGGCTGCAATTTATCGGCGCGGAAAACCAGCAGGGCAATATCACTGCTGAAGAATGCATGGAAATTATCCGGTCGCTCAATTTGAAAAGTTTTGAAACAGGCTTAAAAATTTTAATACTCTGGATGCCGGAATATTTACAAAAAGCAGGTAATAAATTATTGAAATTAATTGAAGAGCCGCCACCGGATACTTTATTTATCCTGGTAAGCGAATCAGAAGATTTGATCCTTCCAACCATTGTGAGCCGTTGCCAGTTAATTAAAATTCCTTCAATCGAAGCCGGCGCTTTAATTAAAACACTTATAGAAAAACATGATATTTCAAGTGAGATAGCCACGCAAGCAGTTGCCATATCTGCCGGCAATTACCGGGAAGCTTTGCAGATCATCCGCGAAACAGTTGAAGACTGGGAAAAATTTTTAAGTGACTGGTTAAATTTTTCTATAAAAGCAAGCTTGTCCGCACAGGTTAAATGGATAGATGAGATGAGCAAGCTGGGCCGGGAAAAACAAAAGCAGTTCCTGCGCTATTTTTTGCACCTCTGTGAATTGTCCATTCGCATCAATATTTTGAGCGCAGCGGAAATCACTGCCTCACAAAAAGAGATTGATTTTGCAAAGCGTTTAAATAAAGTAGCATCTGTGGACCAACTGGAAGCTATTGCCGCAGAACTAACGCATGCCATTTACTTTATTGAGCGGAATGCCAATGCGAAATTGCTTTTTCATGCACTCACAATTAAGTTCTATCATATCATTGATGAGAAAACCTTAATTTTGACAGGTTAGGATTTTGCCGGAAGGCTGAATCCCGTGAAGTATTGACAATGGTGGGAAAAGAAAAACAAATTTCCGGGTGGAAATTTTTTACAGGAAAATTGAATAGTAAACATAAAATTTGTTTCATTGATATATCAACATGATATGATTGTTTTTTTCATTTCCGGGCAATGCCCGCGTTTACTTTCATGGTTTTAAATTAATCTCCTGGGTTTTCTTTTTTCATTCCTGCAATATTTCTTTAAAAAATTGGCCATTATAAAACTATTTATATGGGATGTGGAACTTGTGGTACAGGAGCGCCCGGCGGCTGCAAAAGCAATGGTGATTGCAATACCGGCGCATGCAATCGCCTGAATGTGCATGACTGGTTATTGAACTTGCCTATGAGTGATCCTCAAAGCTCCTGCAAAATTATTGAGGTTAGTTTCCAGCACGGAAGCCGCAAGGAATTTTACCGGAATAATACCTTACAATATTTTGAAAAGGGAGAACATATAACAGTGGAAGGTGTGAGCGGTATAGATGTGGGCTCGGTAAGTATGAGTGGAGAATTGGTAAGACTTCAATTGAAAAAGAAAGGCGTACTGGAAACGAACCAGGAAATCAGGCGGATTCTTCGTCGCAGTACCGAACGCGACCTGGATCTTTATTTTGCCAATAAAGAAAGAGAACCTGAAGCGCTGATGACCAGCAGGGCGATCATCAACAAATATAAACTGGATATGAAACTCAGTGAAGTGGAATTCCAGGCGGATGGGAAAAAAGCAACTTTTTTTTATACCGCAGATGACCGCGTAGATTTCCGGGAACTCATCCGTGAACTCGCATCTGCTTTTAAAGTGAAAGTGGAAATGCGCCAGATTGGTATTCGCCAGGAAGCCGGGAAGATTGGTGGCATTGGCAGTTGCGGGCGTGAACTATGTTGCAGCACCTGGCTTACAGATTTTAAAAGTGTTACCACCACGGCTGCACGTTACCAGAATTTATCTATCAACCAGGCAAAACTCAGCGGGCAGTGCGGCAGGCTAAAATGTTGTTTAAATTATGAGCTGGATACTTACCTCGATGCCCTGCAGCATTTCCCGGAAAATGCAGAACTTCTTTATACCGAAATGGGCACAGCCAACCTGGTAAAAAAAGATATTTTCAAAAACCTAATGTGGTATATGTTGCCGCAAAGCAATATTCATTACCCACTTGCTATTGAACGTGTGATAGAGATTAAAAAAATGAATGCAAAGAATGTCAAGGCCACAGAATTAAAACCTGTAGATCTTTCTGCCGGAAAAGCAAGCGCTGAAGACAAGCATGAATTTGTAGATGTTGTGGGCCAGATCACGCTGAAAAGTTTGCAAAAAAGTGAACGCAATAAAACGAAGCAGCGCCCCGGCAATCCGCAGAACAGGCAAAACCGCAGACCCGGAAACCGACCACCAAACAGGAGGAATTAAAATGTATAACCAGGCTCATAAAAAATTGGTACAAACAAAGCCTGACTTAGTTTAGCCTTTAATAAACAATTTTTATTTAAGATTAAAGTGCAACTATGACACGAGATTAATATAGCAAAAGATCATTTATCTTTTCTCCATGGAACATTTACATTTTGATAAAAAATTTGCTGCAACTTCCATCAGTTAGCATATAATAACCTTTGGCTAATTTACTAACATCTATTGCTATTGTTGAACTGTTATTTGGTAGAAGAATAGTTCTCAAAATTTTACCATTCGCATCAAAGATTTTCAATGTATTATTTTGTACAGGCTGGTTTATTACAACATTCAAAGTATTCTTTACCGGATTAGGGAAAATTGTAAATCCCTCATTGTTGTCAAACTTTACAAGTACCACTTTGCTATAGGAAAAACTCCCATCTTTCTCAATAGATTTTAAACGATAAAAACTTTTTGGAAAATCAGGACTTTCGTCAGTGACTGAATAATTTTGAGTTGAACTATTACCTGCTAAAGCATTCACGGTAATAATTTTACTAAAGTTTATTCCATCTTTGCTTCTTTCTATATCAAAATGCGAAAGATTTTCATCTCCGCTGCATTCCCACTTAAGCATTACCTTATTGCCCATCTTCTCTGCGAGAAAATCTTTTAAGTTTATTGCCAATACGCCGTTGGGAGATGTAAGAGCAAGCCAAAATTCGCTGTATGAATTCACTTCGAATTCAAAAAATCTGAATTCATTTGTAAAACCATAATTTCCAATTTTAGAAGGAATAATAGAGGTATATTTTGAACTGTTATCATCATTATTATTCCAATCTAAATCCACATTACTTCCATCATACTTTATAATACGAATATCATTTATCGTCCTGGTAGTGCCATATTGAACATTAAAGGAATCCAAAAAATTTTGAATATCAGCATTCGTACAATAAATACGTACAGTGTTGATAGAAGTCGGTTGTTTGTTTGGTGTAACGAAAATATTACGGTTCATAAATGCTCCATATTCCTTATCAATATTGCCAAACCATCCATACGTATTTTGAATGTCAGATCCGGTATGAATATTTGCTCCCCAAAGAGTTTTGCCAAGATTATTATTATGAGGATTTATGTCAGCATACAATTCACCAGAGTTTTTTTGTAACGAATTAAAAAAAGTATCTTTAATAACCGGGGCATTATTGGTATTAACCTGGTAACTGCCCGCAATGGTGTCAACTGCCGGGCCCCCTATAAACTTACCAAAAGCAACAGCATATCCTCCAACAGGAATTGTAGAAGCTATGCTATTATCATCAGTATTGATGGCAGCAACTATGTAATCGGGATTTCTTCCTCCTGCTACATATACTTTGGATCCATCTAAAGTGAATGCAATACCATAAGCCTGTGGTATTCCCGAAATAGTTTCCGTTAATGTATTATTTATAGCATTGATAACTACTACTTGATATGAGGAATAATTTGAAGCATAAACTTTTGTACCATCAGGACTTACAGCTACGCCCAAAGGTTGAGTACCTGGCGTTGTAGTTGTAGGAATATTTGCCACTATCGCATTTGTTGAAGTATTTATAACAATTATCTGATGCAGTACCATGTCAGTAGCATATAATTTAGTTCCATCAGGGCTAACAGCTACTCCATAAATAGTACCAGTTCCAGTGTTGATAGTTGATGAAATAGTATTAGTTACAGTATTTATAACCGTAATAAGATTACCAACTGCAACAAATACTTTTTTGCCATCCGGGCTTACTGCAATCCCCTCTGTTCCCTTTGATGGCATTACAATCTTTGCTATTACATTGCTCGTGTTTGTATTTACTACATATACTGTATCATAATTAGAACCTATGCTCACTCCTGCATAATATAGTTTTGAGCCATCCGGGCTTATATCTATTCCATCTGCACCAATAATACCACCTAGCCCCAGGCTTATATTGTTAATTATTGTATTGGTGCTTGTATTTATTACCGAAATAAAATTATTAGTATGATTATTTTCATCAAAATAAGTAATAAATGCTTTTGACCCGTCCGGGCTTACAACTACCGCATCCGGACCAACAAATGGTGTAGGTATTGTGGCAATAACAGTATTTGTTTTCGTATTAATTACAGAAATACTGTTTATGTCGACATGAGTTATATATGCATTTTGCGCAAATAAATTTGTGGAAAGTAATGCAATAGAAAAAATGCTGAACAACTTACAAGCAGAAATCTTCATATGGGTAATTTTAGTATGGTTTAAAAAAGTAACTTGAAGAAGTAAATTTTGCAACTTCATAGTAAATATAATGTTAATTATTATTTTAACAAATTTTTTTCAAAAGTATCTCATTTTATTTATTGGTAACAATATAAAAAAGTGAGTTATTTATTTTGAAATAAAGCATCACATTTTGACTCTCTAATAAAAAATAAATCGAAGATGAAATTTTCAATGCTTCTAATTCCCCCAAAAATCTTAATTCATAAATCCTTAAATCTTAAATCCTCTCAATCTCCGCTCCCAACCCCCGCAACCGCTGATCAATATATTGATACCCGCGATCTACCTGGTCAATGTTTTGAATAGTACTTTTTCCATCAGCACTTAATGCTGCAATCAACAACGCCACACCCGCACGAATATCTGGACTACTCATGGAAATGCCGCGCAGGTTTTGTGTGCGTCCCAGGCCTATAACCGTTGCCCTGTGCGGATCACACAAAATAATTTTGGCGCCCATGTCTATTAATTTATCCACGAAAAATAAACGGCTTTCAAACATTTTTTGATGAATGAGCACACTGCCCACAGCCTGCGTTGCCACCACGAGCATGATGCTCAATAAATCGGGTGTCAATCCCGGCCAGGGATGATCGGAAATAGTGAGAATACCTCCATCAAGAAATGAAGCGATTGTATATTTTTCCCGGGCGGGTAAATAAATATCATCCCCGCGGAATTCCATTTCAATACCCAGCAGTTTGAATTTGTCCGGAATAATTCCAAGGTGTTCAATGCCTGCATTTTTTATTAAAATTTCACTTTGCGTCATGGCCGCAAGGCCAATGAAACTTCCTACTTCGATCATGTCGGGTAACATGGTATGTGATGTGCCATTCAATTTTTCTACACCTTCAATCACTAATAAATTACTGCCAATGCCGGTAATTTTTGCACCCATGCGGCAAAGCATTTTGCACAATTGCTGGAGATAAGGTTCGCAGGCAGCATTGTATAAAGTAGTCGCGCCTTTCGCCAGAACTGCCGCCATCACAAGGTTTGCGGTTCCGGTTAAAGATGGTTCATCCAGTAAAATATATTTTCCAATTAATTCTTTTGCCTGCATCACAAAAATGCCATGCGTTTTATCATATTGAAATGATGCGCCCATTTTTTCAAAACCAATAATATGTGTATCGAGTCTGCGGCGGCCAATTTTATCACCACCCGGTTTTGGAATATATGCTTTTTGAAATCTCGCCAGCATTGGACCGGCGATCAACACAGATCCGCGCAGATGCCCGCTTTTTTCCATAAATTTTTCTGAACCAAGCAGACTAATATCCACTTCATCCGCGCAAAAAATACAGGTATGCCTGTCCTTGCGTTCCACTTTTACGCCGAGGCTTTCCAATAATTCTATGAGCAGGTTTACATCAGTGATATCGGGAATATTGGAAATTTCCACTTTCTCTGCGGTGAGCAAAACGGCTGAAATTACCTGCAGCGCTTCATTCTTTGCACCCTGCGGTGTAATTTCTCCGCTTAATTTCTTTCCACCAATTACTTCAAATGCTGCCATGCTGATTTTTATTGAAACGAAATTAAAGATGTGAATTTGAAAATCTGTTTATTTTATTTTCTCCAAAGGCTGAATTTACAAATATTTACCGAAGACGCTTTTTAAACTACCCATTTCATTTTGTACATTGCAGTAAGCAAAAAATATATATGGGTTTTGAACTTCATACGCCGTATGCGCCAAGTGGCGACCAGCCAACAGCCATCGCGGAACTCACAAAAGAATTGAATAACGGGGAAAGATACCAGGTGCTTCTTGGTGTAACCGGCAGTGGCAAAACCTTCACCATGGCGAATGTTATTCAAAATGTGCAAAGGCCGGTGCTCGTGCTCACGCATAATAAAACACTCGTGGCGCAATTATATGGAGAATTCAAACAATTTTTTCCCAATAACGCGGTCGGTTATTTCGTGAGTTATTATGATTATTATCAACCCGAAGCATACATTTCTTCGAGCGATACTTATATAGAAAAAGACCTGAGCATTAATGAAGAACTGGATAAACTGCGACTGAATACGACGGCGGAATTATTGACGGGCAGAAGAGATATTATCGTGGTGGCGAGTGTGAGTTGCATTTATGGAATTGGTAATCCCACTGATTTTGAAAATGGTATTGTGCGCATTCATAAAGGGCAAATCATTTCCCGCCAGGGATTTTTACACGCATTGGTGAACAGCTTATATAACCGCACGCAGGTTGAGTTTAAGCGCGGAACATTCCGAGTGAAAGGTGATACGGTAGATATCAATTTGCCGTATGTGGATTATGGATATCGCATTACTTTTTTTGGTGATGAAATAGAAAGTATTGAAAGTCTTGATGTGCAAACGAATAAGCGAATGGTGGTGTTGGAAAATGCGGCGATCTTTCCGGCAAACCTTTATGTGGCTCCAAAAAACATGTTGAACCAGATCATTTGCGAGATCCAGGATGAGATGCAATTGCAGGTAGAATATTTTAAAAATAATGGGAAATTTATTGAAGCGCAACGCATCAAAGAGCGCGTGGAATATGATATTGAAATGATCCGCGAATTAGGTTATTGTAATGGTATTGAAAATTACTCACGATTTTTTGACAGACGCAAACCAGGCACGCGTCCCTTTTGTTTGCTGGATTATTTTGATAAAGATTTCATCACCATTATAGATGAAAGTCACCAAACCATTCCACAGATCGCGGGTATGTATGGCGGTGACCGCAGCCGTAAATTAGTGTTGGTAGATTATGGTTTCCGTTTGCCCAGTGCATTGGATAACCGGCCATTGAATTTTAATGAATTTGAAAATATTACCGGTCAAACAATTTTTTTAAGCGCAACGCCGGGCGATTTTGAACTGGAAAAAACGGGCGGCGTTGTAGTAGAGCAAGTGGTTAGACCGACAGGTTTATTAGAACCACCGATTGAAGTGCGGCCGAGCATCAACCAGGTGGATGATTTGCTGGATGAAATAGATAAAAGGGTTAAAAAAGGCGGCCGCATTTTGGTCACAACTTTAACCAAAAGAATGGCGGAAGAGATGGATAAATATTTGCACCGCATCAATATAAAATCAAAATATATTCACAGCGATGTGGATGCATTGGAACGCGTGGAAATCTTACGCCAGTTGCGTTTGGGCGATATTGATGTGTTGGTTGGCGTGAATTTATTGCGCGAAGGATTGGATCTTCCGGAAGTAACATTGGTCGCAATTCTTGATGCAGATAAAGAAGGTTTTTTGAGAAATGAAAAATCATTGACACAGACAGCAGGACGCGCGGCGCGAAATGTAGATGGATTGGTAATTTTTTATGCAGACACGATTACACAAAGTATGCGTAAAACGATGGATGAAACGGATCGCCGGCGCGAAAAACAAGTAGCGTATAATATTCTGCATGGCATTACGCCAAAAACAATTATTAAGAGTATTGAGCAAATCATGAAGCAAACTTCCGTGCTGGATATTAAAGGTTATGATCCGGATAAGCCTTATGCGATAATTGATGAATTGATGATTCCTGCTGCGGAAGATAATGATGAGTATAAAACCATTCCGCAGGTAGAAAAGGCGATCAGTAAAATTAAAAAGGCCATGGAAAAAGCGGCGCGTGATCTTGATTTTATAGAAGCTGCTGGATTAAGAGATAAAATGTTTGGGCTGCAAAAAGTGCTGGAAGAAATGAAAAAATAGGCATTGAAATTTTCATTTATCCATTTTATTTATTTGGATACATCATTATTTAGTATTTTTAAAATCCAAAAAAAGTCAACATGAAAAGATTTTACCCACTGCTTATTTTAATGACATTCAGTTTTGCTGCAACAGCACAAATAAAAAAAGGGCCGCAACCAGTAGACATTTACAAGATGAAAAAAACATCTGATATCCAGGTTTCTCCGGATGGAAAATGGGTTGTTTATACAGTAACGACGGATGATACAGCGCATGATGGTTGGAATGATGATATATGGATGACCTCCTGGGATGGTACACAAACTATTCAACTCACCAATTCAACAGAAGATGAATCTTCTCCTTTATTCAGTCCCGATGGAAAATATATTTCCTTTATTTCTGCCAGGAAAATTGGCGATGATGATGAAGATGATGCCAATGATAAAGGACAGGTTTGGCTGATGGATCGCAGGGGTGGAGAAGCTAAAAGTATTAGTGATGTAAAAAGTGGTATCAAAGATTATTGCTGGAGCCCGGATGGGAAAAGTATTTTACTGGTAATGAAGGACCAGGATTTTAGTGATACTTCAAAAATAAATGCCAGGTTGCCTTTTGTCATAGATCGCTATCATTTTAAAGCAGATTATACCGGTTATTTGGATAGAAGAGCGACGCATTTTTATTTACTAAATATTGCATCGGGAAATATTGATACATTAACAAGTGGAAAGTATGATGAGACTTCTCCTGCGTTTAGCCCGGATGGAAAACAAATTGTTTTTGTAAGTAACCGCACTGAAGACCCAGATAAAAATGAGAACTCAGATATTTATGTAATGGAGGCAAAGCCCGGTGCAAAAATGAAACAACTCACTACATGGGAAGGTGCAGACACAGATCCGCAATGGAGCCCGGATGGAAAAACGATTGCCTATATGCAAAGTTTTAGCAATGAAAAATTCACCATGTTTGGTAATGATAATCTTGCAATCATTTCAAAAGATGGAGGTACTCCAAAACTTTTATCTGCTGCTGTTGAAAGAAATATTACTGCACATCAATGGTCTAAAGATGGAAACAGTATTGCTACTTTGATGGACGATGACCGCAGGAGCAGCGTTGTTTTATTTGGATTGGATGGTAAAGAAATCAGCAGGCCGGGAAATGGCGACCGCGCTTTTGTAGAACTACAATTGAATAAAGCAACCGGACAATGGGCAACTCTATTAACCGATCCGCACATGCCGTATGAAGTATATGCATTGGAAAATGGTGTAACCCGCCGCCTGACTACATTCCAGGATGACTATATCAAATCTGTTTCTTTGGCAAACGTGTCAGGCTTTGAAAGTAAAAGTAAGGATGGCACAATGGTTTCCGGTATTTTATATACACCTTCAACTGCTTCAAAAAACAAAGCGCTTCCACTCATCATGTATATTCATGGTGGACCGGTTGGCCAGGATGATTATGAGTTTGATATGACTGCTCAAATATTAGCAGAAAAAGGTTTTGCAGTAGCACAAGTAAATTATCGCGGGAGTAGTGGAAAAACGAATGATTATATACGCGCAATCATGGGTGACTGGGGCGATAAAGAAGTGATTGATATCAATGGCGCCGTAGATTATTTAATTGAAAAAGGTATTGCAGATTCTACAAAGCTTGGCATCTTCGGCTGGAGCTATGGCGGTATTCTTACGGACTATTGTATCGCTACGAATCAACGCTTTAAAGCCGCTTCAAGTGGCGCGGGCAGTGCATTACAACTAAGTATGTATGGTGTGGATCAATATGTCACACAATACAATAATGAAATCGGGCCACCTTGGAAAAATTTGGATAAATGGATAAAAATATCTTATGCATTTCTCCATGCAGACAGGATCAATACGCCCACACTTTTCATGGCTTCGCAAAATGATTTCAATGTGCCGGTTGCGGGTGCAGAACAAATGTACCAGGCATTGAAAACTACAGGCATTCCAACTGAACTTGTAATTTATCCGGGACAAAATCATGGCATTATTGTTCCGAGTTATATAGCCGACCGCTGGCAACGCTATATTGATTGGTTCAGTAAATATTTAAAATGATTTTGAACGCATACAATAATATTTTAAAAATAAAAGTATGGCCACATTCGCATTATACAATTTGAAAGGTGGTGTAGGAAAAACCGCCGCATCTGTAAACCTTGCGTATCTCTCCGCCGCCGATGGGAAAAAAACTTTGCTGTGGGACCTTGATCCGCAGGGCGCTGCCTCTTATTATTTACGCGTCGAAACTTCGGGTAAAAATGAATTTAAAAAAATGCTTTCAGGGAATTTGACCGTGCAGGAAACGATCAAAGAATCCATATTTGAAAATCTCTGGATCATACCGGCAGACCTGAGTTCGCGCCATGCAGATATATTATTGGACGGACAAAAACAAAGCAGGAAAAAATTGAAATCATTCCTGCATGAACTCAAAGAATTTGACACTATTATTATTGACTGCCCGCCGGGATTATCCATATTGCATGAAAATGTTTTTTATGCCGCGGACTGGGTTTTAATGCCAAATATTCCAACTACTTTATCCATTTTATCCTATGATAAAGTGATTGATTTTTTTGAAGAAAATAATTTGGATACGGGAAAAATAAAATGTTTTTTCAGTATGGTGGATCACCGGAAAAATATGCACCATGAAGTGATGCAGAAATTTTATAAGGATAGCATTTTCTTTAAAAGTTACATTCCCTATTTAAGTGATGTTGAAAAAATGGGCAATCATCAGCAACCGATTTTCGAATTTGCCAATAGCAGTTATGCCGCGGCGTGTTACCGCGATCTATGGAATGAAATAAAGAAAAAATGTTTATAGAAAATACTTAATTTTAATAAAAAAGGATATATTTCATCAATCAAAAAAAGAAAAAAATGGAGAAAGAATTAGGATCATGGTACAGTCCGGCGCTCGGACAGGATATGCCCATTGTTAGTTATGGCCATGCAGGCTTTGCTTTATTACTTGTACCAACAGCCGCAGCAGATTACCTGGAATATGAACGCTTCCTTATGATAGATGCATTGAAGCCTTACATTGAGGCTGGTAAAATGCGTGTGTTTAGTGTGAACAGTATCAATAATGAAAGCTGGCTGAACAATGAAATGCTACCGGAACATAAAGCCATTCGCCACAACCAATTCAACGATTATATTTTCTTTGAAGTAGCGCCATACATCAGGAGTAAATGTGGCGCTGATACAATGATCTTTGTAAGCGGCGCTTCTTTCGGCGCATTACATTCTATGAATTTATTTTTAAAACGCCCCGATATTATCAATGGCGCCATCAGTATGAGCGGCGTGTATGACCTGAGTGAATACACGAAAGGATTTTGGGATGAACAAGTTTATTTCAATAGCCCAATGCATTATATTCCCAACCTGGAGGATGCATTTTTTCTGGATAAAATTAAGGCAAGTCCGCATATTCATATTTACACTGGCAGCGGTAATTATGAAGATCCTGAAGCCAACCGCAAATTTTCAAAAGTATTGAATGATAAAGGTATTGCACATGACCTGGATATTTGGGGTACAGACATTGATCACGACTGGCCGACCTGGAGGGCAATGCTGCCGTATATTATTGAAACAAAGTTTTAAATGAATGCAAAGCAAAAAGTACAATTAGAAAAATGGAAATTAACCACGCGTAATTTCCTGCAAAAAAAATTTGTACGGATCATTGCCAAATCTTTACTCGCTGTAATTGGTTTGGCAATTATTTTTATAATTGCGCTGAGCATTTATTTACAAACGCATCGTGCAGAAATTGTTTCCAAAGTAAAAGACGAACTCAGCAAAACCATCAATGGACAAGTGGAAATAAAGGATATTGATTTATCCGTGATCCGTCATTTTCCCAATATTGGTATCCAGATAAAAGGCATCCGCATTTTGGATTCAATGTATCACAGGCCTTTATTTCAAGCGACTGAAGTGTCTGCTGGCATTGGAATTTTTCAACTTTTAAAAAAAGATAAAACAATTAACGAGATAACTATTAGTACTGGTTTATTTCACTTGTTTACCATGTCTTCAGGTTACACAAATGGTTACCTGTTAAAAACAAAAAAGAAAACGCAGGCAAACGGACCGGAAGGAAGTATTCATATAAACCAGGTTAAATTGTCCAATGTCCATGCGATCATTGAGGACGCCCCGCAAAATAAAAAATATGAATGTGTGGCCAATGATATTTTCATCAAAATAAAATATGACAATGAATTTTGGAAAATAAAAATGGATGAAGACATCCTGGTGAAAGGCCTGGGTTTCAAATTATCCAAAGGTATGTATTTACAAAATTGTTTGTTGAAAGCGGATAACTGGGAAATTGATTTTAATACAGTGAAAAAAGAATTGGTTTTCAATGATTCAAAGATCAGTATAGATAAACAACCATTTGTATTAACAGGAAAATTTCATTTTGCAGATTCATCTTTTTTTCATCTTGAGGCAATAACAAAAAATATTTCTTTTACAGAAGCAACAAAAATTATCACGGAGAAAATTAAAGGTAAAATGCGTTTTACCGGCCTGGAAAAAGGCTTTGATGTACATGCAACATTTGATGGGCCACTTTCTGGTGGCGGAGATCCATTTATAAACGTTGATCTTATCACATTGCAAAATGTATTAGCAACACCGATCACTTCATTCACACAGTGCAGCTTCACCGGAAATTTTAATAATCATATCAGTGATACCATGGAAGCAGGCGATCCGAATTCAAATATTGTTTTCAAAAAGTTCAGCGCCAACTGGAATGGTTTATTGATTTCAACGGATTCTATTTTAATACAAAATTTATCAGAACCCATACTGCGATTCGCTTTCATCTCGAGTTGCAGTTTACCTGAACTGGACAGTAATTTGGAATTATCTTCCATCAGGCTGACAAAAGGCAGCGCCATGGTGAACATTAATTATGATGGGCCATTAATCACAGATCCATCGTTATTGAATAAAGTAGGCGCAGATATTTTATTGAAAGATGGAGAAGGAATTTATGTACCCAGGAATATTGTATTCAGTAAATGCAATGGACGAATCAGTATTTCTGAAAATAATTTAAGTATTCAAAAACTGATTTTTGATATTCAGAAAAATCATTTTGAAATAAATGCCAGTGGTGAAAATGTGAATCGCGTGGCTTTATCAGATTCAGGCAAAGCATCATTTAGCTGCGATGTTTATTCTCCTTCAATCAATGGAAATGATTTTACTTTTTTGTTTGATCAACAAAAATCTGTCAGTAGCCGGTCGAAAAAGAACACAGGTTTAAATGCCACTGCTGCAAAAATTGATAATATTTTGGTCAATGGAAATATGCAATTAAATATTAAAGCAGGACATATTATTTACCAGCATTTTACGGCTGATAATATTAAAGCATCTATGCTGTTTACTACAGATAAATGGGAAATACAAAATGCATCCCTTCAACATGCTGGTGGAAATTTTTCCCTGGCTGCAAAATTTAATGCGCTTAAAAATGGTGTGCGTGATGCCTGGGCAAAATTCAACCTGGATCATGTAGATGTGCGAAAAGTTTTTTATGCATTTGACAATTTTGGCCAGGATGCCATCATATCTTCAAATGTCCGTGGCACATTAAATACAAATGGGGACATTCGTTTTTTGGTCAATAATAAAGGAAACTTCATAAGTAAATCCTTGAGCGGAACGATGAATTTTTCTTTGAAGAATGGTGCACTGGTGAATTTTAAACCCTTTGAAAATATCAACGATATTGTTTTTAAAAATCGTGATTTTTCCGATGTTCAATTTGCCGAAATAAATAATAAGTTGAGCATCAGTAAAGGTGAAATGCAAATCAACCGCATGGAAATTGCTTCTAATGTTTTACATATTTACCTGGAAGGTTTGTATGATTTTAACCATAAAAATACGGACATCAGTATTCAGGTGCCTTTGAATAATTTAAGTAAGTCAAAAAATGATACGCGTAGAGAAAAAAAAGGCTTAGATGCGAAAACCGGTGCCAGTGTATATTTGCGCGCAAGGAATGCAAGCGATGGCTCTGTGAAGTTTGGCCTGGATGTATTTAGAAAACTTAGAAAAAATTAAAATTAAATTTTTTACCAAAACCCTTTTTATGAAAAAATTACTTATTGTATTTTGTATCGTCGCTTGTGCATGTACAAATAATAAACCCGAAAACGGCATGCTGGTCAAAGATTATTTTGCACCGCAGGACACAGGTTTACAAACTGCCGGAATAAAAATGGTTCCCATTTCTACACCCGTTGGAAATTTTCATGTATGGACAAAAAGCATTGGTAATAATCCGCGCATAAAAGTTTTGTTGTTGCATGGTGGCCCGGCAATGACGCATGAATACATGGAATGTTTTGAAAGTTTTTTTCCGCAACAAGGATTTGAAATGATCGAGTATGATCAGCTCGGTTCCTGGTATTCAGATCAGCCAACGGACAGCAGTTTATGGACGATTGATCGTTTTGTGGACGAAGTAGAACAAGTGCGCAAAGCCTTTGGACTTACGAAAGATAATTTTTATATACTGGGAAATTCCTGGGGTGGAATTCTGGGAATGGAATATGTGTTGAAATACCCGGACAATGCAAAAGCGCTTATCGTTTCCAACATGATGGCAAGCGGTCCGGATTATGGAAAATATAATCTCGAGTTGCAAAAGCAAATGGATAAAACAATTGTTGATAGTATTATGCTTTTGCAAAATACGGGGCAAGCCAGTAACCCGCGTTATGAGGCTTTACTGAATGGATATTATCAGCAGCATCTTTGCCGCTTAGATCCATTTCCTGACCCGGTTTTGCGGAGTTTCAAACACATTAATCAAACTATTTATACGATGATGCAGGGCCCGAGTGAATTTGGTATTTCCGGCCGGCTGGCAAATTGGGATATTAAAGACAGGCTGAAAGAAATTAAAATTCCTACGCTCATGATCGGCGCAAAATATGATACCATGGATCCTGAATATATGAAATGGATGAGCACGCAGGTGCAACATGGCCGCTATTTATATTGCCCGGAAGGAAGCCATTTAGCCATGTGGGATGACCAGAAAAATTATTATCCCGGCGTTATCCAATTTATTAAAGATGTGGACGGTGGAAATTTTTCAAAATAATTTATAAAAAATACAACGAGAGAAAAAAGTGGTCTCACCAAGAATCGAACTTGGATCTAGAGTTTAGGAAACTCCTATTCTATCCATTGAACTATGAGACCAATCTTTAGAAGCCTTTTTACCAGTGTATTTCAGCAAAAATCAGGCGCAAATGTACAGACAAAATCGCAAATAAAAATTCAACCATTATCTTTGCAGCCCTGTGTAAAAAAACAAAGCAATTTTTGTTTGACAAATTCTTAAATATTTTTAGAAATAATGAAAATTTATAACCTCATCATAAAATACCGTTTCTGGCTAAGCCTTGTGGCACTTGCATTAGCGGTATTGGTAAACGTCACAAATGGTTTCTGGCCTGCATTCATTTTATATTTTGTGGCATTAATTGGAATTGCCAGCCATTTCTTTATTGGCCCAATGCGCCTGATTCAAAAACCCATGGAAGATGGCAATGTAGAAGAAGTGCAAAGGATCATGAAAACAATATGGTTTCCCGGCTTATTATACAAACCCATCCGCTCAACATATTACACATTGCTGGGAAATATGTCCATGATGAACCAGGATTTTGATGCAGCAGAAAAGCACCTGAAAAAAAGTTCTTCACTCGGGTCCGCGATGCCTGAAGCAGAAGGTGCGAATAAATTGCAACTGGGCATGATGGCTTTACAAAAAGGAGATTTCCGGGGCGGGGAATCATATATGCGGGCAGCGCTCCGCATCGGCATCCCGGATAAGGAAAGTGAAGCCGTGGCTTACCTGAGCATGTGCCAGATCTTTATGAACAAAAGAGAATTTCGCGCGGCGAAAGATTATTTCCGCAAAGCCAAAGCCTGCAAACCCAAGACCAAGCAGGTTGTTGAGCAGATAAAAGATATAGAGAAATATATTTCGAGAATGCCGGGATAAATATTCGCTGCCGTTGCTGGTCGCCTGACCAGCAATACCGAAGACGAAATCATATCTAAAAAATAGTTGAAGAAATTTGGTTAGGTGACCAAACATGGCGTTGCAGTCCGAAACATTTTTTCATGTATGAATTCTATTACTAAACAAATGCCATTCGTTCCAGCATGTGTATATTTTATCAAAAATTTCTTTCTCCAAATATTATCTTTGAAGAATGGCAAACAGGCAATACCAGGAAGAAAAATTCCGCAAAATTTATAGTGGTTTAAATGAAGAGCAAAAATTAGCCGTGGACACAATAGATGGTCCCGTGATGGTGATTGCAGGACCGGGAACAGGAAAAACGCAAATACTTTCTGCGCGTATCGGTAAAATTTTATTAGAAACAGATACTGCACCTCAAAATATTCTTTGTCTCACTTTTACAGATGCCGGTGTAGTGGCTATGCGCAAAAGACTGATCAGTTTTATGGGCAGCGATGCATACAAAGTGCAGGTGCATACTTTTCATTCTTTTTGTAATATGGTCTTGCAGGAAAATGCACGCTATTTCAGTAAAAAAGAAATGGACGCTTTAAGTGATTTGGAAAGAATTGATGTGTTGCAAAAACTCATAGATGGTTTTGAAAATGAAAATTCTTTAAAGCGTTTTAAAGGAGAGATTTATTTTGATATGCATCATCTCTCTCATTTATTTTCAACTATTAAAAGAGAAAACTGGCGGGAAGAAACTTTATTGGAACAAATAGATGAATATATAAATAACATTATTCCTGAAACGGATGGGTTTTATAATAAAAGAAAAAAAGCCAAAGGCGAACTGGAATTTACACAGAAAGGAAAAGAGGAAATTGAACGAATGGAAAAAACAAAAGATGCCGTTCGTTCTTTTAAAAAATACCAGGAAATTTTAAAAGAAAAAAAGCGCTATGATTATGATGATATGATCAACTGGACAATCAATTTATTTGAAGAATATCCGGATGTGTTATTGAATTACCAGGAACGTTTTCAATATATCCTCGTGGATGAATACCAGGACAGCAGCGGATCACAGAACAAAATTGTAGAGTTGCTCATCAGTTACTGGCAGGATGAAAAACCAAATATTTTTGTAGTCGGTGATGACGATCAGAGCATTTATAAATTCCAGGGTGCCAATTTAAAAAACCTGCAGTCATTTGTAAAAGCATATAATACAGACCTGCTGAAAATTGTGCTGACAAAAAATTATCGCAGTGTGCAACCAGTTTTGGATGCTGCAAAAAATTTGGTTGATAATAATGAAGAACGCCTGGTCAAACATTTGCCGGATCTTACAAAAGATTTGATATCAGCAAATACGGATTTGATGAAATTGAATATTCATCCCGTGATACGCATTTACAATAATGAGTTTGAAGAAAATGCACATCTTGCATTATCCATAAAAAAGTTAGTAGATGATGGCGTTTCAGCTTCTGAGATCGCCGTAATTTATCGCGAACATAAAATAGGCGATGAACTTATAAAATTTTTGCAATTACTGCAGATTCCTTTTTATGCAAAACGTTCGATCAATTTATTGGAAGATGTTTTTATAAAAAAAATATTAAACATCATGCGTTATACAGTGGCAGAACAGGAAATGCCATTCAGCGGTGAACAATATTTATTTGAAATTTTGCATTATGATTTTTTTGAAATAAAACCTTTTCGCATCGCGGTGATTTGTAATGAGATTGCGGCTATGCGGGGCAAAACTGCAAAGGAAAAATCTTTACGCGGTTACCTGCAAAAATTGAAACAGGAAAATGATGGAAAATTATTTTCCGATAATGAACAGGACATTCCACTTATCCGTGTCGCAGGCATTATTGAATCATTGCTAACGGAAATAAATAATAATAGTTTGCAGGGCTGGTTTGAATTTATGATAAATGAAACGGGCATCCTTACATATATTCTCAATGACGCGGAAAAATTCTGGTTGATGAAAAAATTAACCGGCTTGTTTGATTATATAAAAGATGCAACCCATAGAAACCCTGACATGAATTTGAAAGCTTTCATGGAACAGGTAGATTTATTAATTCAAAATAATTTGCCGATTGACCTCGTGCAACAATCCGGTGTTGCAGCCGGCGTAAGTTTATTAACTGCTCATGGCAGTAAAGGCCTTGAATTTGAATATGTATTTTTAATGTGTGCCCGCACTGATTTGTGGGAAGGAAAACGTAGTATGAGCAGGGGTTTCAGGCTTCCGCCAAATGTTGTGGAGCAGGAAAATGAAGTGGAGAAAACGGAAGAATTACGGCGTTTATTTTTCGTTTCACTTACACGTGCAAAAAAATATCTCTATATTTCTTATCCCGAAAGTCGCAATGACGGGAAACAAAATCTTCCTTCACAATTCATTGCAGAAACGAAAATTCAGGAACATATTCCGGAAGAAAGAATTGTACTTTCTGAAGAAGATAAATTGCATTTTGCTTCGCTGCGTTTTGGTATAATACAAAAACCTGTATTGGAAAAAATTGAATCGGAATACATTGATCATCTCCTGGAAAATTTTACCATGAATGTGTCCGCATTGAATAATTTTTTAGAATGCCCGTTGAAATTTTATTACAGTACACTCATACGTGTCCCTTCTGTTAAAAGTGAACCGATGCAGTTTGGCAGTTCTGTTCATGCGGCAATGAATGATTTTTTTGTGAAGATGATGAATGAAAATCATGTGTATCCTTCGAAAGATTTTTTACTACAACGCTTCCTGTATGATATGCAGCGAAATCGTGAAGTTTTTACAAATAAAAGCCTTAATAATTTTCTTGAATATGGAAGCAAAATGCTGGAAAATTATTACGACTATTACTATGCTTTGCCACCAACAAATGATTTTATCCTCACAGAATATCCTTTAAGTAAAGTGGTCATCAACAATGTGCCATTGAAAGGATTTGCAGATAAAATTCAATTTTGGAAAAATGATATAGTGATCACTGATTTTAAAACCGGTGCTTATCCCAAAGCAAAAGCGCGCGGAGAATTTGATTTGCCCGGCAGCCTGAAAAAGCCGCTGGGCGGGAATTACTGGCGGCAAGCAGTTTTTTATAAAATATTGGCGGAAAACCTTCCGGGTAAAAATTGGAATGTTTTACAAATCCAGTTTGATTTTGTGGAAATGAATAAAAAAGAACAATTCGATATAGAGAAATTATTAATCACACAAGAACAAATTGATACTGTAAAAGATCAAATCACAAATGCCTGGGATAAAATTCAAAAGCATGAATTTTATGAAGGCTGCGGAAAACCTGATTGTCATTGGTGCAATTTTATAAAAGATCATAAAATATATAGTTCGCTGCTCGAAGAAGAACCCGAAGAATCGCCGGCAGATTTTTAAAATAGAATTACCAGATCAAAAGACAGAAAGCAATTATGTTTGCATACAATTTGCGCTCACATTATTTATGATAAAAAAATTAATGCTTATTATTTCTGCAGCCGCCATCATTGCATGGATCGGGGGATTAAGCAGTTGCGCAAATATTATTCCTCCATCGGGTGGCCCGAAAGATACAACTGCACCGGTGTTAGTTGGTGCATTGCCGGCTGATTCATCGTTGCATTTTACCACAAAAAAGATCACGCTGAATTTCGATGAGTTTGTACAACTCAGCAGCAACTTTGGTGATGAAATAGTGGTTTCACCATATCCTTTATTGCCGCCATTATTTGAAGCGCGTTTGAAAACCGTTACGATCAAATTGCGTGATACATTAAAACCCAATACCACTTATTCCATTGATTTTGGTAAAGCCATCCAGGACGTGAATGAATTGAATACGATCAAAAATTTCGACTATGTTTTTTCAACCGGAAATTACATTGCGAATGGCACACTTTCCGGGAAAGTGATCGAAGCGGAAACAGGTGAAACAGACAGCACGCTAATTGTAGTTTTACATAGCAATTTGCAGGACAGCGCTGTAAAAAAATTGCGCCCGGATTATTATGCAAAATTAAATGGTAGTGGAAATTTTGTCTTTCATCATTTGCCCAATGAAGCATTTTCTGTGTATGTTTTACCCAATGATTATTCCAAAAAATATGAAGACAGCACTAAAATGTTTGCTTTCTTAAATGAGCCTGTAAAAGTTGACAGCAGTCGTCAAAGCATTACCCTGTATGCTTTCCAGGAATTTAAGCAAAAAGAGAAACCTGTCGTTGAAGCACCTAAAAAAACTAAGAAAAATGCTGAACCTGAAGTGATGAATATTTCAATTTCCACGAGTGGTGTGCAGGATATTCTTGTACCGCTTTCTATTTATACAAACAGGAAAGTTGCAGATTTTGATTCATCAAAAATTATTTTATCTGATACGAATTATAAACCCATTCCAGTGCGTTGGCTGGCTGATACTTCAGGGAAGCAATTTACAATGCAGTATGCCTGGATTCCGGAAAGAGATTATATTCTCGTCGTTGAAAAAGAAGCTTTTAAAGATAGCGCGGGCATCATGCCTGCAAAAAATGATACGCTGCAATTCAGGACAAAACCTGTAGCAGATTATGGAAATATCCTGATACGTTTTGCAAATCTTGATCTCTCAAAAAATCCTGTATTGCAATTTGTGCAGGGAAGTGATATTATTGATTCCATCCCACTTATGCAGAAAGAGTGGTCGCGAAAAATTTTCCCGCCCGGCGATTACACCATTCGTATTTTGTATGATGAAAATAAAAATGGCGTGTGGGATCCGGGAAATTTTGATACAAAAAAGCAACCGGAAATAACCATTCTAATTCCGCGGAAAGTCACAGTAAAAGCGAATTGGGATAATGAGGTTGACATTAAATTATAAAAATTAACGCCTCATTTTTGTTTGCATTATTTTTTCTCAGTATGAAGTTTTAACTTTATCCATCATTAAAAACCGAGCATGGAATTGCCTTCAGCTTTATTGGAAAATGCGGTGAATGAATTTTCAAAATTACCGGGGATTGGAAAAAAATCAGCGCTCCGCTTAGTATTGCATTTATTAAAACAGGATGCCGTTTCAGTTACAAAATTTAGTGAGGCCATTACACGTATGCGCAATGACATCAAGTTTTGCCAGCGTTGCCAGAATATCAGCGACGCGGATATTTGCGCGATCTGTGCCAACTCCATGCGCAATAATCACCAGATATGTGTGGTGGAAAATGTGCGCGATGTGATCGCTATAGAAAGCACGCAACAGTTCAATGGCACGTACCATGTTTTGGGTGGCATCATTTCTCCTTTGGATGGTATTGGCCCCGATCAACTTTCCATTGAGTCATTGGTTTCGCGTATAAAAAATGAAGAAACCGAAGAGCTCATTTTTGCATTAAGTCCGAATATACAAGGCGACACAACCATTTATTATATACAAAAAAAATTGGGTGCGCATGTTTGTAAAATTTCTACAATCTCCCGTGGTATTGCATTTGGCGGGGAATTGGAATATGCAGATGAACTCACACTTGCGCGAAGCATTGCTAATAGGGTACCTGCAAATAGTTTTGTGAAATAAAAATTCTACATCTTTTCAATGGGATATGATCACTTGCCACGACTTTTAAGTCGTGGAATATTTATATAAAATCAAATTGGCTTTCGCCGCATGAAGCATAAAAAAAGAGCCCCGATTTAGAGGCTCTTAGTTTTTCAAGAAGGGGTATATTATAACTTAATCAGTTTCCTATATTCAATTTTTCCCGGCGTTTGTATTTTCATCAAATACATACCTGACGCGAGATTCCCGCAATTGAATGAAACTGTATTCATGCCTTTCGCCATTTGTTTTTCTACAGATTGTAATGTATGACCCTGCATATCGGTTAGCAGGAATGAATACATACAATTCGTATTTTCATTAACCATCAAAGTGAATTTATCTTTAAATGGATTTGGAAAAACATTGATCGAATTTTCATTTTCTGTTCCTGCAGACACTGCTGATTTGCCCGTTAAGCCTGGAAGCGCTACCAAAGGTTTATCGCCGCCATGCAGGTAGAAAGTTGACAGGTAATTTGCTTCAAATTCGATCATCTTATTATTTGCATCATAATCGCCGGCGAATGACGGTGTGATAAATGCAGTTGTATGTTTGGTAAATACAGCAGCACAATTATCATTGTTTTGTGAAACGCGTATATCATTAATTGAATTTACACCTGAGCCTGGTTTGTCAATTAACTTTTGTAATTCAATGTTAGGAATAATTATTCTTACCATCACCGGTGTACCTGGCTGTTTGCCGGGTTTTATAGTAACAGTTCTGTCCATATAAAACACACCATTTTTATCCTGGCGAAGTGCGCCGGTATTCCTGTATAAGCCACCATCAACCTGGTTCAGTGTATTACCGTTTGCGTTTACTTCTGCAATCAGTTTATATGCATTATCTGTAAAAGGTACCCAAAGATTAGTATTATTTCCATCTGTATATTCATCTACAGGATATGGAGAAATGGGCGTACAGGTATTTGGAATTCCTTTGGCAATATCAAGATCCATCATACATAACCTGAAAGTTGCATACGTGGTCTGTGATCCTGTAAATATGCGCGCATAATACGTTTTCCCTTTTTTCAATTTATAGGAAAAAATATCTTTAATTCCACCCTGATCAATGGGTATATACCCGCAATCAACTGATTTGAAGAGGTTGCAGGGCTGATCAAAAATGTCAATATATATTCCCGGGTTGCTCAATGGGAAAGCATAATCTTTAAAATTCATATTAATAAAACGGAATAATTGTATATCTGAAGTTGCCGTAAATTTGATCCAGATATCATCATCATCCACACCGGCGCCACATACATTATAATTTTCTTTTAAATCACTTTTAGTTGCACCAATAGTTGTCATCAGAATACCACGGCAGGTATCATTGTATGGTAAAGGCTGCAGTTCTGTTGCCTGGTCACAATTATCATTTACCGGTGGCGGATTGTAACATTCCACCTGGAACATATAAGAACTTGGATAACCCGGTGCAGCCAATGGTTTTTCTAAAATCAAATATTCCTTGCCGGCTACCAATGGGCCAAAAGTTGCTTTGCCACCAAAATCACCATACTCACTGCCAATACAATTCCAATCATCCGGCCCGGCGCCGAGTGCTGCTTCTTTATAAGCAAATTCCATTGTTTGTCCTGTATTTACAGCAATCACATTGAAATTATAATAGCCACTTTCAGGAGCTGTAAATTTGTGAAAATTTTCTTTTCCAAAATAAACTGTATTGCAAATTTCATTTAAATATAATCCCTGAGTTGCCTTGAATTGGTGAAATGTTCTCACACCACATTCAAGTGTTTCAATATTGGTGGTATCATAAGCAGAAGAAAATTCTTTAATTGCCCAGCTGGAATAGTTGCCTTTTTTGTCCACTGTTTTTACATAAAAATAATAATGTGTTGCAGGCTGCAGGCCGGTCAATAAGGCATCTGTAGTTGTGGTTGTTAATGGATTCTCAGGTGGTTTCATCTCTGTATTATAACCATACAGGTACTCAGCAGCAGCGCCAATTCCCTTCCAATCTGCCTGGGCAGTAGTAGTCGTTACTCCGCTGATTTGTACATCGGGTGATTCGAAGGTATTGACTTCTCTCGCCAGGAAATTATCAATATAGATATATGTATAAGTTACCGGGGAAGTACAATGAATGGCAAAATATTTTGTGCCTGTTTCAGTCGCTTTATAATTGATTTGTGCTTCTGTATAATAAGGTGTAGAAAATTTATTTTTCCAGATCACGTCAGTTTGTGATGCAGCAGTGGCGTCATTTCCAAGAGTTACTTCCAGTTTGTTGGAGGCAAATATTTGGTTTTTATAAAAAAATGAAATGCTGTATTTTTTCCCTGCTTCTACCTGGAACGCAGGCGAGATCAGCCATGCATCGCTTTGATCTCCATAATAACTATTAGCAAGATACATGCACTTAAGGCCACTATATGCATTGCCGCCATACTCCGTATTTTTCAGGCTTTGCCAGTTTGCATGGCCGGTATTTTCCACTTTCCAATCGGGTGGTGGTGCAGGAACCGGCGCATTTTCAAAAGCAGAATATAAATAATTTTGTGCTTCGGTTTTTTGTATGCTGAAGCTGCATAGAATAGAAAGAAATGAAATAGTGAAAATTCTTTTGATAAAATTTTGATGCATGTTAAAATTGGTTTGGTGAATAAAATCAGGAAGAGCAAAAGTCTTTAAAAATAGTGTGCAGGGACCTTTTTTTATTTTGAATGGAAAAATAAATGGATGAATGCTATAAAAGTGTACTTTTTATGAAAAACAATAATTTTAGAAAAGTGCTTCAGCTAAAAAAATTTTCTATACGAATCCGGAAAAAAACTGTATTTTATGAAACAGTTTTTCCTGATTGTTTAAAAATCATACTTCTAATTTAAATTAATCTTTCCAGGCATGCTTGTAAAAACCTTTGGCAGCGCGGTTTATGGCGTAGAAGCAATCACGATCACCATTGAAGTGAATGTTAGCAACGGGCAAAATTATTTTATCGTTGGCTTGCCTGATAGCGCCATAAAAGAAAGTTTGCCCCGAATAGAGAGCGCCATCAAAACGAATAATTTGCACATGCCGCGCACTAAACTTGTGGTTAATCTTGCGCCGGCAGATATCCGAAAATCAGGAACTGCTTTTGATTTGCCCATTGCCATGGGCGTTTTGGGTGCGAGTGAACAATTGGAAAACCCGGAAAAATTAGGTGACTATGTGATCATGGGAGAATTGAGTTTGGATGGTTCTGTCAAACCTATTAAAGGTGCTTTACCCATTGCCATACAAGCACGCAAAGAAGGGTTCAAAGGTTTGATCGTGCCAAAGGAAAATGCACGCGAAGCCGGTATGGTGAATCAACTGAATGTATATGCTGTAAATCATTTGAAAGAAGTGATTGATTTTTTTAAAAATGAAAATTCACTCGAGCCTATCGTTGTGAATACACGCGAAGAATTTTATGATTCTCAAAAAAAATTTGATGTAGATTTTAATGATGTCAAAGGCCAGGAAAATATAAAACGTGCATTGGAAATAGCGGCGGCCGGCGGTCATAATGCGATTCTCATCGGCCCGCCCGGCGCGGGGAAAACGATGCTGGCAAAAAGATTGCCCACCATTTTACCACCACTCAGTTTATTGGAAGCACTTGAAACTACCAAGATACACAGTGTTGCAGGCAAGATGCCGGAAAACACCTCATTGGTAAGTAAAAGGCCATTTCGTTCGCCGCATCATACGGTGAGTGATGCAGCACTCGTTGGTGGTGGTGGTATGCCGCAACCCGGTGAAATTTCTTTGGCACATAATGGCGTTTTATTTTTAGATGAATTACCTGAATTTAAACGCACCGTTTTGGAAGTGATGCGACAGCCAATGGAAGAAAGAAAAGTGACTATTTCGCGCGCGAAAATGGCGCTGGAATTTCCGGCAAATTTTATGCTCATCGCTTCTATGAATCCCTGTCCATGCGGCTATTACAACCATCCCACCAAAGAATGTACCTGCCCGCCCGGCGCCGTTCAAAAATATTTAAATAAAATTTCCGGCCCATTACTCGATCGTATTGATTTGCATGTAGAAGTGACGCCGGTGGCTTTTAGTGAACTGAGTAATACATTATCACAGGGAGAAAATTCTGCAAGTATTCGTGATCGCGTGATCAAAGCGAGAGATATACAAACGGAGAGATATAAAGATACGCCCGGCTTATATGCCAATGCACAAATGAGTAGTAAACAACTGCGGGAAATTTGTGTGATAGGAACAGCGGGCGAAGCATTATTGAAACGTGCGATGGAGCGTTTAAATTTATCTGCGCGCGCTTATGACCGCATTTTAAAAGTAAGCCGCACCATTGCAGACCTTGCCGGATCAGCAGACATCAAAGTTGAACATCTTGCAGAAGCTATTCAATATCGCAGTCTTGATCGCGAAGGCTGGGCTGGATAAAAATTATTTTTTCCCAAAACTTATTTTGCTTCCGATCAAACCACTAAAACCAACGCGGTAAAAGATAGGGCTCGTTACACCATTACCATACGATTTACCAATATCTACACGCAATATCTTAAAAATATTTTCTATGCCTCCAAACACTTCGTAATAATGATTATCTGCATTTGCATAGAAACCATTTGCACCAACAACCAGGTTCCAGTTGAGTTTTTTGAACAACGGAATTTTGTTGGTCAATGCACCGTTAAAATGATGTTGTACATATACCGCCGTATAAAAAGGTGCTGTCGTACTATTGGCATAATACAATGCATTTAAAAAAGTATTTTCATAATCAGGCACATAAATATTTTTATGCCCGTTGAAATGTTTGTAATCCTGTATGTACACTACTTTATCATTTAAGAAACCGCCAACATCAATGCGGGCAACCATTTGACCGGCCAGGTGAAAATTAAATTTATCATGAATCGCAAAATTCCATTTATCAAAATCTTCATCACTGCCAAAAATATTCGGTATTCCTTTGTCATAATTGAACTGGAAAACCGGCGCTTTTGAACCAAGGGAAAATTTATAATTCGGGAATTGAATATATTTCTGGCCCGGTTGATAAGACATTTCTATACCTGCCACAAATGCCTGGTGTCGGGGAAAGTTTTGGCTGATCTTTTCAATGGGATAATTGGGTGTGAATTTTTGAATTGTATAATTTATAATGGCGAAATCCGTTGTGTTTTCCAAAGGCAAACGGTCTTCATATAAAAGATCGAGTGAAAACTCAAAACCATTTTCTGTTTTTTTATGGTAATTAATTTCACCAAAATAATTTTCATCAATTTTTATATAATTGCGGTTAAAAAACAGGGTTGCAATCAAACTATTCAAAGGTGTTATGGGACAATCCTGGTAAAGCTGGCTGACTCTTTTTCCGCCACTAAAAACAAGTGTACTTTTTGACACATTCATACCCGGTATATCATTATTAATAGATGCATGTCGGTCCCATGTAAGAGAAGCCCATGTATTGAAATGCGTGTTGTGAAATCCATATCGCGCGACAGGTGTAAAGCTCCATTGCGAACGGGGAAATTGTCTTTTGATGGTAAATGAAACCTGGCCTACAAAACCTTCCACTGTATTGTAGGAAACCTGAGGCAGCAAAGGTTTCCATTGAAAAGTGGTTAATTTTTTAGGATCAAAATTGGAGCGTGTAAATCCATTCCAGAAAATATTTTTTACAGAAATATTTGCCTGCGCTTTTCTTAAGGAATCGATCCGGCGTTTTGAAAACATGGAATCATTATCTGATTTAAAAATGCTGTCTTTTGTAAGATAATTTTTTTGTTCTTCTGGTTTCAAAGGAATTGGCCGGATGGAATCCCAATATGCTGCAGATTTTTTATTTACAGCAGTATCATATTTTACAATTACATTATTAAAATAATTTTTAGCAAACTGCGGATGCAAATCATAATTATTATATTGATTAATAAAGTTTCCCGTGATATCTGCGCCGAAAATATTCAACGTAAAATAAACAGCCTGGTTTTTTGTGCGCCAAATATTCCCATTGATTGGCGTCTGTAATTGCCGGATAGAAAGGGTATCCAGTATTTCAAGCTGCGATGATTTTGTCAATAAAAGATCCAAACTATGAATGCGCCAATCACCTTCCGTGATATAAATTGTTCCTGAAAAAAGTGGTTCATATGCACGTTTTGGTTTTACCGCTATTTCATGTATTTCTTTACCATCTTCCTGAAAAGAACCGAGGTAATGATATTTGTAAAAGCTCAATGCATTATCCGCAATGGGTGATACATAGCCGCGCGGCGCAAACTGGTCGGTCAGCACATTTACATTATTATCATAAAAATTGATGAATACAGGAAAATTAAAACCATATCCATTTGAACCGCTTTCCCTGCCGGAGATCACTTCCAGTTTCTGGTCATTAGGTTTGCGAAACGCAATGCGGGTAACAGATTCAGACAAAAAGATCATGCCTTTTCCGATTGAGTCAACGCCCATTTCGCGGCGCGTATTTTCATCCATTTTTTGTCCCATAATACTTGTTGGAAGTTTCCTGCTTTTCATCCAGGTTTTGATATAAGCTTCGACAGTGAAAGAATCCAGCGGATTTTGATAATCTTTTCTTTTAGCAATCGCATGCCGGATGATTTCATAAGCCGGGTCTTCTTCATTTGTAGAAATGATCACATTCGATAAATCATTTGATAATGGTGATAAATTAAAATCTATTATTTGTGATTGATTTTTGACAACTACATTTTTTTCTACGCGTGCATAACCCACATATTGCGCAATGATCGTATAGTCGCCAGGAGTGAGTGGCATGGCATATTTTCCATCTTCATTGGCAGTAACACCTTTGCCAGAATTTTTTAAAGTAATGGAAGCAAATGGCAATGGCTTGCCATCCGGCCCGGTAATTTTACCTGTAATTTGCTGAGCGGAAACTTGTAAAACGATGAATATAAAAAAGGCGCTTGCCAGTAGTTTCATTTGAAATTTTTATTATTAAAAACGGAAAGTAAAGCAAAAAAGATTTTTGCTTTGAAAATATAAAGTATGTAATGTACTTTAGTAAAGTATAAACATTCGGTTTTTTTATTGTTATTTTGCCATTCCAATGATACCGGTAATGTATGTTTGAAAATTTACCACCACTGCTGCAAACTTTTCTCCTGATCATTCCATCTACATTTATGGCGTTATTCCATGTGGTAAATCCAATCGGTTCCGGCGTTTTATTTCTTGGTCTTACGCCTAATACACCAAATGCTTTGCGCAAGCAAATGGCCAGGAAAATTGCATTCAATTCGGGTATCATCCTGATGTTTACTGTGGTGGTCGGAATTTTTATCATGAAACTTTTTGGCATCACCATTCCCATCGTGCAAATGTGTGGCGGCACCATGATCCTCACGATGGGCTGGCGTTCATTGCAGCAGGATGATTCGGTAAATGAAAGTGACAAGAAAAAATACCTGAGTGACCAGATCAATGAAGAAGATCACACGAACAAAGTTTTTTATCCGTATACTTTTCCTTTTACAGTTGGGCCGGGTAGTATTGCGGTAGCCCTCACCATCAGTGCGGAAGGACTGGGCGGTAAAGCGCATGAATACATCATGCATTATGTCGCATCAGCCATTGCCATTGTTTTAATAATGCTGAGTATTTATGTCTGTTTCAGTTCGGCAGATTTTTTTGTGAGTAAAGCATCGGAACAAGCCAGGCGCGTGATCATGAAGATTCTTTCTTTTGTGTTGCTATGTATTGGCGGACAAATTATCATGAATGGCGTTACAGAATTTGTAAAAACATTTATGTGATTATATATCTTTGACAAGTTTTTTTTCTTCTCTTTTTAAAAAATCAAAAATTCGAACAATGAAACAATTGAAAATGTTTTTAGCGCTCTCAGCAATTTTATTCATGACTGCATGCAGCAGTAGTAAAACCATTCAAACTGTTTATACAGCGGCGCAACAACAGGCACTCACGCCAGACCAGGTGTTGCAAAATTTAAAAGATGGTAATAGCCGTTTTGTAAAAAATGATATGCTGAAAAGAAATCTTGTAATGCAGGCGCAGGCTGCATTTGCGGGGCAATACCCGGAAGCCGCTATTATTTCCTGTATTGATAGCCGCATTCCCGTAGAGCAGGTTTTTGATGCCGGCATTGGTGATATGTTTGTTGGAAGAGTGGCGGGAAATTTTGTGAATACAGATTTACTCGGCAGCCTGGAATTTGCCTGCAAAGTGATGGGTTCAAAAGTAATTGTGATTTTGGGACATAGTTCATGCGGCGCTATAAAGTCGGCCATTGACCAGGTAAAATTGGGTAACATTACCGCACTACTTTCTAACATACAACCCGCCATTGCTTTATCACAAAATTTCCAATATGATAAATCTTCCAAGAATGATGCATACACAGATCTTGTTGCGAAAAATAATGTACTACATACGATTGAAGTGATCAAACAAGACAGTCCTATTTTAAATGATATGCTGCATAATGGAACCATTAAAATCGTTGGTGCAATGTATGATATTAAAACTGGGGTGATTAGTTTTATAGAGTAGAAATATTTTTTACAATATCTCCTTCACTACATTCCTGATGATCGCTGGTTTACCCAGTGTATAATAATGTAAAACCGGTGCGCCGAATTTGATAAGCTCTTTGCTTTGTTCAATAAGCCATTCAGTACCGGCGATCTCGCAGTCTTCATCGGTTTTGCATTTAAGAATCGCTTCTGAAAGATCATTGGGAATGTCCACATGAAAAATGCGCGGGAGAAATGATAATTGTTTTTTACTGCTGATGGGTTTTAGTCCCGGAATAATGGGCACATTGATTCCATTCTTGCGACAAGCATCCACGAAGTCAAAATATTTTTGATTATCAAAAAACATTTGTGTCATGATATATTCCGCACCGGCATCCACTTTTTCTTTCAGCCTTTTTAAATCAATGTCCTTATTCGGCGCTTCGAAATGCTTTTCCGGGTAACCAGCCACACCTATGCAAAAATTTGTTTTACCCCCATTGCGGATATCATCGTCTAAATAAATGCCGTGATTCAAATTGGCAACCTGTTTTAAAAGATCAATGGCATACACATGGCCGCCGGGTTCGGGATCAAAAAAAGATTCATTCTTTGCTGCATCACCACGAATGATCAGCACATTGTCTATATCGAGAAAATTGAGGTCAATCAATGCGTCTTCGGTTTCGCGCATGGCAAAGCCACCACAAATAATATGCGGCACGGCATCAATTTTATAATGGTTCATGATAGCTGCGCAAATGCCCACTGTGCCTGGCCTTTTGCGGATTTCAATTTTCTCAAAACTGCCATCTGATTTTTTCTTATACGCCGTTTCGCTGCGATGATAGGTAACATTTATCCAGGATGGTTTAAACTCCATGAGTATATCGAGGTGCTCATAAATAGAACCAATGCTCTTGCCTTTTAAGGGAGGTAAAATCTCGAAAGAGACCAGGGTTTTATTTGCCTGTGCGATATGTTCTGTAATCTTCATGTAACTATAAGTACCGTATTAAATGTACATTTTGATGCAAAGCAAATTAAAGGAAGTTATAATTCAAAAAATAGTTTAGTTGTTAATTGAATGATGTTTCAACCCTTCTTACTTATTTTTGCTAAAACCATTTTCAATTGAACCGAACGATACGCACGGAGAATTTAGTGAAATCTTATAGCAACCGCAAAGTGGTGGATCATGTTTCCATCGAAGTGAAGCAGGGCGAAATTGTGGGTTTGCTTGGCCCAAATGGCGCCGGCAAAACAACCACGTTTTATATGGTGGTGGGTTTGATTAAACCGGATGAAGGCCGCACATTTTTAGATGAAGAAGACATCACAAAAATGCCGATGTATAAAAGGGCTCAACTCGGTATCGGTTACCTGCCACAGGAGGCAAGTGTATTTAGAAAATTGTCTGTGGAAGACAACCTGATGGCGGTTTTGGAAATGACGAAATTAAAATCTGCGGAACGCAAAGAAAAACTCGAACAGTTGATTGAAGAGTTCAACCTGCATCATGTGCGGAAAAATAATGGAGACAGTTTAAGTGGTGGAGAACGCCGCCGCACAGAAATAGCGCGGGCATTAGCGATTGACCCAAAATTTATTTTACTCGATGAACCCTTTGCCGGTGTAGATCCAATTGCAGTTGAAGATATTCAAATGGTTGTAGCCAAATTGAAATATAAAAATATCGGCATACTCATCACAGATCATAATGTAAATGAAACTTTATCAATATGTGATCATGCATATTTACTCATCGAAGGAAAAATATTTAAAAACGGTACCGCCGAGGAACTCGCCGAAGATGAACAAGTGCGACGTTTATATCTCGGAACTAATTTTGAATTGAAACGGAAAGACTGGATACTGGAAATGGGCCGCGAAATGCATCCTGCACAGGCATCTATTCAAGCAGAAGAAAAATAGCAGGAGTTTCATTTTTTTATCTACATTTAACCAAAGCAAAAGATCATTCATTGGGATATATCAATATTATATTTAAAATTTATTTGCGAAGAAGGCAATGAAAATTTTATCCCCAACCATATCAATGCTCGCGCGCATGCGCTATGCAACCATTGAAACCTGGATGAATAATCCCATACAATCACAAAGGGATGTATTGCAAGACCTGGTCACCCATGCACAAAATTCTGAGATAGGAAGAAAATATTCCTTTGATCAATTATTTACAATTAGCAAATTTAAACAGGCAGTTCCAATCCACGAATATGAAGATATCAAACCCTATATTGAAAGGCTGATGCGGGGCGAACAATATCTTTTATGGAACACACCTGTTTACTGGTTTGCAAAAAGCAGCGGTACCACCAGTGAAAAAAGTAAGTTCATTCCCATCACGGATGAAAGCCTGCGCAATTGCCATTACCAGGGCGCGAAAGATGTGCTCACACTATATTACAACCGATACCCGGAAAGTGATTTGCTCACCGGCAAAGGTTTGGTGATTGGTGGCAGCCACCAGATCAATACACTGAATGAAGATATTTTTTATGGTGATCTCAGTGCAGTGCTTTTACAAAACACACCCTTCTGGAGCAACTGGTTGCGCACACCGGAATTGTCTATTGCATTGATGGATGAATGGGAAAGTAAAATAGAACAACTTGCACAAAGTACCATCCAGGAAGATGTAACATCACTGAGTGGCGTACCTACATGGACACTTGTATTGATAAAAAGAATTTTAGAGATTACAGGAAAATCAACCCTGCATGAAGTTTGGCCCAGACTTGAAATGTATTTGCATGGCGGCATTTCATTTACTCCGTATAAAAAACAATTTGAAAAATTGATTGGCGGAAAAATTAATTACCTGAATATGTATAATGCAAGTGAAGGTTTTTTCGCTGCGCAAAATGGCATTTCGGATGATATGCTGTTATTCTTACAACATGGAATTTTTTATGAATTTATGCCGGTGGAGGAATATGGAAAATCTAATCCCAGAACGATTGGTTTAAGAGCAGTTGAACTTGACAAAAATTATGCACCCGTAATCTCTACCAATGGCGGGCTATGGCGATATCTTATTGGTGATACAATTGCTTTTACTTCATTGTATCCATTTAAAATAAAAGTAACAGGGCGTTTAAAACATTTCATCAATGCATTTGGCGAAGAGTTAATCGTGGACAACAGTGACCAGGCAATCAGTAAAGCAGCGGCGAAAACCGGCGCAGTTGTAAAAGATTATACAGCAGCGCCGGTCTATTTTACAGAAACTACGAATGGTGCACATGAATGGATTATAGAATTTGAGAAAGAACCGGATGATTTGAAAAAATTTATTACAGCACTTGATTCATCACTAAAATCATTGAACAGTGATTATGAAGCCAAGCGCTATAAAAATATCGCCATGAAAATGCCGATGGTGCATCCTGCGCCAAAAGGTTTGTTTAATGAATGGCTGCATGCAAAAGGCAAAATGGGTGGCCAGCATAAAGTGCCTCGGCTAAGCAATGACCGAAAATATATGGATGAGTTGAAGGTAATATGGAAAGAGAAGTTTGAGTAAGGTAATAAATCGTAATTTTTTTATGCTATCAGTAAACTGATTTTCCTGTTAAGCCCCTCTTCAAAAATCCGGTACAGTGTTGATAATTGTATATCGCATTTACCATTTTCAAGCCGTGATATATAACTTTTTTTTGTTCCTACTTTTTGCGCAAGTTGCTCCTGTGTAAGGTTTGCAGCGCGTCTTGCGTCTTTGAGCGTTTCACTGATCACAAAATATTGAGCCGTTTTTTCAAACTCATCTCTTTTTTTGGTTCCAATTTTTCCATACTGAATATCTAAAAGTTCTTCAAAAGATTTTGTTTTTTTAATTACTTTGTTTTTTTTCATTTTCAATAATTTTTTTAACCTGAAATATTCTTTTTTAAGTCTTATGCAATTTTAATTTCCTGTTTTGGTGTTTTTGAGATTTTTTTTTGAAATGCATTTAATAATACAACAAGATTTTCTTTATCGAAAAAGCAAAATATGCGATATGTATTATTACTTACTTCAACCCTTACTTCATATAGCACATCAGTTCCCTCTAAATGTTTCAAAAATTTTTCAGGGACTTTATCTACTGTTTTAATAATGCGAAAAACATAACCAATTTTTTCACGGCACTTCAAGGTTTGTTTTATAAAAAAATCCTGGAAATATTGCCCATAAAAAATAATTTGCCTTTCTGTTTTCACCATAAAAAGATAACTTAAAAGTTAACAAATGCAGGTTCGTTTTTATAAAAGCTTTACTTTAGCACATCGAAGTAAATTGTTAGAATAACCGACTATTTAAAATCCTCCGGAATAACTTTTTAATAAATTATATAAGATATAATAAATGAATATTTTTAATTAGAAAATACAGAGAAATATTGACATTTTTGAAAATTATTTTAGCACGAAGCGTTCCCCCGGAAGTAAAAATCCAATAACACAATTCTATTACGTACGAGTTATTCTTCCGGAACATTTTAAAACTATTATGAACGAAATTTGCATCTCTTATCTATTTTTATACAATATTTTTACTGAAAATCAATCATTTACAAACCTGCTCTAAAAAAAATCCCTTTTTTGCTTTGCCGGTAAAAATAAAGCCTGCACCTTCGCATCCCATTAATAAAAAACTCATCGGGATGGCGATGGATTTTAAAAAGAAATAATATTATGAGTAAACTTCATTTCACTACAAAACATGCGAACGAGGCTACCATACAGCGTGACTGGTACGTTGTGGATGGCACCAATCAAACCGTAGGCCGCATGTGTGCACAGATCGCCGCCATTTTGCGCGGAAAAAATAAAGCCTACTATACGCCACATGCAGATTGCGGCGATTATGTAATTGTAACAAACGCGGATAAAGTGGTTTTTACCGGTAATAAACTGGAAGAAAAAATATACCTCGACTATTCAGGTTATCCCGGTGGACAAAAAAAGGAAACAGCGAAGAATTTGCTGAAACGTCGCCCCGAAGTTATTGTGGAGCGCGCCATAAAAGGTATGCTACCAAAAAACCGCCTTGGCCGCAGGATGTACAAAAAATTATTTGTGTATGCAAGTGATCAGCATCCGCATAGTGCGCAACAACCAAAAGAATTAAATTTTAAAACTACCAGGCAGCAGCTTAGTTCAAAATAAACTATATGGAAAAACAAAAAAATGCATTGGGCCGTCGTAAAGAAGCCGTTACACGTATTTTCATTAATAAAGGTGATGGGAAAATTACCGTGAATGGAAAAGATTATAAAAAATATTTTCCGCTTGCCTATTTGCAAAACCAGGTAATAGCGCCACTGCAGATTGCTGAATCAATGGATAAATATGATATAAAAATCAATGCAAAGGGCGGTGGTGTGAAAGGGCAGGCTGAAGCTGCAAAGCTTGGTATAGCAAGGGTTTTACTCGAAATAAACCCGGAACTCAGGCCTGCATTAAAAGAAGCCGGCCACCTCACGCGCGATCCGCGTGGTGTAGAACGCAAGAAATTTGGCCACAAAAAAGCACGTAAGAGCTTCCAGTTTTCAAAGCGTTAATTTTTACAGCAACATTATTAAAAATATTTTTTCAAAAAGAAAGAACATACTATGGATAATAACACTTCACTACAACAGCAATTATTGGAAGCAGGCGTGCATTTTGGACACCTGAAAAAGAAGTGGAACCCTAAAATGCTGCCTTATATTTTCGCAGAAAAAAAAGGTATTCATATCATTGATCTGAATAAAACTGTTGATCATCTCCAGGAAACTGCGGCTGCATTAAAGCAAATCGCAAAGAATGGCAAGAAGATCATGTTTGTGGCCACTAAAAAACAGGCAAAAGAAATCGTAAGCGATTGCGCCAAAAAAGTAAATATGCCTTATGCCACAGAACGCTGGCTGGGTGGTATGCTTACCAATTTTAATACCGTACGCAAAAGCGTAAAGAAAATGCAAAGCATTGAAAAAATGCTCGCTGACGGCAGCGCTGAAAGTCTTACAAAAAAAGAACGCCTCACGCTGAGCCGCGATCGTGAAAAGATGGAAAAAGTATTGGGAGGTATTGCTCAATTAGGGCGCCTTCCCGCAGCAATATTTATGGTTGATATTGGCCATGAACATATTGCACTTGCAGAAGCGAAACGCCTCGGCATTACTACTTTCGGAATGGTTGATACGAATAGTGATCCCAATAAAGTTGATTATGCAATTCCTGCGAATGATGATGCTACAAAAAGTATAGCAATCATTTGCAGCTATATCACGGCAGCTATTGCAGAAGGTTTGGAAGAACGCCTGGCAGCAAAAGATGAAGAAGTAGAAGAAGTGGACAATGAAGCAGAAAAGAAAGCAGAACGCCTGATGGCAGAAGCAGAATCTGAATCTTCACGCGGAGGCCGTTCCCGCAGCAGCAATGCCGCACCCGGTTCTGGTCAGCCAAAGCGGAGAATCCCTGGTGGCGCGAGCCGCAGGCCACAAGGATCTACAGGTCCTGGCGGAGGAAAAAGATAATTCGCTTTTCAAATTTAATTTTTCAATCCTTGCCTTATGAATGATGCACATTCATGAAACGGCCATATTGATACATTCGATAAACGCTATTTTTCAATTATAATATTAAAAAAATTATGTCAACACAAACACAGATCACCGCATCAGAGATCAATAAATTACGCCAGGCAACCGGCGCAGGAATGATGGATTGCCGCAATGCATTAACTGAAACAAACGGCGACTTTGAAGCAGCTATTGACTGGCTTCGCAAACAAGGACAAAAAGTAGCTGCGAAACGCAGTGACCGTGAAGCAAAAGAAGGTGTAGTAATTGCACAAACTTTCCCGGATAATAAATCAGGTATTATTGTTTGTATTAGTTGTGAAACAGATTTCGTTTCAAAGAATGCAGACTTTGTTGCATTTGCCCAAAGTATTGCTGATGCTGCTATTGCCAATAATGTTCAGTCCGCTGATGCGTTGATGGAACAAGATGTAAATGGCTCGAAAGTGACTGACCTTATCAATGATAAACTTGCTTCAATCGGAGAAAAAATTGGTATCAGCCGTTTTGAAAGACTCGATGCACCATTTGTTGCATCTTATATACATGGTGCAAACCGCATGGGTGTTTTAGTGGGACTTACAGAAAATTTACCGGATGCAGGAAAAGATCTGGCGATGCAAATTGCAGCAATGAATCCTGTTGCAGTGGATCCTGAATCTGTTTCTAAAGAAATGGTAGAAAGGGAAAGGAACATCGTAATTGATCAAATGAAAGAAGATCCTAAAATGAAAGGCAAGCCGGAAGAAATGATTGCTAAAATTGCAGAAGGAAAATTAAACGCTTTCTTTAAAGAACAAACTTTAATGGCGCAGCCATTTGTAAAAGATAATGGAAAAACGGTGCGTGAATATTTGCAGGGCATTGATGCGAAAGCTAGTGTTACTGCATTTATCAGGGTGGCAGTCGGATAAAAATATATTCAGGAATACAACGAAGGAGGCTGTCTCAAAATAAAATTTGATTCAGTCTCTTTTTCATTTTTATGAACCCTCTAATTGAAAATTAAGACCAGGGGAAAAAATTTCCATTGAGCTTTTGTGCCAGGGCTAATAAACCAAACTCAATAGCGACTTTATCTTTTCCCCGA
>JBBSQL010000006.1:0-107855 GCA_038257845.1 Chitinophagales bacterium
ATTAGTAATTCTTTTTTGACCAACCACGATGTTTCAAATCAATTCATCAATTCCGCCAGTACAGTCACGCACTCCAACCAAAATGCGGATGCAATAATTGGCAAATGGATGACAGTTGAAAATAACCTCGAAGTAGAAGTGTATAAAAAGGATAATAGTTTCATGGCAAAAATAATCTGGTTTAAAATTGAAGATACCACGAGGCCAATGAATACGCGGACTGATGAGAAAAATCCCAACCCGGCGCTTCGCTCGCGCAAATGGCTGGGCATGGAAGTTTTAAGCAACTTAAAATATAATGCTCATGCAAATGAATGGCAGGATGGAATTATTTATGATGCGAAACATGGAAAGGAATGGTATTCAGTTGTCTGGATAAACGATGAAGGATTATTGAAAGTAAAAGGCTACTGGATTTTTAAGTGGATTAGCCAAACGCTGACATTTAAAAGAGTGGGTTAATTTTCTACATGCTAAAATATAAAAAAGCCATCCCGATTATACAGGACGGCTTTTATTGCAATCTTAAATGAAGTTATTTTTCTTCTTTTACAAAGTTTCCTTTATCATCGAAAATCACATCCTTCCTGTTGATCTCCAATTCGTATGAAGTTTTTCCCTGCGCATCTAAAACTTTGCCAACATCACCAAACTTTGCGTTTTTATAATGTGCTTTCACGTAAGATTGAATCGCTGTGGGTAAATCTTTCATTTCCATTTCCTGTACAATTTCTACGAATACACCAGAGGGAGTATAGGTAACAGAATTTGCTTCACCATCTTTTCCACCCCAGTTGGCCTCGTAATTTCCATTCTCTTTTTCCCAGGTAACATGATGCGTTTTTGAATCCGGATATTTTTTCATACATGCATCTTTAACTACAGCCGGAACGGTAATCTTTTTACTGTTGCCTTCATTTTCCTGTGCGAATGTGGCACTGCTTATTGCGAACAACACCATCGTTAAACCAAAAATTTTTTTCATCATTTTAAATTGTTTTAATTGTAATTTATTTTGTTTGAAGAGCAAACTTATAACCTGAATTTGAGGAAATTTTGAAGTTTAAATTTATTTGCATTTAAAAAAAGTTAAAAGCGCTGTTTAGACTTCATCGAAGATTGATTTTAAGTGAAGGGTAAGTTTCATGGTACAATTTTTTTTGAATTCTATGTCATTTTTTTTTGGAAAGAATTTTATACAAAACGGGGCCGGTGGTTATGATTACTATAAAAATTACTATTACAAATAAATGCTGCCTGAGATCAAATTTGAAGCTATTCAGGAATAATTTTTCGAGATAATGGCCAGCCATTAATACCGTAAAAACCCAGGCTGCACTACCCATAATATTATACCGGAGAAATTTCTTTTTTTCCATTTTTACAATGCCTGCGACAACAGGTGCAAAAGTTCGTAACATAGGAAGAAATCTTGCAATCACTATGGCAACGCCTCCATGTTTATCATAAAATTCTTTTGCCTGGTAAAGATGTTTTTTCTTAAACAGCCAGGTATCTTTTCTTTTAAAAAGTATAGGTCCTGTTTTAAAACCAAACCAATAACCTAATTCATTTCCTATTATACCTGCAATAGAAATCAATACAAACAAAACCATCACTTCTAAAAAATCGCTTCCCAAGCCAGCCGGAATAAGGGTTTTCGCGAGCATACTGCTGTAAATGCCCGACACAAATAACAAACTGTCGCCGGGTAAAAAGAAACCAATCATTAATCCCGTTTCAGCAAAAATTATAAATAGCACAATCCATATTCCACCATGTTGAATATAAAATACAGGATCCAATAAATTTTTAAAAGTGATTTGTAAAAGTTCATGCATTATTTACAGTTATTGTAAAAAGTATTTAATGGAATTTGTTTCTATTCCCCGAAAATAAATAATTTCTGCACTTGTTTGTTTTGATAAAAAGCTTGCAACAAAAGAAACGAAAAATCACAACTTGAATATTTTACATTTTATTCTTTTGCAGCATTAAAGAAATTACCTCGCATTGCAAATGCTTTACAAGGGATGTTTATTTTAATTGGCAAGTTAATAAAAGTGAAACAGGTTGAGCATTAAGTTTCAACTATTTCTGTTTTGTTGCTGCTATTCACCTGCGTCATCGTTAAATAGACTACGCAAGCTATTATGATAATAAAAAATACAATGTTTATGATCATAAGTGAAATTCCCAATCCACCATCTTTTGGTTCTTGTATAAGCAAATCTCCTAAAGACGCACCTATTGGCCGTGTAACAATAAATGCGATCCAAAATGCTAAAACTCCACCTATGACTTTATAGTAGGCTAAGACACCCGCTAATATAAAAATGGAACCAAATAGAATTAAGGAGTTTAAATAACCAAAATTAAAATGTTCAGATACAGAGTCTCCAACGCCTGTTCCTAAAGCAAATGTTGTTAATACAATCCACCAATAAAATCTTTCCCTATCATCATTATTTATTGAATGGATAGAAAGTGTGTGTTCTTTTTTATACCAAAAATAAAATAATAATCCCATGGCTACTGCGAAAACAACATCTAATATAAGTATTGAAACATTTAATTTTTCAACTAAAAGATCGGTTATTAATGTCCCTTCAATACTCATCATTACAATTAATAACCAATAGGAAGGCGGATAGTATTTTTTTTGCTTAAAATTCCAAATGGTAACGCCAATCGTAATAACACCCATTATGATGGCAGTTAAGGTTAAGCCCAGGTTTAAATTGTCTGAAAAGTAATCTGCAGCAGTTTCACCAACGGTTGTTGATAATATTTTTATAACCCAAAATAACACGCCTAAACGAGCAACTCTATTAATTAATTCTTTATTCGAAGTAAGCTGGTTTCTACCAAGGTCAAGTTTTTGTGCACTTTGCATCGTTATCTTTTAAAATGAATTTTACAAACCTATACGCCTATTCTGAAGACAAACTGAAGATGTAGTTTATGAACAGAACAATAAATCATCAGCCGAAAAAAAAGAAAATGAGTCTAGTAGAATAAATTTATTGAGAGGATGTTGTGCCAGGGTGGCAATAGATACAAGAAATAAAATGAAAGGGAGTAAAATTCAGCGCAAGTATTTGTATTTTTCTATTTGAATGCAAAGGAATTTTGAAGTTATCAAAGAAATTTCATTTTTACACATTTTGATTCTTTAATTCCATATAAATTCCTTTTTAAACTACTGTTATTTTTAGTATTTCAAACCAAATCCTCATTTCACCCATCCGTTCTTTTTCCCGCTGGTAATTCAATATTGCCATATCATCGCAATTGCCCTGTAGCGAAGTATTGAATATATACATTTACAAAATTAACTATCGGTCGGTGTCCACAACGATTGATACTATCGGACGGTGTCTTCACCGACCGAAATATATATAAGACTTAAACTACTGACTAAAATGAACAGGCAAACAAAAATTATAATTCTCATCTTTTGTATTATCAAACTCTCCCTGCATCTTATAGTTGACGCGCATTCCGGTTTCCAGGGAGATGAATTGTTGCATATCCAAACCGGCAATCACCTTGCATTCGGTTATATGGAATTTCCGCCGCTAATCGCTGTCTTCGCATATATCCAAAATTTATTTCATTCCCATTCTGTTTTCGTGTATCACATTTTTTCACATTTAGCGAGCATTGGTATCATCATTTTTACAGCAAAAACAACGCTTGAATTAGGTGGAAAAAATAAAGCTGTTTTCATCGTGCTCCTGGCGATCATAATAGCCCCGGGTTTTGACAGATCCCAGCAACTTTTTCAGCCTGTTGTTTTTAGCCAGTTCTTTTGGGTTTTAAGTTTTTATTATTTGACGAGGTTCATAAAGTTGATGGATAAAAAGTCGCTCTGGCTACTAACATTTTCCTGCATCTTAGGTCTTATGTCAAAATATGATGCTACATTTTTCATCTTCGGATTGAGTGCTTTATTATTTTTTAGCAGCACAAGAAATGCCTTGATCAAAAATAAATTTTGGTGGAATATTTTAGTCGCGCTTGTTTGCATGTTGCCCAACTTTTTATGGCAGGTTGCGAATGATTTCCCCGTATTGCAGATGTTTGACCGTCTTTATCAAACACAATTAGATGAAATAAGCAGGCTGTCAAATACATCGGGAATACTCATGGATATTAATCCAATAGTGGCGTTACTCTTATTTCTCCCGGGAATTTATTATATGATTATAGCACGGAATAAAAAGTTGATTAACCTGCTGTCGCTGTCTATTGCATTATCATTTTGCTTTTTATTATTTCAAAATGGAAAGTCCTATTATTACTTCCCGCTCGCACTGACTGTCCTACCCTTTGGTGCAATTTTTTTAGAACAAATACTTTTAAAGAAAAAAAAATGGGCGATATACCCGATTACTATTTTGATGATTATTGGAAGTATACTCATTCCATTCGGAATGCCGGTGTACACTTTCAATCGTTACCTGGAAAAAATTTATCCATTTGAAAAGATTCAAATTGAAGGTGGAAAATACGGTGTAAAATATGATGAATATTATTCTACAGAAAAATGGAAAACCACGATGCAGGATTTGAAATCCGTGTACGACAGTTTACCGCAGGAGGAACAAAAAAATTGTTTGATCTGGGGAAAACATTATGGACAGGCTGGTGCTGTGGATTTATTCCGTGACCAGTACAATTTACCTGGATCATTTTCTTTTCACGGCAGTTTTTACAGTTGGACTCCAAGCGGTCCAATGCCGCAAACGATTATTGCATTAAGCTATCGCGTGGGCGATTTCTTTCAATCATATTTTGGCAAAGTCACCAGGGTTCGAACTATTTATAATCCTTATTCAAACAATGATGAAGAATTATATCAATATATTTATATCTGCCAGGATCCAAAGCAGGATTTTGATACCATGAAAGTTTTATTTAAAAAAAGGATTTTTGAATAAATTTTTAAGCTTTATATATTTAAGTTCAACTTTTATAAAAATAAGTATACATTTTAAAATAAACAGTAATACGCTCATAAATTTTTTGTTGAATTTTTTCAACAAAGCCCGGCAAAATTATTTTGAACTTCAGCGCTAGGACAATAACAATTGTGCATAATTTCAATTACTTTTATCATAGCCAAAGATCATTGCTTATGAAAAAAATATTGCTTTGCTTTTTATATCTAATCAGTTTTCACATTGCAGATGCACAGATAACAATGGCTGAAAAAGCTGATTGGAAACCTGTTGGCAAACTGAAATCATTGGGAAGTACAATCGCTTCGATGGAATACAATGTATCAGGGCGTGATACAATCTATCTCCTGTTCATGAAAGATTTTACCAAACGGGGAGAAAATGCAGAATCGCAATTTTTCAGCATAAAATTTAATGGAGTTGAGAATACTGTTGAAAAATTCTATCAACTTTTAAAATCGTTTTTCCTGGATGAAAACCGCAAGAACAAGAACTATACACAATCATTCAGGCTGGGCGATCAGATGGTTTACCTGCAGCATTACCTGCTGGTAACGGGTAAAGGAGTAAAGTTGAGCACCAAAGAAGGCTATATCAATTTATCCAAAGGCGATATTGATAAACTTTTTGGAAGATAAGTATTTTATTGTGAATCATCATCTGCCGGATTTAAAGTGCGTTCATTGAATGAGGAAAATATTTTTATACAAATTCAATTTTGAATACCGTGCATCGTTCCATCAATAGATATGAAACAGAACATTAACTACCTATTTTTTCAGGAAAATTCATGCAACATATTATAAATAATTAGAGATTGGATTGTACTAATAACAATTAAAAATGAATAACAATAAATACTTGAATTTCAGATACGAAATTTTTTGTGGAATAACGTCTTATAACATAAATTTACGTGTTGGCATAAACCGTAAATTGACGTCTCAAAATTTTAGAAGCTTTTATTAACGTAAAATGATACCGGTACTGGTTAAAGACATATTGCCAAATGCCACATTGCAAAAGCATGTTCGCATGTATCAGGTGTTTCGTTTTGTATTTGATAAAAATATAATTCCACCTATAAAACACCATTATCCCAGACCAGAACATTGCATTACCTTTTATATTAAAGACACCCAGAAATTTAAATATACAGATATTGAAACGATACATTCTTACCCGCAATGTATTATTAATGGAATGCACACAACTCCTGTTTACAGTTATGGAGGAAACGATTTCCTGGCTATAAAAATCGTATTAAGAACTGCTGTTTTATATCAGTTGCTAAGATTTCCTTTGAAGGAGCTTACCAATACATTTATAAATGCAGAAGACATTTGGGGTAACGAAGTATGTTCAGTTTGTAATCGTTTAAAAGGTTTAGACGAGTTACCAGAAATGATAACAATAATCGAAAGTTTTATTGAAAGCCAGATAAAAAAAATAAAAATTGATTTTCAACCTATCGATGAAGCATCAGATTTACTATTCGGTAATGAAAATCATGTCTCGATTGATTGGCTTGCAAATCAATCTTGTTTAAGTGTCAGGCAGTTTATTAGGAAATTTGAAGAAAGAATAGGAATAAGTGCTAAAACCTTTGCACGTATCATTCGTTTCGATAAAGCTTATCGAATGAAAAACCTCCATCCGGAATATGACTGGTTATTTATTGCTGTTTCATGTAATTATTACGACTATCAGCACATGGTAAAAGATTTCAAAGAGTTTTCTAATCTCACACCTTACTCTTTATACGAATTAGAATTAATTGCTCCTGAACGCTGCTTCGGATTTTCATATCTGACTTAAAATGTCACTTTTTTACCACTATATCTTTGATAGGTATAAGTAAATTTGCATGCAAACTATTTAGCAACTTCAAAAGATTTTATATGAAACGTCGAAACTTCCTTTCTACAACTGCGGTAGGTCTTTCGGTTTTAAATTTTTCGGCTTTTACTTCTGCTCAAAACAAAAATAATGGAGAAATGTTACAACCCTTTTATATCCCACCTCATGAAGCCCTTCTAGCTGGAGTTGGTAATTCTGATATTCGTACTATTATACACGCTGACCAAACTGATAAACAATTTTCAAATGTTGAAGTTGCTTTTGCACCTAAACAAATGGGACCGTCTCCGCATTTGCACGAAAATTTAGATGAACTTATGTACGTATTGGAAGGCACAGCAACAGTATTGATTGGTGAAAAGATATATGAAGTAGAAGCCGGTGGTTGGAACTTTAGACCAAGACGTATAATTCATTCATTCTGGAATGCTTCTGATAAGCCATTGAGGTTTATAGATTGTTTTTTCAATCAAAACTTTGAAGATTATTTGGAGGAATTATTTCATAAAATCATTCCCAACATGATAAAGAATAATCTTACTCCAACAACACCGTCAATTGCAAACAGAATAGCTGCACTTGATAAAAAGTTTGGTGTAACATGGTTTCACAATCAACGACAGGCTATCATTGACAAATACAAACTACAGGGTTAACTCTATGACTCTTGTCAACAACCATCACTAACAACAGCTTCTGCCAAAAGGCGTTTGGAAAAAAAGCGGGTTCAATGCTTAAATAAAGCTTTGTGCTTCGTATCAAGTTCAGTTCTGGCAGATACTTTATTGCTTCGAAATCCGCTTCTTCGCCAAGCGCCAAAACATTGGGTGAAATCGCTTTCTAACAGTTTACTATATTAAAGTATAATTGATTAATATGAAAATTAAAATTTCTCTTAAAACCAGGTTACTTATTCTTTTCATATTAAGCTTGATTGGCTTAATTGGAACAGTAATTCTCTTTATAATATCAGGCGAAACAGATAATTTTAAAATCTTTATGCGTGGATTAGGAGTTTTCCTATTTCTATTTTGGTCACTTTTTTATGGAAGAAAATACTTTCGGGAAGTAAAGAAGACTGCATTGTAATTGCGTATAATTTTCGAACTACGATTTTTTCATTAATACTAAAAGACAAGGTGTAAAAAAATTGTTGAATTAAAGAAGTAGCCTATTTTAGCGTATATAAAAATATTGTTCGTCATTTTATACAACCCGCTATGATAGAGACTTACTTAACATTCCAAAAATTTAATGACATAGAATTAGCAAATGAAATTGCCGAGCGTCTAAAGCAAAACGATATTGAATGTTTTGTTCAAGATAATCAAGGAAAGTTTTTTGAACCCAGTTTTGCAAACAATTCATTTGAACCAGATATTGCAATTAAACTTAAACCTGATGATTTCATAAAAGCAAATAAAGCGCTTGAAGATTATTATAAAAAACAGCATGACACTGTTGACAAAGATTATGACCTATTTGAATTTTCAGACAATGAATTAACTGAAATAATTTCTAAACCTGATGAATGGGGAAACTTTGATTACCAGTTAGCTCAAAAGATTTTAAAAGACCGTGGAAAAGAAATAAAACCCGACACAGTTCAAAATTTAAAGACGCAAAGATTTGATGAATTATCAACTCCTGAAAAGGCAAGTCAGCTTTTAATTTTTGCGGGTTATTTTTTTGTATTTTTTGGAGCTGTGATAGGAATTATAATTGGCTGGAGTTTATATAGCAGTAAAAAAACATTGCCAAACGGACACAGAGTTTTTGTTTATAGGAATGAAGATAGAATGCGCGGAAGTAGGATTTTACTTATGGGAACAATAGTCATTGTTTTAGCAATTATTTTCAGACTAATTTTATTATTTAGAAGTGATGACTTCTAAACGAACGCAGAAAAGCAGGATTGGCAATATTCAGCTTTGGTTCCGGGTTTGACGTTATAAATTTCCAGCCCATCGCCAAAGCGTAAACATTGTGTGAAATCGCTTTGCAATAGTTTATTAATTAAAAGCCTAAATGATTATTATGAAAATTCAAATTTCTCTTAAAATCAGGTTACTGCTTCTTTTCATATTAAGTTTGATTGGCTTAATTGGAACAGTAATTTTCTTTTTTATATCAGGCGAAACAGATCAGTTTAATATCTTTATGCTTGGAGCATGGGGTTTCATTTTTCTATTTTGGTCATTTTTTTATGGAAGAAAATACTCCCGGGAAGTAAAGAATAATTAGAAACGCATCGTCTTTCACAGGGGACGATATTTTTCTTTATAAAAATGTTGCAAAATGTAATGAAATTATATTTCGACAAGAGGATTATACGTTTATATTATAAAATATTTTTTCATAGAAGAAATAGTGAAAATTATAACCGTCGCAGAAAAACAGGCATGTTTAAAATTTTCAAATTATATTTTTCTCTCTGATAAAAAACTAACCATCTAATCGATCATCCATAGAGCTTCAAAAATAGCCTGTTGCTAATAGGAATAAATTTAAAAAATTCCTGTCTATTCTTGGGCCCGGCATCACGACAGGCGCTGCAGATGATGATCCATCCGGTATTGCCACGTATTCTTAGACAGTGTTGGACTTATTCCCGAAAAATAAAAACGTTTTCCCATGTTAGTTTTTCCAACATAATTTAGCAAATTGATTTTGTTACTGCTTCATATTCCATGCAACTTAAATTGTGTTATAAAAAAAGTAAAGTATATTAGCGTAAATACAAAAGTTGCGCGTCATGATATTTGCAACTGTATTCATAAATGAATGATTTTGACAAATTAGAAAGTATAACCAAATTTAATGTCTCAATCCCGCCAACTCGCTGCTATTATGTTTACCGACATCGTTGGGTACACGGTTTTAATGGGTAATGATGAACAAAAAGCATTTGAATTACTTAATAAAAACCGGCGACTCCAAAAACCAATTATTAAAGAATTCAATGGAAGATGGATAAAAGAACTTGGCGATGGTGTGATGGCAAGCTTCAATACAGTTTCTGATGCAGTGAATGCAGCGATAAAAATTCAGCAAGCCTGTAATGATGCAAAAGATTTTAAATTACGTATCGGTATTCATTTGGGCGAAGTAGTTTTTGAAAACGATGATGTATTTGGTGATGGAGTAAATATCGCTTCACGGATACAGGCATTAGCCACACCTGGTGGTATCTGGGTTTCAGAGTCAGTACATAATAATGTGTCGAATAAAATTGATATCGAAACAGAATATGTAAAAACAGAACAACTTAAAAATGTAAAAGAACCCGTTCGCATTTACCAGGTAAAAGTGGAAGGTGTGGAATCTCCCCAACCGGTTATTTCAATAGCCGAAAAATCTGAATCAACTGAAAGCAAAACCCGGAAGTATAAAAAGCATGTATTATTTTTTTTTGGTCCAGTTTTAATTGCCATATCTGTGTATTTTGTTTATAGCAGTTTTCAACAAAAAACTAAAGATAATATTACTTCAAAAATTGAACAACAAATTGAAAAGTCAATTGCTGTTCTTCCCTTTGCGGACATGAGTGCTGGAAAAGACCAGGAATATTTTTCAGATGGATTAAGTGAAGAATTATTAAACCTATTATCAAAAATTCCGGAACTGAAAGTAATTGGTCGCACTTCTTCTTTTTCATTCAAGGGAAAGAATGAGGACCTGCGTAGTATCGCACATCAATTAGGTGTATCCTATTTGATAGAAGGCAGTGTACGCAAAGATGGAAATACAATTCGTGTAACAACCCAGTTAATAAAAGCCACTGATGGCTCTCAAATGTGGAGTGAAACTTATGACCGTGACTTAGAAGACATTTTTAAATTGCAGGATGAAATAGCACAGGCTGTTATACAGCAGTTGAAACTTAAACTCCTTGTAGTTCCTTCAGTAAAAATTTCCGGCACTGGCAATACAGAAGCTTATAATCTTATACTGCAGGGAAATTATTTTTATGATAAACTGGACAAAAGGAATGTTGCTAAAGCAGTTGATTTTTATTCGCAGGCATTGGCAATAGACTCAAGCGATGCCCGTGCTTTGGGAAAACTAGCCAATGCTTTTTCAAGACAAGCATGGCAAAATTATATAGATCAGAACACTGGTTATGAAAAAGCAAGACAGTTAGCTTTGAAAGCAATTTCGATTGATAGCAATAATGCAAGTGGATATCTTGAATTAGGTGATGTTAAACTATATCATGATTTCGACTGGGGGGGAGCAGAGAATGCCTATCAAAAAGCACTCAGCCTGGAACCTCAAAATTCTGAAATAATATACAGTAACGGGAGCTTTTATTTTGCTACAGGCCGGTGGAAGGAAGCTATCTGGACAATGAAAAAATGCAATGATCTTGATCCGCTTAAGCCAATCAGCCATTTGAATCTCGGTAACATACTGACTTATGCCGGCCGCATTGATGAAGCCAATAAGTATTTTAAAAAAGCACTTGAACTGAACCCACAGTTTCAACGTGCCCATATGTATTTAGGCAGAAACTATTTATTGTTTGGGAAACCCGAAATGGCATTAAAGGAAATGCAAGAGGAAAACCTGGAAGTGTTCAAAGTTTTTGGATTGGCCTTGGTTTATCATGCTCTTGGACGCAATAAAGAATCAGAAGTTGCGCTGAAAGATTTTATCGAGAGACATCAAAATGACTGGAATTATCTTTTGGCGGAGCTTTATGCTTTCCGTGGAGAAAAAGATCTGGCATTCATGTGGCTGGAGAAAGCGTACCTCAAAAAAGATAGTTGGCTCGTTTTTTTTAAAGGAGATCCGTTATTAAAAAACCTGAAGAGTGATTCTCGTTATGATGCGTTTATGAAGAAAATGAACTTGCCGCCAGACTAAATAAATTTTTCCAAAAAATTATGCCTTAACAAGTACCAACGAACAACAAAAGAATCACTACAAGTGAGGCAGGACGTTGAAGCTATGCCCTTGTTCGAGTCGTTTTCAGCAAGGGCATAGAAATCTGATTTAGTATCCCTGCAAATACCATATAACCAAAATTGTATTATAAAAAAAAGTAGCGTATATTAGCGTAAATACAATGTTGACTTTAATCTTATGGAAGTTCGTTTATAAATATAATGTAAAAATGAAATTTTTTTTTACAATAAAACTAAGTAGCTTATTTATACTCCTCATTCTTTTTACAACAACTAATTCGCATGCTCAAAATCTAAATAAAGATACGACTATAATAAAAAATCTCGAAGTGGATTGGCATTATGCTTATGTTACCCATGACATACATTTAATTAGTAAAGTTTTAGCCGAAGACTTTATTAATCTTGGCAGAACCGGGGGCAGAAACAACAAACTGCAAACGCTTGAAAACTTTAAGAAAGACAGCTCGGTGTATGAATATTGCTACCCTTTCGATTTTGAATTCCGGGTATATAAAAATACAATTATCGTGTTGTGTAATTCAAAAGAAAAAGGGACTACAAATGGTGTGCCTTTCAGTGCCACTTATTTTTCGCACGATATTTTCATAAAAGAAAATGGTATTTGGAAATGTGTTTTAGCCAGTGTTGGACTTATTCCTGAAAAATAAAAACGTCTGCCATTGTTAGTTTTTCGAAACATATTTTAGCATAAAAAAATATTGCATTCAAAGTCAATCCGACCATTATGAAAATTCCAACTATACAAGGACTCATTGATAGACGAGTTTTAGTAAACTTCAGCGTTGACCCAGGGATAATTGAAAAAATTATTCCTCAACCTTTCAGACCAAAAATTTATAAAGGAAAAGCTATTGTTGGTATTTGTTTAATCAGGCTTAAACACATTCGGCCAAAAGGGCTTCCAAACTTTATTGGAATTTCATCAGAAAATGGTGCTCATCGAATTGCTGTTGAGTGGTTAGAAAACGGGGAAAACAGGGAAGGGGTTTTCATTCCCCGCCGTGACACTTCATCCTATTTGAATAGTCTTGCGGGTGGGCGCATTTTTCCGGGGCGGCACTATCATGCAAAATTTGATGTAAAAGAATCGAACGGGCATTTTCATATTGCGTTTAAAAGTTCGGACGGTACGACTATTTCATTTGATGGAAACAAAACGGATAAACTCAATTCAAATTCCATTTTCGAAACTCTTGACGAAGCTTCCAAATTCTTTGAAACTGGTGACCTGGGTTATTCTCCGGGTAATGGCAAATATGACGGCCTGCTTCTCAAAACTTTTAATTGGGAAGTTGAACCTTTAAATGTGATGGCTGTTCAGTCGAGTTTTTTTGAAAATGAAAATATTTTTCCAAAAGGTTCAGTAAAGTTTGATAATGCACTTTTAATGACTCAAATAAAACACGAATGGCATTCTGCCGGACAAAAGATTTACTGCCTGTAAGATTTGTATTTCTAAAAATATGGCTGACTTGCTTGCAGAATTTGTAATTCCCAGATCATACAATTCGAGTGTTTCGAATCCATTGCTCTTGATGATGTTGGCTCCGGGTTTTAAATAAAGTTCCAGGCACATTATATGTTTTGAATTAAACTTGAATTGTATTTGCGCTATATTTTTTGAATCCGCTTTTTTTGATAAAATAATGGAAAGGCAACTATAAAAAATTGTTGTAGAAAAAAAAGCATATTTTAGCTTAAATAAAAACATTGGTTTCAAGCTAAAAGTTTCTCTACAAACTTCAAAGGATTAAATAAAGTTTTAAAATAATGCCGATGAATACTAAAAACAAGATTTCAAGTATAATATTTTCAATTTATATTCTACTTTCATTTTATGTATTTGGAGGCGGTATAGTGAACTCACTTGTTGCTTACAGAACATGGCGTTGGGTAGGCCCGGAAGAATTCCCAAAGTTTCATCAGGTTGACAGTGCCCTTATCATTCCTTTGTTTGTAGTATTTTTCTTTCTATCTTTTATTCCCCAAATACTCTTATTTTGGTTTCGGCCAATTGCTATACCAAAGTGGATCGTTTTTGTAGCATTGCTATTCAATTTAATCACGTTAATTTCAACTATAACAATTCAGATTCCTATTCAAACAAAATTGGATCAGGCATTTTCTCTGGATCTAATTGAAAAGCTTATATCAACTGATATGATATACAGAAGAATCCCAATGTTATTATTGGCTATAGTGAATTTCTCAATGCTATATTTAGTTGTGAGACGCTCAGACAAATAATTACAAAAGGTATATAGACGAATTGGAAAAGATGGAAAAATTATTGAAGCCAAATGCGAAAATTTATGTAACTAATTATTAAACGTTCGATCCTTTTGAAAATGTTTCCATCAATATTTAGCAAATATGTTTTGCATCAATACATATCCTGTTTAACTTGATTTTCATTTCGCACTAAAATTTACGAACAGAATTTTTTTTCACAAAAAGCGAAAAGTCCAGGCCTACTAAAATTGCGTATATAATCGTATATTAAAAAGTAGTTCGAAGCTTCAAGAGCTCATGTTCTTATATAAACATACAAGAAATTATCTTTAATATCACTTATACAAAATATTATTAATCATTAAATAAAAAAACACAATAATGGAAAAATTTGCAATCCTGGCAACAGTGGAAGCTAAACGCGGCAAAGAAAAAGAAGTGCTTGAATTCTTAAAATCCGCATTACCACTGGCCCAGGGTGAACCCGGAACAATTAGATGGTATGCTTTACAAACCGGGCCCTCCACTTTTGGCATTTTTGATACATTTGAAACAGTGGAAGGCCGCCAGGCACATCTTGATGGCCCCATAGCCGCAGCTTTAATGGCTAACGCTGCCGCATTACTAGCTAAAGATCCGATTATTGAAATGGTCGATTTATTAGCCATTAAATAAATAATCTAAAAAATAAACCCCCGCTTTTTGCGGGGGCTTTTATTTACAAAAATTGTTTAGCCTTTCTGCTTGCAACTACTTTTTGTACATGACATCGTACCAGGACAGGCAGTTGCTTTTTGCTGGCAACTATCCTTCATCATACAATGACCAATACAAGCGGAAGTGCAAGTTTTCTGCTTACAATCTTTGCAGTCTTTATGATGATCACCTCCTGCATAAGCGCTTGCGCTTACTGATACGAGGCAAATCAATGCATACTGCATTATTCGTTTCATACATAGATTTTTTAAAATGTAAAAAATATTATTACCTAAGAGATCGTAATAATCTTAGGAGGCTTCCACTGTTTATTAGAATAGTTAGTAGTCGGGTTAATGATAATCCAGGCATAATCATTTGAATATGAAATTAAGTGATTGCTGTTTTCATTGTTAGCATGAGATATCCATAAAGTAAATAGGATACAATCCAGGCATTTAGAAGAACTCTTTGAACTACGCTCGTTCGATGGCTTTTGAGAAAAAGGGCAAACTCCATTCTTCATCATATTTTTTTGACAAGTAGTTGTTTGCTTATGAGTATTACACGTGGAAGGAAGCTTTACTGTTTCAAAAAAATAAACTATAAAAACAAATGACAATATATATGCTGAAAATTTCACTTTTCAAATATATACAAATCATTTTAAGTTTTTTATTCATTCATATTTAATTCAGCAAAATTATGATTCTTTTGCTTGTCAGAAAGGCGCATGCACTAGAAAAAGACAGGGAACAATATGTGAGAAACGTCTGCTCTAGTTTGAGCTGTCTAAAACAAGATTTGCAATCTTATTTAGTCTCGCTGCATACCCATATATTTGATTAATTTAATTGGGTTTTAAAAAAAAACAAACATTTGGTGATTTGTGCAAAACTTGAATTGTATTTTGCCCTATAATTTACGAACTTTACTTTTTTTGCGTATTTACTAAATGTCAGGATATATAATATAATACCGTATTTTGTGCAAAGACAAAAGAACGGCAATTTTATAACAACAATTCTTCGATCGCGCCCGGCAAAGAGATTAATCAGAAAGATCATCACCCAGTACGGAATAATTTTGTAAATAACCCAAAGCAATAAATAGAACTATATGGACAACAAAATAGTTTTAATAACTGGCGGCAATTCGGGAATTGGATTAGCCACCGCAATTGGAATTGCAAAAACAGGTGCAACAGTAATTATTGCATGTCGTGATAAGACAAGAGGCATGCAGGCAGTGGAAGAAATAAAAAAAGCAAGCGGAAATAACAATATAGATTTATTATTGGTTGATTTATCTTCTCAAAAATCTGTTGTAAATGCAGCCAATGAATTTAAAAGCAAATACGCACAACTTCATGTTTTAATCAACAATGCAGGTGTGTTTTTAAACAAGAGAGAACTTACTGAGGATGGACTGGAAAAAACATTTGCTACAAATTATCTCTCCCATTTTTTACTTACACATCTTTTGCTTGATACACTTAAAGATAGTGCCCCTTCCCGGATAATAAACGTAGCATCTAAACATTTTAATATCAAGATAAATTTTGATGATTTACAAACATCAAAAAAATACTCATACATGAAAGCAGTAGGACCTACAAAATTAGAATTAATTATGTTCACACAAGAACTTGCAAAAAGATTGCAAGGTACGGGAGTAACCGTCAATGCACTACACCCGGGATTAGCAAAAAGTAACCTCCTGAAAGAAATTCCTCCATTCGTTCAGTATATTTTTAGAATGATGAGCAGCTCACCCGAAAAATGTGCAGAGACAAGCATTTACCTTGCGACATCACCTGATGTTGAAAAAGTAACTGGTAAGTATTTTGAAAAATGTAAAGAAGTGAAACCTGGTTCTAATGCAACAAACAAAGAGAATATAGAGAAACTTTGGGAAGTAAGTGAGGGAATGGTGAAACATCATTTAAACTGATACTATTTTTCAGACTATACTTTTGTTGAATTTGTTCCCAACAAGATTTATCAATTTTATTTGTGCCCGGTATCCGCCATGTAACAAAATTGTTTTATTAAAGTAGTAGCATATTTTAGCGGAAATACAATCGCTTATCTGTTACAGTAAATCATACAACTATGACAATTCTATTGAAAGTTAGAGTTTTTATCTGCGTAACTTTTTTTCTTTTTATTTCGTTTACCTCCATTGCGCAGGTTAAATCTTCCGAAGTCGCTGACTTAATTGAGGTGATAAGGAAAACTGAAAAGCAATTTGAAAGCGACCTAAACAAAGTGGGCGTTGATTTTGCTTTTGCAAAATATGCGGCTCCGAATGCGGTTATCAAAAGAACAAATGAAACGCTTATATTCGGACCTGCAGCAATTAAACAATTTTATTCAGATGATATATACAAAACGGCAAAAGCGGTTTGGGAACCCGACTACATCGATGTTTCAACAGACGGAACAATGGCCTATACCTATGGAAAATATAAATGGACAATGTTTGACAAAGCTGGCAAAGCGCAAGAATACACGGGTGTTTTCCACACCGTTTGGAAGAAACAACCGGATGGAACATGGAAATATGTATGGGACTAAACTGCACAGCTTATTGATAAGTGCTTTCTTTATTCCATGTCTTTAGTGAAACATCTTATCCCGTAGAGGGGAATACGCTGTATGTAAAATACTTTTTTATTCACTCCACATTAAATTAAGTCAATATGAAAATATATTAATTCGATTTCTGTACATTTATTTTAAAGTAGCGAAACGCTGCTGCACAAAACAAACAATCTATTAAATGAATCAAATCAAAAAACCTGCGTTCAAATTAATCGGAATTAAACTCGGCCACAAAACAACCAATGAAAATGCGCAAGCAGCTATTGATTGCGGAAACCTATGGCAAAAATTCGTTGCAGAAAATTTCGCAGAAAAAATACCGGGCAAATCTGGCAATGAAATTTATGCAGTCTATTTTGCTTATGAAGGCGATTATACGAAACCCTATTCCTATTTTATTGGTGGCAAAGTAGCATTTGATACGGAAGTTCCTAAAGATATGGACTCTTTAATAATACCTGCAAGTAGTTATTCTACAATTATTGCAAAAGGAAAAATGCCTGATTGTGTCGCTAATTCCTGGAAAGATATTTGGAATTCGAAATTAGACAGGGCATACAAATATGACTTTGAAATGTATGATGAACGAAGCAAAGATTGGAATAATGCAGAAGTAGAAATTTTTGTGTCAAATAATTCATGACAAATTTTTGTGAAGTATCGTCCGCATTGTTAAAATTATCGGGTCAAAAAAAGAAGAATTAAATTGTAAAGAATCCAGCTATTTTAATAGAAATAATATTTAAATTTGACAAGTTCAAATATTCCACACATGCCTGACAATAGCGTTTCCTTACACAGAGTTTTAAAAGCATCTCCTGAAAAAGTTTTTCGTGCTTTCACGGAACCCAATGCACTTGCATCCTGGCTGCCTCCTTATGGTTTTACGTGTACGGTGCATGCAATGAATGTGCAGGTAGATGGAAACTTTAAAATGTCATTCCATAATTTTACGACCGGTAATAGTCACTCGTTTGGCGGTAAATATCTTGAAATTAAATCGCATGAGTTTTTAAAATATACAGATACATTTGAAGACCCGAATCTTCCGGGAGAAATGGTTACTTCTATTTGGCTACAAAAAGTTTCGGTGGGTACTGACATAAAAATTTTGCAGGAAAAGATTCCTTCCATGATACCTGTAGAAATGTGCTATTTAGGCTGGCAGGAGTCATTGGAAAAATTAAAGAAATTGGTTGAACCGGTAATCCAGGATGCTTAAATAGTATAGCCCTGTATCAAGTTTCACGTATTTCAGGCCAGGTATTTATTGATCTTAAAAACAGGTGGCTGAATGCCTGAAAAAATATTTTCAATTTTGGCAATTATATCATTATATATTTTTAAAAATATTTATCCTGTTGATTTAATAAATCCTAAAATGCAACCCAATACTTGAATTTGCAACAACCTTGCAGCAAAATATGAACACCTACATTTCAATTTTAAGGGGCATAAATGTTAGCGGCCACAAACTGATTAAGATGGACGCATTACGGGAAATGATTACCAGCCTTGGTTTTGAGCGTGTGCAAACATATATTCAAAGTGGAAACCTGGTATTTCAAAGTAAACAAACTGATGAAAAAAAATTAGCCGGGAAAATAGAAAAAGAAATTATTAAAACATTTGGCTTTGAAGTTCCGGTTTTAGTAATAGCATTTGATGAATTGAAAAAAATAGTCAAAAGAAATCCTTTTCTCAAAGACAGTTCAAAAGACATTTCCTTTATGCACGTCACTTTTTTATCCCAACAACCAACAGCAGAAAATTTTGATAAAATTAAAGAAGTAAAACACCGGGAGGACGAATTTCAACTTATTGAAAAATCAATTTATTTATATTGCCCAAATGGTTACGGCAATTCAAAGTTGACCAATAGTTTTTTTGAAAGCAAATTAAAACTTACGGCAACAACGCGAAACTGGAAAACCATTGGTGAAATAATAAAGATTGCCAGCGAAAAATAGCAGGGAAATTTACGCTTCAAAATTTTTTTCCTGTTAAGCGTTTACTTGTTTTCTGTTTAACCCGTTTGGAAATAAGATTGCCAGTAAAACGACAATTAATATAAAACTAAATTCCATACCGTTTCTGCCTGCTCCAACAACATACCAACCTTCCTGGAAGTGAACTGTTACAATACCTGCAATGAGAATTAAAATATTTATAAGGCAGGAAATTTGTATGTATTTATTCAGCAATAAAAGAATAGAAGTAATAATTTGACTAATAACAATCGCCCAGGCGATTACAACGCCAAATGGTGAAAAACCAATTGTATTAAGAAATAAATTTCCAAAATCATTCACATCATTATCGGTAAAAATCCCATGTAAACCATGTGAAAGAAAAATGATTGCAACGCCCAGACGAAGAATAAAAGTGTTGTCAAATATTTTCAGCTTCATAATTATTTATTTATAAATGGCCGTTACAACATTGGTATTGGCATAGGTTTCTAAAAGACAATTTCTAAATGAATACATTTATAGATTATTCTATTTCTTTTAACCTGTTCTTTGCTTCCTCATAGTCCGGGTTGAGCGCCAACGCTTTTTTATAAAAAATTGCCGCATCTGATTTGCGGTTGAGTGCAAGATAAATATTTCCCATAGTGACCATCACTAAATCATACCGAGGAAATTCTGCAGCATTATTTTCACTGATGATTCTTGCATCATCATATCTTTTCAATGTGAGTAATTCTTCCGCCAGAAAATTCATAGAGATCCAGTCAATATAAAAATGAGCGGTATCAGCTTTCATGTTTTTATATGCTTCCAAAGCTTTCGCTGCACCCTGCTCCGCAATTATTTTTTCCATGGCTTTATGAACGGGTTGCTTTAGATGAACTGGTTTATCATAAAGTACTTTTCCTAAATTTTCTGTGATACCAAAAAAATCGGTAGGAGCGCTGTTGCAAAGAATAACGATCAAACTATTTGTAGAAGGAATGCGCCGTACAAAGGATATAAATCCTTCCGTTGAACCCAAATGAAAATTGGAAGCAACACTATCTGTTGGCGTATATTTAAACATTTTATTAAACCAGCCAAAACCATATTGTGCAGGGCGCATGCCGGGAGTGAGCATTTCTTCCGTTAATTTTTTATTTAATAAAGTGTTATTACTAATTGCCCTGTCTAGTTTAAAAATATCATCAACGGTTGAATACAAATCGCCTGTGCCCATCGTATTGGATTGATCCCTGAAATCTCCGCTCGTATATCCACCCAAAGTATAATCATAACCGGAAGCTCTTTTATTCACGATTTGTGTATGAAAATAAGAACCTGAATTTGTCATACCGATCTTGTCAAAAATATCTTCCTTCATCAATGCTGCATAGGATTTTCCAGTAACCCTTTCCATAATATAACCCAGCGTAAAATATCCCCAGCTACTATATAAATTTTTAGTGCCCGGTTCAAAGGCCAGCGAAGAATCCATAAATATTTTTATATAATCTTCTCTTGAAAAATTCTGCCGGCTGATGCGCGGAAAAAAATCTTTTATAATATCATAATTTGGTATCCCCGATGTATGACTTAATAACTGGCGGATCGTAACTTTCGCAGCAGGTTTGCCGGAAAATTCCGGGAGATAATTTTCAATCGTTTTATCTAAATCAAGTAATCCATTTTGCACTTGTATCAATGTAAGCAAAGCTGTAATTGGCTTTGACACGGAACCGATCATGAATTTTGTATCAGTCGTGTTGGGAATATTCCATTCCCTGTTGGCCATGCCAAATGCAGCTTCATAAACGATCTTACCATTTTCAGAAACTAAAACACTGCCGTCAAACATGTTATAGTCGTGGTAGGTTTTCATTATTTCATCCATCTTTTCTTTTTTGCTTTGGGCAAAACATGGATGTATGGTCAAAAGAATGAGTGTAAAAAAAAGGGTTGATAGTTTCATAGAACGAATTTAATAATGTTTTCAATAGAAACAATTCTAAATTGGAATATTGAAACTCCTGGAAGCCACGCTATATTTCAAGAACACATCTTGCACTGATGGATGTGATGACTGGCTTGAATTTTTAAAATTGATTTTTAACTTTCAAAAATGTTTGTAAAGTATTTTATGTATAGCATTTCGCATAAGCGGACGATGCGATAAAAATCATAATATTCATGAAATGTTTGCTCCGGGAAGTTTTAGGAATTGGCATTTATTGTCAACAGATAATTTTCAATTGCCCTTTTATATTTCCGGCCTACAGGTATTTCAAAATTTTCAAACTCAATTTTATGGGATGTAAAAAAAAGGGCTTTGCTTTTTGCTATAATAAAAGACTTGTGTACCCTTAAAAAACCTGCAACGCCCAACAACTCTTCCATTTCTTTCAATGTACTTCTTACCACATACTTTGAATTTCCGCAGTAAATGATTGCATAATCTTTCAATGCCTGTACGTGTGAAATATTGCTGCGATTTACGGAAACTTTTTTATTCCCGGTTTTTATAAGCAGGCTTGTGTTTTCTCCAAGATCATTTTCAATACCTGATCTCAGTTGTAATAACTGTAAAAAGTCAGTTGCCCTTTTCACAGCCTGATCAAATCTTTCGTAACGTATTGGCTTTACCAGGTAGTCCAATACGCCCAACTCAAAACCCTCCAGTGAATAATGCAGAAAAGCTGTTGTGAAGATAGTAACCGGCTTTTGTGGCAAAGACTGTAAAAGGTGTATCCCCGTCTCTTCGGGCATCTCAATATCGAGGAATAAAATATCCACTGCGTTGTCTGTCATATAGTTCCTGGCATCTTCTGCAGCATAACATTGCTTTACAACCAAAAGGCCTGAAGTTTTGCCGATATAATTAAGCAATACTTTATGTGCCAGCGGTTCATCATCCACAATCATACATTTGTATATCATGCTAACTGCAATTGAAGGTGCACAAAAAAAACTTCCGCTTTACTGTCAATATGAATTACATATTTTCCGGGATACAAAATCTCCAAACGTCTTTTTACATTTTCAATACCAATGCCAAGCGATTTGAATGCTTCATTATTTTTTAAAGGTGGAATATTATTCTCTACTGTAACATGCAGATCTTTATTTTCGGTTTTAATATTAATTCTGACAAAACCATTTTTAGTAACTGAATTTAAGCCATACTTAAATGCATTTTCTACGAGGGGAAGTAATAATAAAGGGGTAATAAAACTGCTGTCTGTTTTACCCGACACCATAAAACTCACTGCTGCATTTGGTTTCCTTAACCGCTCCAGTTCGGTATAATTATATAATAGCTGAATTTCCTTTTGTAACAATACCTTGTCTTCTTTACTTTCTGCCAAAGTATATTTCATGATGTCTGCCAGTTTCAAAACAACTTCACCACTTTTATTTGAATTTTCAAGGATCAGCGCATAAAGGTTGTTGAGTGTATTAAAAAGAAAATGTGGATTTACCTGTGCCTTTAGAAAATTCAATTCAGCAGTTGTTTTTTCCAGCTCTATCTTTTTGATGGTTTCTTTTTGTTCATAATAATCAACCGATATTTTTAGTAAGAACGAATATAAAATGTAACGGGCAGCCATCCAGAATTGAGATAAGTAAAGCTGAAGCTTTCTGTCACTAGTTAAATCACCTTTTATATTTCTGCAGTATATTTCCAGGTTCATATTACTGTACCCGACTACTCCGGTAAAAAACAGTACAAAAAAAACGTAGAGCAGGTATTTTTTCCTTTTAAAAAACCGTGGATACAGCAATAATATGTTTAAGTAAACTAATATAGCCTGGATCAATGTTTTTGAAAAAACATACCCAATAAAAAGCCATTTATCAGAACGAAACAAAATGATGGAATCAGCACATATTGCAGCAATAAAAAAAATCCAAAGCAGGAAGTGAAATAAATATTTTTTCTTACCGATTTTTCTAATATCCATTTTTCAAAAGTCAGCAAAATAAATTGGAATTCCACATCCGTTCATCGCAAAAAAATGCCTTTCATCTCATTTTTATATAAGTGTCTTACGCGCTCCATATATATCCCATATTTTTAAACATAAATTATTAGCCATGATCAAAAAAATTTTCATAACCACAATGCTATTCCTTTTCCTGTTTTCGGGAAAATCGCAAACCACTTCAGAATGGCAGAGCGATCTTCGTTACCTGCAACAAACTGTTCATACAAAATACAGTAACCTGTTTTACAATATCAGCGCTCCCGATTGGGATAAAGCTGTTGATGAATTTTATACTCAAATTCCTAAACTGGAAAAGGAACAAGTGCTGGCTGGCTTCGTTAAACTGGTCGCCATGTTTCATATAGGGCATACCCAGATGAACACATTTGGCCTGCACCTTGGCTCAACAGCATTGCAACTAAACAGGCTTCCCTTTCAGTTGTATTCTTTCAGCGATGGTATTTATATCCTGAGGGCCGATAGTAAATATGAAAATGCTGTTGGAGGAAAAATTACCCGGATCGGTAAAATGAAAATAGAAGATGCACTTGAAGCCATCAGGCCATTGGTGTCTTATGAAAATGAACAGGGTTTTATAAGCAACTGTATGTTTTACCTGGCCATACCCGGGTTTCTAAAAACGCAGGGCATTACAGATATTACAGAAGAAGTTTCAATTACTTATTTAAAAAACGGGAAAGAAGAAACAACTGTTTTTCAAGCCGATAGAAATAATAACGTTTTCAGTATGACAGGACTTGAAACGCCTGCAGGATGGGCAGTTGCAAAGCAATCCGGCGATTTGCCCCTATGGCAAAAAGAACCTGCTTCATTCAGGTATATGCAGTACCTGCCGGAAAGCAAAACATTGTATGTACGCCATAGTGTAAACTTAAATGATGGCGATAAAACTATTTCAGCTTTCTTTAATAACATGGTGGATTTTATTGATAACAATGATGTGGAAAAACTCATATTAGATGTAAGAACAAATGGCGGGGGAAATAATACACTGAACAAACCCATGATCACTGGTATTGTAAAATCAAGGAAAATAAATCAAAAGGGAAAATTCTTCTGCATTATTGGGCGGAGAACTTTTTCTGCTGCACAAAACCTGGTGAATGAGTTAGAAAAAAATACTGAAGTAATCTTTGTTGGTGAGCCTACCAGCGAAAATGTAAATTTTTATGGTGATACTAAAACAGAAACATTCCCCAACAGTAAGTTGCAGGTAAACCTTAGTTGGTTGTGGTGGCAAAATATGGACCCACGTGATAAACGCAAAGCTACGTCGCCTGCGCTGGCAGTGGATATGAGCTTTAGCGATTTTTATAATAACGTGGATCCGGTAATGAATGTAATCAATGTTTATGACAAGCAAGGGCCGGTTGAAGATAAACTAAGAAGTTTTGTAGAACAGGGAAAATTTGATGAAGCAGTAAATATGGCCAGTGAATATTTAAAAGACCCTTTGCACCGCTATTTTAAGAATGAGTTAGAGACTAAAATAAATGCATACGGTTATTTATTGATTAACCAAAACAAATTTGACAACGCCAACAAAGTCCTTAAGATGAATATTCAGTTATTCCCGGAATCGGCCAATGCTTATGATAGTTATGCCGAAAGTTTTATGCTGATGGGAAAAAAAGAGGATGCTATAAAATATTTTGAAATAGCAATTACAAAAGATAAAGATGGTATAACAGCAGATAATTCGAGGAGGCAGATTGAGAAAATAAAACAGTCAAATTAAATTTATGAATTAAACATTTTTTTATTGGGACTGACTTATACTGCAAAGAATGCAAAAAAAATAATTGTACAAATGGAATAAAATACAACCAGTATATTTTACAATAATTAAAACGTAGTATGAAAAAAATAAGCCTATCATTTATCTTTCTTCTGGCAGTAGCAGTATCATATTCTCAAACTTATACTCCATCACTGGCTGATTCCATTTTCAAATCGAAAAACTGGAAAGGAACTGTCAACGCCTATACCTGGCTTATTGATAATGATAAAGCTCCAAAGCCTGGCGCAGCATGGTATAGAATAGCTATTGCACAATACTCGCAAAATAATTTTATGGATGCCATTCCTGCATTTAAAAAATCAATCAGTTTCAGTAATAACCCGGCTATTATGTACAGCCTTGCATGTACATTTAATAAAGTGGGTTTAAAAGATAGTTGTTACACCTGGCTGCAAACAGCCATTGATAAAGGCTTTGTTGCTTATGATGATATGCTGAAAGATGATGACCTTGCATCACTACGTGCTGAAGAAAAGTATAAAACTATTTTGCAAAGTGTAAAAGCTATAGCATATCCATGTGGTGTTTCTCCGGAATATCGTCAGTTTGATTTTTGGATTGGTGAGTGGAATGTAACAGATACCAAAACAGGCAATCCGGCCGGTAAAAGTAAAGTAGAATTGTTGCTTGGTGAATGTGTACTCATGGAGAACTGGCAACCCATTTCTGGTGCAGCCGGTAAGAGCTTTAATATTTACAATGAAGCAGAAAAAAAATGGCGGCAAACTTATGTTGATGCCAGTGGTAGTTTGCTTGAATTTTATAATGGAGAATTTAAAGATGGTAAAATGCAATTTAAAATGAAACCAGGTGCAGACAATGCAATGCACAGGCTTAGTTTCTTTAAAATAAGTGATGATGAAGTAAGACAGTTGGGAGAAATCTCAAAAGATAATGGAGCAAACTGGCAGGCTGAATATGATTTGACTTATAAAAAATAAATATTCTGAAAAAATGTTCATTTAAAATAAATGATATGAAAAAAATAATTGTTCTTCTATCCCTGTTAATGTCAGTTGTTGCTTTTGTTTCTTTTATTGATAAGAGCAAGTCAGCAATAATGGCAACAGAAAAAAACTTTGAAGATTCCCTTGAGGCAGACAGGATGAGGTACGTAAAACTTATAATGGAAACTATTAAGGGAAAACAAAATAGGAGAGCAGATTCGGTTTTTAAAAATATTAAAATGCTGAAAGTACCCGCGGGCCAGTTATTAGCAATTATGAATTACGGCTATAGCCGTTCGTTGGGCGTAAGCTGTGGGCACTGTCATAATACATCTGATTTTGCTTCTGAAGAAAAAATGCAAAAAGAAATTGCAAGAGAAATGTCGGCCATGACTAATCGCATTAATACTGATTTATTAAAGAATATTAAGGGGCTGAAGTCTGAAACACCTATCGTTAACTGCACTACCTGTCATCGGGGGAATGTGAAACCAGCACTGGATTTACCAGAAAAAAATTGACCAAACTTAATTGACTGAAAATACCTTAAGAATATAGTAGTATTGCATTTAATAGTTGTAAAAGATATTGGTGAAAGCAAGGATGCTGAATTTACTTTTTATATAAAAAAATAGCAATTAATAATAAAACCAAAAAATGAAAAAATTCATTATTGCAGCAATCCTGTTTTTATCCTGCAACACAAAACAACAAGACTTAAGTGTTCAGGCTGAAAAAGAAATGATGGAAGCTGATGTTGCCATGAGCAATATGGCAACAAAAGATGGTTTTTATAAAGCATTATTATACTATGCAGCCGATAGCGTTATTATACCAAGAGAAGGCAAACTTCCGATGTTTGGCGCAAGAGAAGTAAATGAAGCATGGTCTGCCAAACCAGTATTAACAACTTTAACATGGAAACCCTTGCGGGCAGAAGCCGCTACATCAGGTGATATGGGTTATACTTTTGGTTACGCAACATTTGTTGGAAAAGATACCATCACTTATACGAACTATTGTACCATCTGGAAAAAACAAAAAGATGGTACCTGGAAATTTGTATATGATGGTGGAAATAATATTCCTAAACCCAATAACTGATTTTTATGCTACAAAAAACCGTTTACTATGCACTTGCATGCTGTTATTATAGTTATCAGGTTTCTAATAAATCAGTTTAAAAAAATTTACAAAAGTACAGGACTCATATCCTAATCATTTTTCAGATGTTTTAAAAAGTATTTTATCAAGTATTGATAAACAAGGAAACTTCAAGAACTGAAATTTCCCGGATGCGGTGAGCTTTATTCCGATTCATCATCCTTCGCCATAGGCATTAAGTTGATGATGAACATATGATACACATTAATTTAAAATTATTGAACAATCGAAAGATATTATCTCTGTTGTTCATCACTTTTTTCTATTATTCATCTACTTTTTTTCCAACTTGATTGCCCCCATTGAGAGACGAGTCTTCTCAAAAATAAAGTATCAAAATTCCCCCGAAGCACCGCCACCACCGGAGCTGCCACCATGCATCAGATTATCTTTTTGAGGAGCTTCATTGCCACCCATGGTTTCAGCAATTACCAATGCTTCAATATTTCGCCAGGCAGGTTTTGAAGAAATCATTTCAGAAGTAAAGCCATACTTTTCAGGGCGTAGCCATTTTATTAAAAAATAACAGAGGACAATAAGGAAGGTTCCTAACAATAACATTTCAACTTCAACAGGAAGTAGGGTGTAATAATATTTGTACGTTAATACCATCATCATTACCAGGACAATCCCCGTGCGGATATGCAATACATCTTGTTTGGCAACGCCATAAAAAATATAAATGACAGGAATAACAAATGTAAATGTCCAAAATAGCCATCCAATTGATCCTGGGATAGAATAACTGAATGTGGATAATTGCAATTCATTGATCACCCAATAATTTCCTGCAGCATAGAAAGCGATTAATATAAAAATAGTCAGTGCATTGATGCATTTTTCATACATAAAACGTACGTGTTTTTTTATTTTGTTTATTAATACATACATAACCCCAATAAGAACCATCATCATCAATGAGAAATAAATAATTGAACTTGCTCCTGATTTTAAAAAGCATAAAAAACATAGTACAAAAAAGAAAGCTCCTGAAACCATTGCCATGAAAGCATCTACAAAACGAACACTCATCCAAAGTGAAACGAGCATTAGTACGCCATTCATTAATATCCAGGATGGGTTAACAAAATAACTCAGGAAAAAACCTGAGATAAATAAAAGCACTAAAACCATTAAAGCATTATCAACACCGGCATTAAAATACAATTTCTTTTTAATCATCCACTCAAGAGAAAGATAAGATAGCACAGCCATGAAGATGCTTAATACAGCGAAACCGGAGGAAATATCAACACTGACCAAAAGACCAAAAAGAAAGGTGGTAAAACTAAAAGCAAGAATGGTTAATAAACCCAATGCAATCGCAATAAAAAAGTTAGGTGTATATAAATTACACGGATAGGCCTGTTCGATTTTATGAAAACTTTCGGGGCTGATTTTGGAATTGCTGAATTCCTCCCTGGCTTGCGCTATAACATCCCTATTAAATAATTCTTTTTCAGAATAAGCAATCATTGTACTTTAATTTTCTTTTGTAAGTTTTTAAAAACCATGATGAGACCAATTCCTGAAAGAATAAAATAAAGGATGATGCTGTATAAAGCAGCTTCTGAGTCAAACGACAGCATTCTGACTGCGACATAACTTAAGCCGATATAGAAATATAAAATAGTCATTACTAAAAGATAGGTGGAACTTTTTATGCAGGCTTTATAAACGAACCAGGCCGCCACGGAGAATATTAAAAAGCTGAGCAAATAAATTTGTTCATAATAAAATAATATAGCGAGCATGGAAATAAAAAAAAGATTTATCCCAAAGTTTTTATAAGTAAAAGCAAAATGTGCTTTGATGTTTTTTCTAATACTGAAAGTTGCTAATACGATCAGCAAAATGCCTAATGCAACGCCGGTAAACATAACCCGCTCCTCATTAAAATCATTTTCATCTAAAAGTTTTGTTGGTGTGATCGCAATTCCTGCCCAGGCAGCCAGGTTGGTGATCGCCAGGCTAAGCGCACCAATATGGTCAAAATAATAAGCAGTAATAAATAATAAAATCATAGGAATAAATAATGCAAGGCCCCATCGGTTTCCAAAAAATTCATACTGAAATTGTAAATAGGCTATCAAAGTAAGTAGCAATAAACAGCCCGTTAAAAGAATATAATCTGACCAAATGGAAGTGTCATTTAATTTCGTGGGACGATAACCTTTCGCATTTTTAAAACACCAGGCAAAGCACCCACACATCAACACAGCAATGATCATTAACAGCGCATCATGTCCAATTGAATCAATGTTTTTGTAGATCAAAATACCTATAGCAGTAGTGACCAATAAGACACCCAGGTACAAAAGAGACCGGAGATCCCAATGAATGGAAATGGGTTGCGTTTGCAAAATATTTTCCCGTTCCAATTGTGTTATAAGCTCAGTTTCTAATAGTTTGTCCGCTAAAGAAGTTTTCAATATTAAGCAGTTTATAAATCGAATATAATGAATGTCTGCCAGATACTTGCACAATACCGGATTTTTATGCGAAGCACCGTTTCGCATAAAAGGATTATGCGTTAAAAATGCAATCAACTTTACCGTTACATTTTCAATAATTTTTTTTCGGACTCATTAAATATTTCAACGCGCCTGTTGACCATAGCGCCAATACAATTAAAACCGGTTGAAAAAATAAACGGATCAATCTTTTTTGGTCAGTATCCAAACCAAAACTATTGATGTGATTGGTATATTGGGAAATATTTCCCGGGAAAATGAGCACATAGAAAATGGCCAAAGCAATGCCCGTTTTAATTTTATATTTTGACAGGAAGATCATACTTAAGCCAAAAATAATTTCTACAACTCCGGAAGATACAACCACGAAATCCCTGAAAGCCGGATCAGCAGGCAACCAGCGCGGAACCTGTGCCTGGAATGCTTCCCTTCGAATAGTAAGATGGCCAATGCCTGCCGTTGTCATAAAAATCCCGAGTGCGATGCGGGTGAGATTTTGAAGGAGAGTAGTTTTCATGATTGAAGAATTTTGAATGCCAAGTGTAACATCATCTCGCCCAAGCGGACGATGCGATGAAAAACGCAATCATCAAAAACAAAGCTTTATTCTAACCAATTTATAATTTCCAGTTTTTTTATTCTTTTGAAATGTATTGTGTTGTTGGTGACAAGTTGCAAGCCATTTGATAAGGCAATACCTGCAATCAAACAATCTGTATGTCCAATCGGCTGCCCGGATTTTCTCAATTCAGAAAAAATTACTGCAGCTTGTTTTGCTCCGCTAATTGTTAAAGGAAGTATTCTATTTATTTCAGAAAAAGCATTAAATTTTTCAAGTTGTTTTTTAGCATCTTTATATAAGAGGCCATTTAAAATCTCATAGTAAGTGATGATGCTAAAATTAATTGAATCATAAATCTGCAAATATTTTTTTGCATAATCTACCACTTCCTGGTTGCCGCGAAAAAATTCGGAAAGAATATCGGTATCAACTAATGCCGGTTTCATAAATGTAAGTCACGATCAAACAAATTGTTCCTGGTATTTTCAGTTTGATTCAGAAAATCATTATAATCTTTTTCAGTCATCTCATCAAAGGAGCCTGCATAAGATAAAATTTGCGTCATTTTTTCCCCGGATTCTTTTGTGTTTACGCTTAGGGAATGTATGATAGAAAATAAATCATCCAGTTTTTCAACCGGAACATTTTTAAGTTCATTCAATATGGCATCAAGAGTGGGCATGGTAAAATCAAAGATATGATTTTTGATTGAACCTGTAGTGAAACGCAAATCCTTCCAGGAAAATGTTTGTGTGCACCATTGTCTCACCCAGGCTGACTAAACTTCACAATAATTTATTCCCCTGTGCACCTCCCAATCCCCGCCTTCGCCTTCTGATCCAATGAATCTTTATATTCATGGTCTTTCATGGCAATGCATTTTTTGAAGTACTCAATCGCCTTGGCTGTTTGCCCGTCTTCTTCATAAATATAACCGATTTGTAATGCTGCACGCGCGGCGAAATATTCAGTGCGGCCTTTACCCAAATCCATGGCGAGTAAATACATTTCCACGGCTTCATTGTCTCTTCCGAGATCATCATAAATGCGGCCCACACGATACGCAAATTCTAACTTGTCTTCCGGCCTGCTAAAATCCCGTGCACTTTTTCCCGCTAATAATTTCAATGCGTCTTTATGATAACCGCCATCACTTAATATCCGCGCTTTTAATAAGATCATGTTTGGCCACACACCGGATTTCGCGTCTTTATCGGCCTGCTTATCCGCATCGGTACTGGTGTTGCCATTTGTCAAAACTTTTTGCCGCGCATTATTTGCCGCAGCAGTATTGCCCATCAAATAATAACACCAACTCAACTTTTCATAACAATCTTTTACATAAAATTTTCCCTTGAAATTATCCAGGAAACGCTGAAAATAAGTAGCCGCTTCAGCAGTCTTTAACTGGTGCAATTTTATATAACCCATTTCAAAATCCCATACCGGTGTTTGTAAATATTGAGATGAAGAATTTCTTCCATTGATCACTGATTCTGCATAATCCGTTTTTTTGGCATTGATCGCGAGATTGGCTGCCATGTAAGCCAGCATGTGATTGTTTTTCAAGTCCAGGTTTCGCTGATCAATGTAAGTAAAAACTTTGTCCTGGTCGTTTTGTATATAAAATAAAATATAGCAATAATAAAAACTCGCTTCATTGAAGAACAGCTTTGCCATTGAGTCCTGGCTGTTTACAAAATTCACCATGAGCTTCATGCCGTCTTGTATATTGCCTTTAATACCGAACAAACTCGCCAGCCATTTATACCCGTCGGGAATGGTGCCGGCCACTACGAGCATGGGCGCATACACCATATTGTTGGGCGTGAAAGAGGGAAATTTTTTGCGGTTATCTTTTATCAATCCAAATGCTTTCCTGAAATCCCAGCCGGCTGACCAGGTCTTGGAAAATTTTATTTCTACCGAAGCTTTTTGCATATACACAATGGCACGGCTGTACAAATAAAATGGCGAACTTTCAGGCCCTTCTTCGAGACGGCTGAGCCGTTCTGAAAAGTTAGGTAAACGTTTATCAAATTGATTCGGGTCTTCATTAAAAAAGAGTGTGAAAAAATCAACATAACTTTCAAGTAAATCCGGGATAAGGTTGTCCGGGTTTTGTTGCCGTTCCTGGTTGATTAGCGCCAGTCCAGCATCTAATTTCAGGCTGGTGATCTCTTTGTAAGCCTGCTGGCAATTTGCATTAAAATCAAAAACTTTTTGTGCATCTGCATGAAAACCCGTGGCGGAGAAAAATAAAAATGCACAGAGAAAAAAAAGTGTTTTATATTTTTTATAAAAAAATAAATGCAGGCGGTGCAAACTGCTGTTCAATATATCTGGTATCTTTTTCATTGGTTTTCCGAAAATAAAAAAAGGACGCGGTTCTGCATCCTTTTTCAATATAATTGCAAACCCTTTAACAAAAATTATTTGATTTCAGTATCTGCATTCAATTCATCATCCACGAGAATGCGGCCGCAGTTTTCGCAGATCATTACTTTCTTGCGCTGGCGGATTTCACTTTGTTTTTGAGGCGGAATCGCGTTATAACAACCACCACAAGCATCCCTTTCCACCGGCACTACAGCCAAACCATTGCGGTAACTGTTGCGGATACGGTCATAGGAAAAAAGCAAACGCTCATCTGTGACTGCTCTTGCAGAATCGCTTATTTTTTTATATTGCGTTTCTTCTTTTTCAGTTTCTACAATGATCTTATCCAATTCGTCTTTCTTGCCTTGAAGAACTGATTCTTTTGCCCCCAATAATTTTTTGGCATTCTCCAGTTCCGCAGCTTTTTCAGAAAGCTCCATATTTACATCCTTGATATTTTTTTCAGCATGCTGAATTTCCAGTTGCTGTAATTCTATTTCTTTATTAATGGCTTCAAACTCGCGGCTGTTTTTTACATTCTCATGTTGCTTTTCATATTTCGCGATCAGCGTGGTAGCTTCTTTAATAGTTTCTTTTCTTTGGTCAATGAATTCACTGATGCCATTGATCTCTTCTTCAATTCTTGTCTTGCGGCTGTTCAGTCCCTGCATCTCATCTTCGAGGTCATTCACTTCCATTGGCAATTCGCCTTTAAGTATTTTGATCTTATCCAGTTTGCTGTCTATCTTTTGTAATTTCACCAGTGAAGTCAGTTTTTCTTCTACTGAATATTCTTTTACGGCTGCCATATTTTGTATTTAGAATTTTAGGCCAGGACCCGTTTAAATAAAATAAAAAACCGGGTTTGTGCGCATTTTTGTTTTAAGGACGGCAAAGTTAGGGAATTTCTGCTGCAAAATATCAAACAATAAGTCAATTGTAAATTGTTCGGTTTCCCAATGCCCTGCATCTGCCAGCAGGATTTTACTATCCGCATCGAAAAACTCATGGTATTTGATGTCGGAAGTCAGGAAAAGGCCTGCTCTGGCTGCGATTGCATCTTTTATTAAAAAACTCCCTGCGCCTCCGCAAATAGCGATCCTGGCAATGGGTTTGTGTAAAAATTTTGTGTGTTTGATAACGTTCAAACCAAGTGTATTTTTAATTAGATCCAGCAATTCATTTTCCGCCATTGCATCAGGCAATTCGCCCAGGATGCCCGATCCCATTGAATTGGAAGTATTTTCCAGCCGGATAATCTCATACGCCACTTCTTCATAAGGATGATTTTCTTTCAGCGCCCGCAACATGGTTTGCTGCAGCCAGGCGGGGAAAATAATCTCTATTTTCACTTCGTTTTCTTCAGCCCTTTTACCGCGTTCCCCCGAAAATGGCTTTGTGTTTTCGCCCGGTTTGAACGTGCCTTTTCCTTCCATAGAAAAGCTGCATTCTGAATAATCACTGATCACACCACCACCGGCGGCAAAAAGGGCATTGAGTAATTTTTCTTTATGCGAAACCGGCACATAAGTATATAATTTATTTAAAAGTCCGGGTTTTGGGCTTAACACCTGCAAGTTTTTTAATCCCAGTAATTCCGCGATTTTACCATTCACGCCATCCAGCATATTGTCCAGGTTCGTATGAATCGCGTATAAGGCAATATCATTTTTAATGGCCAGGATAATGGCTTTTTCTACATAATCTTTTCCCGTGATTTTTTTTAAACCATAAAATAAAATAGGGTGGTGGGCAACCACGAGATTACATCCATTTTCGATGGCTTCAGTGATCACTTCTTCTGTTGCATCAAGTGTGCATATAATTCCTGTGCATGCCCAATTTTTATCACCGGTAATGAGGCCGGCATTGTCATACTTTTCCTGTAAATGAAGTGGAGCACGGCGTTCCAGTTCCTGTATTACTTCGGCAATGTGCATGGCTGCAAGTTAGGAAATCTTACACGTGATGATCGTATTATTTCCCTACATTTATTTTTATGAATGCAGGGAAATTTCTTTTATTGAATGAAAAATTTCATTTGTCAGATGCTTTGCTCATCTCGCCGGCAAACCGTTCTTTTCGCTATGGTGATGGCTTTTTTGAAACGATGAAATACGCAAATGGAGTTTTGGTTTTGCAGCATTTGCACTTTGAAAGATTGTTTGCTTCACTCGAAGCCATGTATTTTAAAAAGCCTTTTTTTCTTAGCCCGGAATTTTTAGTAAATAAAATAAATTTGCTCATTGCAAAAAATCAGCACGCGGGAAATGTGCGGGTGCGTATCACTATTTTTCGCGGCAATGGCGGTTTGTATGATCCTGAAAATTTACTGGCGAATGTGCTTATCGAAACCTGGCCTTTGAAAAAGGATACCTGGAATGAAAACGGCCTGGTGGTTGATTTTTACTATGATGCAAGAAAAACTTGTGACCAGTTTTCACATCTAAAAACTAATAATTTTTTACCTTATTTAATGGCCGCGATCTGGGCTAAAAAAAATAAACTCAATGATGCGCTTGTACTGAATAATTTTAACCGTATATCTGATGCAACCATCGCCAATATTTTTATTTTAAAAGATGGTATTGTAAAAACGCCGGCGCTCAGCGAAGGCTGTATTGCAGGCGTGATGCGGAAATATTTACTGCAAAAAATGCGTGATGCAGGCATGCCCGTGCAGGAAACGGCCATTGAAAAAATAGATTTTGAACAAGCTGCGGAAGTTTTTTTTACCAACAGCATTTATAATATCCGTTGGGTAAAACAAGTTGGGAAAAATAATTATACCAACACTTTTTCACGCCAACTCTGGAAGGATTTTTTTTCAATAAAATAAGGAATGTCGTTTTATTTTTTAATAAAAAGCATATTGGCTTTTGAAGCTATTTTAAAAACTTCCGGGTGAAGTTTGTGATAGGTCTTCATTAATTTCACCACTGCTTTTTTCCCTTCTATTCCTACATCTTTTGAAAATTCATTTACATACAGGTCAATATGTTTTCGCATCACACGCTCTTCCATTTCCTGCGCATTTTCTTTTACATAAATAGGTAGGCCGGAAGTATTGGAGAAAGCATATTCAATACTTTCTTTTATTAATTTATTGATTTCGAGTTTTACTTCTTTGGGAAGATTGCGGCGTATCACAATACCACCCAATGGGATTGGTAATGCCGTTTCTTTTTCCCATGCTTCACCGAGATCTGCTAATTTTACCAGGCCTTTTTCAGTATAGGTAAAACGATTTTCATGGATGATCACACCGGCATCAACAGCGCCATTTATCACCATATCTTCAATGAGATTGAATGTTGTAAAAATTTTATTTTTTGCCTGCGGAAAAAGATAAGAAAACAATAAATGCGCGGTAGTATTTTCGCCGGGGATGGCAATTTTTTTGTCATTGATTTCTTCTGCCGAAATTGCCTGCTTTGCAATGAGTAATGGTCCGGCACCTTTGCCCAATGCGCCGCCACTGGTGAGTAAAATATATTTTTCCCATAATAAAGGCAATACGCCATAACTGATTTTGCAAATATCCGGGAGCTCCTGTATGGCCTGCTCATTCAGTGTTTGCACATCTTCCAATACCGTATCGAACTGGAAACCTTTGGTATCAATTTTATGATTCACCAGGGCATCAAAAATAAAAGTGTCATTCGGGCAGGGAGAAAAGTGAAGTGAAAGTTTCATTAAAAGTTTAAAGTATTTTTAAAAGGACAAAATTAATCAATGCAAAGTATCCAGGTATTTTATTAATGTATCATTCAAATGTTCAATCGCGGGTTTTAACTGCCACTTTTTTTTATCGCGGTCACCCACCATATTACTAATCGTGCGCATTTGTATAAACGGCACTTCTTTCAACAGGCAGGTATAATGCAATGCGGCGCCTTCCATGCTTTCCAGGAAAGGATTATATTTTTTTATATACTGATCCCTTCTTTCCCTGCGCGTGGTTACTTCATTTACTGTGATAGCCGCCACAGCAGGGAGTTTTAGAAAATTGTATGCCTGGATCCAGGGATTTTCCAGTTTTTTATCAGTGTAAGGGAATGTATTTTTTTGCATCATATCCATATCAAATAAATCTTTCCATTCGCCATTTTCTTCAACACCCAAATCTGCAAAAACATCATTTTTGATGATGTATGTTTGATTTACATTTTCATAAATATCAAAACAACCTGCAATCCCAACCTGGATGATTAATGACGGTTTTTCGTTTTCAATTTCATGTAAAATGGAAAAGATTGTCGCAGGAATTCCCACGCCTGAAATATGAAACTTTATTTTTTCTTTCATTGGATGATCGCCATGATGAATATCATGATAAACAATCTGCCATTCATTTTCCGTAGCTGCCGTTACAAGTACATTCATTCGGGCGAAGTTCGTTTTATTTTTAAAAAAATATGCTTTGAAATTATTTCAACGGTTAAAATGGCTTTTTAATGTATGTTTTAAAGCTTCATTTTATCACGTAACTTTGCCAAAATTATTGCTTTCAATATGGTTTACCTGACCAGGCTGGAACACTTTAATGCCGCGCATAAATTATATAATCCGCACTGGAGCCATGCAAAAAATGAGGCTGTTTTTGGTGAATGTGCCAATGAAAACTGGCATGGGCACAATTTTGATTTATATATAACCGTAAAGGGAGAAGTTGATAAAGACACCGGTTTTTTAATGGATGCAAAAAAATTAAAAGCGTTGATCCGGCAGCATATCATTGAACCATTGGATCATAAGAACCTGAATCTTGATGTACCATTTTTAAAAGATACAATGTGCAGTACAGAAAATTTGGCGATGGCGGTATGGCAACAAATACAGCCGCATTTACCGGGAAATGTTTATTTGCACTGCGTGAAAATATTTGAAACGCCCCGCATCTATGTTGAATATTTCGGGGAATGAAAATGCACAATTCCTATATTCATTTTATAAAAATATTATCTTGCACCTATGGATGAAAATATAGCAGTATTCAGGAAAGAACATTTCAATGCAGCGCACAGGCTGCATAATCCAAAATGGACGGAAGAAAAAAACCAGTCAGTTTTTGGTAAATGCAATAACCCCAATTATCATGGCCACAACTATGAATTGATCGTGAAAGTCGTGGGCATACCGGATATGGAAACAGGTTATTTAATGGATATGAAAAAATTAAGTACACTTATAAAAAAAGAAGTACTTGAAAAATTTGACCATAAAAATTTAAACCTTGATGTGGTTGAATTTAAAAACCTGAATCCCACGGCAGAAAATATTGCGAAGGTTATTTACCATTTACTCAGAGATCACGTAGATAAAGCTTTACAACTAACCATCAGGCTCTATGAAACCGAAAGGAATTTCGTGGAATATCCTGCATAATTTTTTAAAAAAATAATATGGCATATAGAAAAGAGGAATTTTATGATGAGGCAACAACGAATGCTTTAATGGAGAAATACCGGGATGTTATCACTTTGCTCGGCGAAGATCCTGCCCGGGAAGGTTTATTGAAAACACCAGAAAGAATGGCGAAGGCCATGCAGTTTAATACACAGGGATATCAGATGAATGCCGTGGATATTTTAAACTCCGCGAAATTTCATGAAGACATCAGTGAAATGGTGATTGTAAAAGACATTGAATTATACAGCATGTGCGAACATCATTTTCTGCCGTTTTTTGGCAAGGCGCATATCGCCTATATTCCCAATGGCTGGATAACCGGCTTGAGCAAACTCGCTCGTGTGGTGGATACATTTTCCCATCGCCTGCAGGTGCAGGAAAGGCTTACTACACAAATCCTTGAAGCCATTAAAGAATCGCTGAACCCGCTCGGTGTGGCCGTTGTGATCGAAGCTAAACATCTATGTATGATGATGCGTGGTGTACAAAAACAAAATTCAGTCACCACTACTTCCGCGTTTTATGGAGAGTTTGAAAAGCACACAACGCGCAGTGAATTTATGAAGCTGGTGAGTGCAAGGCTGAGTTGATTTTATTGATAGAAATCAATATATTATAAGATACTCTTAAGGTTTACTGTTTTTTTAGTCAACAAATGTTTCTTTAATGACATTTTTAACTTGTGCAATTTCGTTATCTGTCAATGTTTCAAATCGCTTTACAATTCGTAATCTGTCAATGGTGCGTATTTGATCAATTGCAATCCAGCTTTTTTTAGAATTATGTTTTATTGCTACTCTTGTTGGATAGGGTTTTGAGCTGCTTGTCATAGGTGCAATTACAATTGTTTGTAAATATTTATTCATTTCATCGGGCGAAATCACAATGCATGGCCTCGTTTTTTTCATTTCGCTTCCCCTCGTCGGATCAAGGTTAACTAACACGATTGTATATTGATTTATTGGCTCCATTCTTCAAATGTTTCATCGTCAAAAACATCGTCAAAGAGCAATTTGTCATCGCCATTAATATGCATTTTTTTAAATGCTTTTTCCCAATTTTTCCTGGGTTCTTTCCTTGGTTTCAAAATGATATGATTTTTCTCAAGTACCAATTCAATTTTGTCCCCGATGCTATATTTTTCAAGAATCGTTTTGGAAAGCCGGATTCCTTTTGAGTTACCAATATTTATTACAGGAAGTTCCATGATTTATTTGTTATTACAAAGTAATTACTAAATTGTGAAATTTCCAAATAGAAACTATTCAGCTTTTCGAAAAATATATGACTGTCTCTGAAATACAATAGTATCATTAATGCGGGTTAAAATTCTCAACGGGAATTTTCATTACATTTTTTTTAACCTCAGTAATTTTGTTTCATGACTTTGTACAAGTGCTTGATAATTTTCAGAATTTTCAATTACTGTATGTTGCCAAACATCCCGGGTTTCATATTTTCCATATAGCCCCAGGTCACTAAAGTTGATGTCTGCGGTTTGTGCATCATCACTCCTGTTTAAAATGGCAATTGCATAATCACCATCTTCCAATGGCTTCAAAAATACATTCCACTTTTTAGTATTTATTTTTAGTACACCTTGTTTTCCTAAAGCATCCTGGTCAATCGCAATAGCTTCTTCATTTAGCAAAATTCTTTTTGTTTCTTCATTCATATTCCGCACATCATTCGTGGCGATCAATGGCGAAGCCATGATACACCAAAGGCTCATATTGCTTTGGTATTCGATATCATTACAACCCGTTCCTCCATTTTCTCCCGCTGGGCCTTTACTTCCCCGCAAACCCACGATAAGCATATCCGGATCATTCCAATGACCAGGCCCTGCATGGCTTTCAAGGGTTGCATTTATATCAAGATTGTACATCAGGCTATGCCAGGAATCCCGTACATCACCGGTCGTGCGCCATAATTGTCCGCCTGCATCCGCCGCCCAAAACCAGGGTTGCCTGCCGCCCCATTCACATATACTGAAAACAATTTTACGACCGCTGTTGCGCAAGGCTTCTGCCATTTTTTTATAACGAATCTTCGCCGTAACAGAATCTTCCGGCGCATTGCAATAATCATATTTTAAATAATCAATTCCCCAGGAAGCAAATGTTTTTGCATCCTGTTCTTCAAAACCCAAACTTGCTGTGTAGCCTGCGCAAGTGAGTTGTGCCGCATCAGAATAAATGCCGAGTTGAATCCCTTTACTATGCACATAATCTGCCAGTGCTTTAATGCCGGAAGGAAATTTTTGCGGATCGGGAATCATATTATTTTTATTATCGCGACCGCCCTGCCAGCCATCATCAATCATGATATGATTATAGCCCGCTTTTACCATTCCGCTGTTCAACATGGCATCCGCTATTTCATGAATAATATTTTCATTGATATCGGTGCCAAAATAATTCCAGGTCATCCAGCCCATCGGCGGAGTAGGAGCGAGATCTGCTTTTTTGTTTGAATCTTTTTGTGCATTTGCAGAAAAGGTATGGAGCCAACATAAAAGTGAAACAACAAAAACTATTTTCTTAAACATGATAAAAATTTTAATGATTAATATTATTGAACAATTATTTCATCCGCGAATAGCCAGGCCGGTTTTCCTTCTCCCGGGTGGCCTTTCGGGCATACGCCTAAATTTTTTGCTGATACCCGAATGTACCTTGTTTTTTGTGCAGGAAAATCAGCAATAAAATCTTTTATAACAGGATTTTTTTCATCCGGTGAAATGGTATTTTTTATCATACCAACTTCCGTAAAATTTTTACCGTCGCTTGATATTTCAAAGCTCACTGATTGAGGTAAAAATATCCAGTCGCTATATCGTTGTAAACAGCCAAGTGTTATTTTTTGTACCATTATTTCTTCGCCCAAATCAATAGTTGCCACTAAATCATTTTCATCAAATCCATGCCAGAACTTACCTGCAGCTAATGTGCCTCTTACACCATCCGTTAAGGAATTCGGCCCATCGGCCATATAATAGGTACTTACAGGATATGTATATGCAACCTTTTTTCCCAGTGCTTTATGCATGACAAATTTTTGTTCGGCTGCTTTGATACCCATTATATTTCCATTTAAAACTGTAACAGCTTTCACGGTGATGGAAGCAGTTACCGGCAAAGGATTTACATATTTATTACTTGATAAATCAGGTTCTGTTCCGTCAGTTGTATAATAAATGAAAGCGCCTGGAATCTCTGAAGAAAGTGTAAAAAATAATTGCCCATTTTGTGAAAAAGGTTTAATGGCAACTGTAAAATTCCCCGGAGAAAAGTTGAAACCTTTTTCGCCAAACATTTTAAACTGTGGTTGTAAACGTTGATAAAAATTATCGAAGTTTTTATTTTTTTCCGGTGACCATAAAACCTCTGAAAGTGCGAGCATACGCGGCAACAACATGTATTCCAGTTGCTGGACTGTGGGAATAAATTCTGTCCACATATTTGCCTGTGCGCCTAAAACATATTTTGAAAATTCAGTACCTAATTCTTTCGGAACAGGATTATAATCGTACACCATTCTCAATGTATTAAATCCACCAATAGCTGGTGGTTCGCCCTCCGGCCCGGCCTGGTAATGATCAAAGTACAAAGGCGTTCCGGGTGTCATCACAACTTCATGTTTCATCTTTGCCGCCTGTATGCCGCCACTCTCCCCGCGCCAGCTCATGACAGTTGCTTCTGGCGCTAAACCACCTTCCAGTATTTCATCCCAGCCAATCAATTTTCTGCCATGGCTCATTAAGAATTTCTCAATTCTTTGTATTAAATAACTCTGCAATTGTTCTTCATTTGTATAACCCATTTTTTTCATAAATGCCTGGCAGCGCGGATCATTTTTCCAGGGCGTTTTATCTACTTCATCACCACCTACGTGAATATATTTCGAAGGAAATAATTGCATGACTTCTGTGAGTACATTTTCCAGGAAAGTATATACACTATCATTTGCCGGGCAAAAACTGGATTGAATGTTTGCCGGATAAACGCCACCTGTAATTGTCAACTGTGGTTGCTGTGTACAGGACAGCCAGGGATATGCCGCGATGGCTGCCGCGGAATGGCCGGGCATTTCTATTTCCGGTACGATCGTAATATTTCTTTCTGCAGCATACGCAACGATATCCCGAATTTGTTGTTGGGTATAAAAGCCACCATAACTTGTTTCTTCCCCGGGCTGTGTGGGCTGACATTGATCCCATGGAATGCCCGTCCTGTCTGCTCTCCAGGCACCAACAGAAGTGAGTTTTGGATATTTTTTTATTTCAATTCTCCAGCCCTGGTCATCCGTTAAATGCCAGTGAAATGTGTTGAATTTATACGCGGCCATCAGGTCAATATATTCTTTGACCATATCAGGAGAAAAAAAATGCCTGCACACATCGAGGTGCATACCGCGCCATTTAAATTGAGGATAATCCATGATGTCCATGCAAGGAATTTCCAAAGCCGCATTTGTGCGTATTTGTGGAAGTGTTTGAAAAAGAGATTGCATGCCATACACAATGCCGGCCTTTGTATTGGCAATTATTTTTACAGAATTGGGAGATACATTTAGGAAATATCCTTCATCGCCAATTGCCGGCGTGTTTTTAATTTGAAGCGAAATAGATTTATTATTTGTTGCATTAAAAGTTAATGTATCGCCGGAAATATTTTTTATAAATGCATTAAAAAAATTGGCTGCATGCAGCAGGTCATTATTTTTCGCATCAAAAATAATTGACGTGTTTTTATCCATTAAAAAATGCCCGTCTTTTACAGAAAGACTTACGGGTGCAGGGATGATATTGACTGATTGCTGCGCCATTAAAAAATGAGGTGCCAGCAGCAGAAAAAATGAAAGTAATACTTTGTACATAATATTTATTTTGGAGCAATAATTCAAGGATACAATTTTATTCTTAAAAAAAGCCAGCTGCATAAAATTTTCTGAAAATTTATACTTCAAAAATATTCATTGATTTTTAAGTTCCACACAATTTCTTATTTTGCAAAAAATAAAAAGATGAATCAACACGCATACATTTTTCCCGGGCAGGCTTCACAGTTTCCGGGTATGGGAAAAAATTTATACGATAATAATGAAAAAGCAAAGGCGTTATTTGAGCAGGCAAATGATATACTTGGCTTTCGAATTACGGATATCATGTTTACCGGTACGGACGAGGAACTCAAACAAACAAATGTTACGCAGCCCGCTGTTTTTTTGCATTCCATCGCAGCCTGGAATTCTATTGAGAACCCGCAGCCTGCTATGGTTGCCGGCCATTCACTCGGAGAATTTTCTGCACTGGTAGCAAATGCCTGTTTATCTTTTGAAGACGCATTAAAATTGGTTAGTTTGCGTGCAAGTGCTATGCAAAAAGCCTGTGAAGCAAACCCCTCCACGATGGCTGCGGTATTGGCATTGGATGAAAAAATAGTGGAGGAAATTTGTATCTCTATTCATAATGAAACCGGTGAAATTGTGGTGCCGGCAAATTATAATTGTCCAGGCCAGCTCGTGATCAGTGGTTCTATAAAAGGCGTGGAAATGGCCTGTGAAAAAATGAAAGCAGCCGGTGCAAAGCGTGCTTTGATCTTACCCGTTGGCGGAGGTTTTCATTCTCCCTGTATGGCGCCTGCGCAGGATGAATTATCAAAAGCAATCGAAGCAACCAACTTTAATATTCCGGTTTGCCCCATTTATCAAAATGTACATGCATTGCCCGTGAGTGATCCTGCAATGATCCGGCAAAACCTGGAAAATCAATTGACTTCCGCAGTCCGCTGGTCGCAAACTATAACCAATATGATTAAAGACGGAGCAGATCATTTCACCGAAACCGGCCCCGGGAAAGTGTTACAGGGTTTGGTGAATAAAATTGATAAAACTGTTGTGACGGATGGCGTGCAGGGATAAAAGCTGTGAGGATAGAAAACTAAAAACGAACAGATAAAAGATAACAGGTTTAAAAAACAATAAAATTTATCACTTTTCGATTTTAGTTTTTAGCTCTTTTACAAAAGATGCAAAGTAAACCTGGAATTGATCCTTAATCTTTCGTCAGAATACAATTTAGCAAAATTCTTTAATTAAACATTTGTTTCTTTAATACCAGACTAAGCCTGGCTTTTATTGTATCTCCTTAGTGCGCTGCGTTAACACTAAGGGAGAGCACGGAATGTTGAAGTTAAGTAATTTTTTGAAGGGCATCAAAAAAGGAGCTTTCGAATTATTTAATTTTTCTAAATTTATTTCATTCATATTTCAGGCCAATTTATCTTTCAATTTTTTTTATTTTAAAAGCTGGAAATACAATGGGAATATTTTTGGAAGACTCTGGTATTCTTTTTTTTAATTTTTATGCAGTAGCAAAAAACGGAACTATTTTTCAATGGAAACATTGTGCAGCCAGACCATAAGAAAGTTGAAATTTTATTTGTTTTTTTTTACAGTTTATGTTGGCTGCTGCCGTTTTGTCTACTTATTTGTGATTATTTTTTTGGTTAAAATGGAAACTGTAAAGTTGTTTCAAAAGTCAAGCTGTCACAAGATTTTAAAGTTTTTGTCTTCGATACAAGTCCGATAAACCAATATAAAATGTATAAATCTTCACTTGTCATTTTACCTGTGTTTTCCTTGAAGTAATTTTTCCCTAAACTGTCTGTAATATAAAATTCTACGTTTGGATGGTCTGTCTTAAAATATACTGTCGTGTCAATTCCTTTACTACAAAACTTGTCAAAACGATTTATAATACTGTCCCAAGTTGACTTTGCAAATTGTCCTTTATAGTATCCATAATTGTTAGCATTAGGTCCACCATAATAGCTTGCATTTAGCTCCTTGTCAACTGAAAGAGCTTGAAATGGACAATTTCCTTCGCACCCAAATCCGGAAAAAGCTACTGTTACTTTTTTAATTGTACTAAGTTTAGTTTGTTCATTTTTTATTGTCTCTCCACAAGAAAAAATTACAAATAAAAGTACAAGTATCAGTAAGTTTTTACTAATTGTCATTCGGTTGCAGCTTACGGAACGCATTTATGCAGGCCAGGAAATATCGTTCCGTCAGTTCGGAACTGTTGCCTAATTTATAACTTAAAGTTCATTGTTACTACTATCGCTCAATAAAGAAATTTCAGCCCGGAATTACTGCTCAATAATGAACAAAAAGTTCATCGTTTTTTCGTCAGCCCCGCTTATGAAAAACTGCATGTAAGACGGCGTTTTATTGTCCTAAAGCTTGATTGATAGCTGCAATTTTCCACCGAAACCAAGTTCAACAATTTTCTGCAATGTAGAAATGCGCACGTCTTTAATGTTGTTTTCAACCCTTGAAATATAAGCTTTGTTTGTGCCGCATTTTTCCGCAAGCTGCTCTTGTGTCAAACCTTGTTCAAGTCTTGCTTCTTGAATTAAGGCACCAAGTTTAAATGCTTCAAATCCTTTGTCTAATTTGTCACGTTTGGCAGTACCCACTTTACCATAATGCTCGTCCTTAAATTGAGCAAGTGTCTTAATGTTTTTATTTGCTTTCATAATATTCATTTTTTATTTTTAATGCTTTTTCAATTTCTTGGTTCGGTGTCTTTTGGGTTTTCTTTTGAAACCCATTTGCAAGAACAACTAAATTTCCTTCGTCAAAAAAGCAAAATATTCTAAAAAATGTCATTCCCGCTTTGAACTCTTATTTCGAAAAGTTTGTCTGTGCCTGCCAGATATTTTATATAAGTTTCAGGCACTTTCTCAATAATTTCAATTAAATCAAAAGTCCAAACAATTTTGTCCTTAACCTTTTGTCGTTGTTTCACAAAGAAATCAATGAAGTATTCTTTGTAAAAGATGATGGTCCTTATTTTATTGGTTGGGTTCAAGTTTCAAAGATACAAGAGTTGTCCAAATGTACAACAATGTTTTTTCACTCAATTTAAAATTTCAGGTCAGAATTTTGTCAGCAAAATGGCTGCTTACGTTCCGCCGCTTCGCGTCAGTTGCGAACTTCGTATCTGATTATATTCTGAAAGATAAAAATTCTTTCGAAATGTAAACGAGAACTTACAACAAAATTTTTAATTGCGCGAAACAACTGTTAGGATTAGGCGCTTACTTCTTTATGTATTCTTTTGCCGTCATTACAGGAAGCTTTGAACTTTTAAAGTCCTTTTTATTTCTTGTAATTATAATGTCAACTTCATTTTCAATTGCGGTATGGTATTGAATTGCATTTTCAAAATCCTTAAATTTAGAAACCAGGGCGAGTTCTACAATTTTATCATCTAATGCAGAAACTTTTACTAATACTTTAAATTTGATTAATGTTTTTCGCGCTTCATCTAGCTTTTGATATTTATTTAATAGATAATGAGTATTTGCAAATGTCAGTGCAGAAACAAAAAGTTCAACTTTATTATTATCAGCAAGTGTAAATAATTCTTGTGCTTCCTGAAAAAATTCTTCTCTTTTAGAAAGTAAATCAATGACAATATTTGTGTCAACTAACAATTTTTCCATTATAAGTATTTTTTAGAAAGATAATCTTTGTAATCCTTTTGGTCACTATAGTTTCCGCTTGGAATTACTCCGGTTAAACTTTCCACTAACGGACTAACTTTGGATTTTTTCTCAGACCTTTTGGTTAAAGAATCAAGATAGTTTTCAATAAGTTTTGAAAGGCTAACACTATTCGTTTTTGCATAGATTTTGGCTTGTTCGATAACGCCTTTGTCGAGATTTAATGTGAGTTTAGTATTCATGATAAATGTATTATGTACAAAAACAATAATTTATTACGTAATGCGTGAGTTTCGTTGCGCTTACCAGGAACATGCTAACATTTAATTTTCCCATATTTTTTTAATACGCATTCTAACATTAAATTTTGCGCTATTTTTTTAATATCCATTGATTTATTAGATAAATTAAAAACATTTGCGCTGCTTTTTACTATATTTCCATTCGATAACCTTTCAATCAAAAAAATCAAGAAATTTTATGAAAAAAATTTTGCTCTTAACGGCAATTATTGGCGGAACATTTTTTGCCGCGAATGCACAAAACAAATCAGGCCTGTGGCGGCCTTTGAAGGAGTCCGCACTTACTCAAACAGGTAAAAATGTCTTTGCCAAAAATTATAAACCGGATGCTTTTATAGTGTATGCTTTGGATGAAAATGCCATGGGCAATATGCTCCGGCAGGCGCCTTCCAATAAAACGACGAGCGCAGCCAAATCGAATTTCATTATTACCATACCTGTTTCCGATGGTTCTCTGGAATCTTTCAGTGTAGTGGAAGCTTCTGTAATGTCACCTGAATTACAGGCAAAACACCCGGAGATCCGTGCGTATGCAGGTCAGGGTATAACACATCCCGGATCAATCATCCGTTTTGATATGACACCATTGGGTTTTCATGCCATGGTTATTTCACCGGATCGTAAAACCATTTATATCAACCCGGTTGACCGCGATAATAAATACTATATCGTATTTGACCGCAACCATTTATCCAAAGAAAAATCTGTCTTTGATTGCAGCATGGAAGCCGCGATAGATCAGCCTTTCCAGGGAAATGCAGTGGCGAATAAAAATGCAGATGATAGTAAATTACGCACCTATCGCCTGGCACTTTGTGTGACCGGCGAATTTTCAGTAGCGGCCTTAAATGGCGCAGGAGGAACAGATGCTCAAAAGAAAGCCATTGTTTTAGCCGACCTCACTACAGACCTCGTAAGGGCAAATGGAATTTATGAAACTGATTTCGGTATCAGCATGGAATTTGTGACCAATGAAACCGACCTTATTTATCTTGATCCGGCAACAGATCCCTGGACAACTACAAGTTCCTGGAACAGCAAAACGCAAATAACCTGCGATAATGTGATCGGTAATGCCAACTATGATATTGGCCACCTCATCGCACATGTTGCAACTACAGGTTCTAATAATGGTAATGCAGGTTGTATTGGTTGTGTATGTAAAACAGGCAGCAAGGGCAGCGGTTTCAGCGCTCATACAGATGTTACAGGCGACCCGCTTGTAGTGGATTACTGGACGCATGAAATGGGCCACCAATATGGCGCTAACCATACTTTTGATTTTAGTTATGAAGGTACAATCGCACAGGTTGAGCCTGGTAGCGGATCAACGATCATGGGATATGCAGGCATCACAGGCGCAACAGATTTGCAGCCACATAGTGATCCTTATTTTAACGCGATCAATATTCAGCAAGTTACAGATTATATAAAAACAGGTGTGGGCGCTTGTGGTGTTGTTACAAGCACTGGTGATGCTACACCTACTGCTAATGCAGGCGCGAATTATACGGTTCCTAAAAGCACACCTTTTGCTTTGACAGGCTCAGGCACTGATGCAGATGGTGGTGATGTATTGAGTTATGTGTGGGAGCAAAATGACAAATACATTAGTGGTTCATCTAATAAATATCCTAACTCAACTGTAACTACAGGGCCTGTTTTCCGGTCTTATACACCGACAACTTCACCAGTTAGAACTTTCCCCGCACTGGCATCCATCCTTGATGGAACGAATACCAATAAATGGGAAGTATTGCCTTCTATAAACCGGACTTTGAATTTCCGTTTTACAGTAAGAGATAACCATGCAGGTGGTGGAAATAATAACAGCGATGATGCAGTAGTAACTGTTGTAAATACTTCTGGTCCTTTTGTAGTAACTCAGCCGAATACAAATGTTTCATGGGCTGGAAATTCTAACCAAACAATTACATGGGATGTTGCAAGTACAAATACGGGTGCTGTTAGTTGCAGTAATGTAAAAATATCACTTAGTACAGATGGCGGATTGACTTTCCCAACTGTCTTAGCTGCAAGTACAGCAAATGATGGTTCTGAAAATTTGATGATTCCAAATTCACCTTCATCTAATTGCCGTATCAAAGTAGAAGCCGTTGGAAATATATTTTTCGATATTTCTAATACAGATTTCTCGATCACCACTGGCACTTCACAATGCCCCGGCATGTATGACTTGACCGTGCATAAAAACTTTTATACAGCCGTTGCAATTCCGTTTAATACAGATATAGATGGAACGTTGCAAACAGGCACAGATAAGGATATGTACAAATTCACTATTACAAATGGTGGTACAATAAATATCTCACTGGATAACCTGGCCGCGGACTTTGATTTACTTTTATACAATAGTTCTAAAACGCTGATCGCAAGATCAAAAAAACGCGGAACTTTGGCTGAAAGCATCAATGCAACAGTAACGCCTGGTTTGTATTATACAAAAGTAGTTCCATTTAGTGGCGCAAGCAGTTCACAGTGTTATACGTTGAATGTTGGCCTGGGTAGTGCTTCTAAATTTGTACAAACTGTTACAGAAGAATCAATGGATATGGTCACTTATCCGAACCCCGTACACGATATGCTTACATTGCATATTCCAAAATTTGCACCAACAGATATGCTTACCATTTATGATATGAATGGCAAAGTGATGGTTTCACAAAAGATCACGCAAAGCAATACGGTGATCAATGTGCAGCGCTTCAACAAAGGCATGTTCTTTGTGAAGATTACTGAAGCTGATGGCGATGAAACATACAGTTCCAAGTTTCTGAAGCAGTAATTTTTTAAATAAAAAGAATATAGAAGTTGTCCAAAAGACAACTTCTTTTTTTTGCCTGAAATCTTCATTACGAACACAAAACATATTTTACAATTCAGGGAAAATTTAAAGCGTATTTTTAGCCCTCTTAAAAAAGCATTGTGACAGATATTATTTTATTATTACCCGACAACATTGCCAACCAGATCGCTGCCGGTGAAGTGATTCAACGACCGGCAAGCGCGGTAAAAGAATTGTTGGAAAATGCAGTGGATGCCGAAGCAACGCATATTCAACTGATCATCGGGGACGCGGGAAAAGCACTCGTGCAGGTTATTGATAATGGAAAGGGGATGAGTGAAACCGATGCCAGGCTTTGTTTTGAGCGGCATGCAACCAGTAAAATAAAAAATATAGAAGACCTGTTTCATATCCGCACAATGGGATTTCGCGGTGAAGCACTTGCCTCCATCGCCGCCGTTGCACAGGTGGAAATGAAAACAAAAAGGGCAGAAGATACGCTGGGAGTAATGCTCACCGTGGAGAATAGCGTAGTGACGAGACAGGAACCCTGCGCATGCCCGGTGGGAACGAATATCTGCATGAAAAATTTATTTTTTAATGTTCCTGCAAGGCGCAATTTTTTAAAAAGTAATGCCGCGGAAATGCGCCATATTATTGAAGAATTTATGCGTGTGGCAATGGCATTTCCCAAAATATTTTTTTCACTCGTACATAATGGCCAGGAAGTTTTTCACCTTGATCCCGGTACACATAAACAACGCATTCTGCAGTTGCTCGGAAATCATTATGCATCCAAACTTGTAACGGTAAATGAAGAAACCGATTACATGAATATTTATGGGTTTACGGGAAAGCCGGATTCCGCGAAGAAAACACGCGGCGATCAATATCTTTTTGTCAACAACCGGTTTATCAAAAGTCCTTACCTGAATCACGCGGTAATGAGCGCTTTCCAGGATATGATAACCAAAGACAGTTTTCCTTTATATGTTTTATACATTGATCTTGATCCTTCCGTAGTGGATATTAATGTGCATCCCACAAAACAGGAAATAAAATTTGAGGATGAAAAAATAATGTATGCATTTGTACAGGCTGCGATAAAACATGCATTGGCTCAATTCAGTATTTCACCTTCACTTGATTTTACTTTGAATGCAGACATTCAGCAATTAGATGCAGTAAGTAAACCCTTCAGTGCAGAGAAACAACAACAAGCCGCTTCATCCGGTTTGTACCAGGCTTTTACCCAAAAAAACCAGGCGCACCTGATCACGCCGGACAGCAATTTAAAAAACTGGAAAGATTTTTTTGTGCCCGCAGAAATGTCACAAGCGGCGCAACAAATTTTACCCGTAAGACATACAGAAAAAAAAGTGTTGACGGATACGCCATTGATGCAATTGCATCAAACGTATATCATCGCTGCATGTGAAAGTGGCTTCATGCTAATACACCAGCAACTGGCACATGAAAGAATTTTATATGATAAATTCATTTCTTTTTCTAAAGAAAAAAAAGCATCTATCCAGCAAAGCCTTTTCCCGCAAACATTACAGCTCACACCCGATGACAGTATTTTATTAGAAAGCCTTTTGCCGGACCTGCTGGAACTCGGATACCAGGTAGAGCCTTTTGGCAATCATGCTTTTTTGATACAGGGAACGCCTGCGGATATTCCAGTGGGAAATGAAAAAAATGCCATTGAAACTTTACTCGATCAATACAAACATTCCGGCTCCGATGTAAGATTGAGTACAAGAGAAAAACTTACCCGTTGTCTCGCGCGGCAGCACGCTGTAAAAGCCGGAGATCCACTTCCACAAAAGGAAATGCAGGCATTAATTCAATCTTTATTTGAATGTATGAATCCAAATATCACTCCTTCAGGAATACCTGTTTTCCTGGAATTTCGTAAAGATTATATTGATAAAATGTTTGAAAAATAATATCTATTTTTTCCAAATAACTAAGTTTTGTTTCATTCTTATTTCTACTTTTTAAAAAGTGTAAAAATAAAAATTGAAGATTGAGTATTTCATATTAATTTGCTCTTCAAACTAAATTATTTATGAGAACTTTTATACTATTATTTTGCATGTTTTTCATGCTTGGTGCTACTTGCTTTGCACAACAAACGATCACCGGAAAAATTACAGATGCTTCTACCGGCTCGCCGATGGAAGGTGTATCAGTACAAAACACCATGAGTGGTGCCGGAACAACCACGAATAAAGAGGGTATATATAGTATTTCAGCAAAAGCCACGGACAAACTTCTGATCAGTTATGTTGGATATTCATCGCAAACAATTATACCAAAAGCCCTTGCAACTTTAAACATACAACTCGTGCCTTCCTTCCAGGAACTGGGCCAGGTGGTAATGGTTGGAACAAGACGGCCGGGGAGGATCAATACTGAAACTCCTGTGCCCGTGGATGTGATCAATGTAAACCAGGCGACTCTTCCAACAGCGCGAATGGATCTCACCTCTATTTTAAATTATGCAGCGCCTTCATTTAATTATAATAAACAAAGTGGCAGTGATGGCGCGGATCACGTGGACCTGGCAACATTACGCGGCCTGGGAACCGATCAAACACTTGTTTTGATAAATGGTAAAAGAAGGTATCAAACAGCTTTCGTTGCAGTTTTTGGAACAAGAGGCCGCGGAAATTCCGGAACAGATTTGAACGCGATACCTGTTTCCGCTATTGACCGTGTAGAAATTTTACGCGATGGTGCATCTGCACAATATGGCTCGGATGCTATAGCAGGTGTTATCAATATAATTTTAAAAAAATCCACCGGGAAATTGACCGGTGATATTGGTTATTCAGGTTATTATGATAATCGTTTTAATACCTGGGATGTAAAAGAAACCAGCCAATATCCTTACCAGGGAAAAGTGGATGGCAATGCTGGAACAATTGGTTTAAATTATGGTTTTAAAGTAGGTAAAAGAGATGGCTTTATCAATCTCTCCGCAGATATTTTGGCCAATCAAAAAACATTTCGCCAGGTGTTGAACAATAAGATTACGCCGAATATCGAATACTCTTTGCCCATCAATAATGTACGCCGTGCTTTTGGCGATGGCTCATTGAAAGAAGGCGGTGGAATGCTGAATATGGAATTGCCATTGAATGAAAAAAGAACAACTACTTTTTATGCTTTTGGCGGATACAATTATAAGACTTCAGATGCGTATGCATTCACAAGAAATTTTTCATCAAACCCGGATGATAATGGCTGGAAAAGAACGCCAACAGATGCCAACGGCGACCTGATTTATGTACCGGGAATTACGATGCTTGCTGATGATGGAACATATTATTTTAACCCGCATATTCAAACACATGTAAGTGATATGTCAATGGCAGTTGGTGTAAGGGGAAAAACTGCAGGTGACTGGCTTTGGGATGTGAGTAATGTTATTGGCAGAAATAATTTTCATTTCTATGGCGATCAAACTTTTAATGCATCTCTTGGAGCTACAAAAAATCATTTTGATGATGGTGGTTTTAATTTTTTACAAAATACAGCGAACCTGAATTTCAGTAAAGAAATACCCAATGTTGCAGCCGGATTTAATTTCGCCGCAGGCGCAGAATTCCGTTTTGAACAATACCAGTTATATTCCGGTGAAGAAGCGTCTTATAAAAACTATGATCCGGCTAAAGCCTCCGGCTCACAAGGCTTTCCGGGTTATCAGCCCGGCGATGTAGTAAAAGCAAACCGGAATAATATTGCAGGCTATGTGGATATGGAATTAGATGCCACAAAACGCTTATTAATTGGCGCAGCAATTCGTGCAGAAAATTATAGTGACTTTGGTTTTACCAGCAATTATAAAATTTCAACAAGGTACAAACTCACCGATCATTTTAATTTGCGCGGTTCATTCAGTACAGGTTTCCGCGCGCCATAATTGCAACAAATAAATTTCAGTTCAACTTTTACAACGGTCCAGGGACAACAATTATATGAAGTGAAAATTGCACCGAATTATAGTCCTATCACCAGGGCAGCAGGCATACCTGATTTGGTTCAGGAAAAATCATTGACCGGCAGTATTGGAATAGCGCTTACGCCAATGCCGGGTTTTAGCATTACTGTAGATGGCTATATTGTGAATATAAAAAACAGGGTTGTATTGAGTGGCCAGTTTGATGCGAATGATGCCACACTTGATCCTGCATTGATTGCCGCTATGGCGCAATTGAATGTGAGTTATGCACAATTCTTTGCCAATGCAGTGAACACTACGAATAAGGGAATTGATTTTGTGGCTGACTATAATACGCATTGGGGAAACCAGGCTTTCCGCGGTTTGCTTACTGCAAATTTCCAGGACATGACTATTGATAAAATAAATGTTCCTGCGAAATTGAATGATACCAAAGATCACCAGGAAACTTTTTATAGCGACCGCGAACAGGCGTTCCTGTTAGCTTCTGCGCCAAACACTAAAATGTCTTTGAACCTGGAATACACGATCAATAAATTTTCCATAGGCACCAGGCTTACTTATTTTGGTTCCGTTACTTTACTCGGTTATGGTGAAGATGGCCTGGGAGCGAATCCAATGGTTCCCACAGACAAGGATCCGAACAAGTATGTGCCGGATGTTTATCCATATCATGAAAAAGTGGTGACTGATCTTTTCTTTAGTTATAAATTTAATACGGCCTTTACGTTATATTTTGGAGCTGATAATATATTAAATGTTCATCCAAGTCTCGGCGCTGTACAGACTGCAAAATACTGGGCATTCAATAATGAAACCGGCGGCCCATGGGATTCCGTGCAGATGGGTGGAAATGGCACACGCGTGTTTGCAAGGCTCGCATTTAATTTTTAAGAAATATTTTTTTTAAATTTGTGGTCAAATTAAATTTTGACCACATTTTTTTTATGTGTTATTACAACGCGATTAAGATAAAAGCCAATGAAGTTATTCATTTAAAAGGCATAGATAAAAAACCTGCCCAGGGAGATTTATTTAAAGATGTGCAAAGCGGATTTGATTACCCGCAATGGCCCGTGATCGTGCCAGAAAAAGATTGTAGCTGGGAAATCAAAATGATGGAGTGGGGTTTTATTCCTCCATACTTGCGCAACCGCGAAGTGGTAAAAAAAATGCGCGAAGGGTATAAAGCTGATGATGGAAAATTCAAACCTCCACTCATTATGCTTAATGCAATTGGAGAAGAAATTTTATTGTCGAAAAAAATATTTCGCAATGCTGCATTAGAAAGAAGATGCCTGGTTTTATCATCGGGTTTTTACGAATGGAGGCATGTTTATCCATTGGGTAAAAACGGTAAACCTTTAAAGACTGCTGTAAAATATCCGTATCATATTAAAATGAAAAACTCCGCATATTTTTTTATGGCGGGTATCTGGCAAAGCTGGACAGATAAGGATTCCGGGGAAATGGTAGATAGTTTTGCCATCATTACGACTGCAGCAAATTCATTGATGGAAAAAATTCATAATACTAAAAAAAGGATGCCGGTGATCCTGCCGGAACCACTTGCTGCAGAATGGCTCAGTGTTGGTTTGGATGAAAATCGCATAGCAGAAATTGCCAGTCATCAATACGATGCCAATGACATGGAAGCATATACAATCGCAAAGAATTTCCGGGATGCCATAAATCCAATGGCAGCATTTAATTATGCGGGACTGAATGAAATCAGTTGATGAAAACAGTTTAAATTTTTTCACATTTTTCAACCGTCATTTCATGCGAAATATCACCTGTATGTTTTGTTTCAGATGGTTCGAAAAGCATGATCCAGGTTTCTTCTTCTGCTATCGGATTGTGTTCAATACCTTTGGGAACCACAAACATTTCTCCCGCATTTAATGTAATTGTTTGATCATGCATTTCTATTTTCAAGCAGCCTTTTATGATGTAAAAAAGTTCATCTTCATTTGCATGATCATGCCACACAAAACTACCTTTTACTTTTGCCAGTTTTATTTGCTGACCATTTAATTCCGCTATGATTTTTGGATTCCAAAGTTCATTGAAGAGTGAAAATTTTTCGGCAATATTTATTTTTTCCATATAATGTTATTGATAGAACTTTAGAAAGATGAACGAGTGTTTTCTTACAATTTCTTAAAAGCTGCAATTGTTGCAATTGGATCTTTTGTATTAAAAATACTGCTGCCTGCAACCATTGCATCTGCCCCTGCTTCTAAAATGGCTGGTGCATTTTCAAGTGTCACACCGCCATCCACTTCAATGATGACAGAGAGATTTTTTTGAACGATCATCCGGCGCAATTCTTTTACTTTTTCCAACGTATGCGGTATGAATTTTTGTCCGCCAAATCCCGGATTCACACTCATCATACACACCATATCAATATCGCCAAGCACATCCTGCAACAGGGAAACCGGCGTGTGCGGGTTGATGGCAACGCTGGCTTTCATACCGAGCTCTTTAATCTGTTGTATGTTGCGATGCAGGTTGGGACAGGTTTCCAGGTGAATGGACAAAATGTCTGCGCCCGCTTTTTTAAATGCTTCTGCATAATTTCCCGGATCAAGGATCATTAAATGCACATCGCAGATCTTTGTTGTTGCTTTTCGGATATGTTCAATGATGGGAAAACCAAAACTGATATTCGGAACAAAGCGTCCATCCATCACATCCAGGTGTAGCCAGTCTGCTTCACTTTCATTGATCATCTTACATGTTTTTTCCAAATGCAGGAAATCGGAAGCCAGGAATGAAGGTGCGATAATGGCCATGCTTTTTTATTTATGTAAAAATAGTTCTTACTAATGTAAATTTTTAAAACCGGTTTTAATCTTTTCCACCCATTCTCACCACTGCCGCTTTTACTTGCGGATCTGACCTGTCCAGGCTATAGGATTGTTGAAACCTTAATAAGGCACTGTCTTTCATATTCATCATTTCATAACAACGCCCCATCCAATAATAGGGATCTGCATCCAGAGAATTTACACCAGAAGCAAACCGGAAAACGGTGAGTGCATTTTGATAATCCTTCTTATCAAAATACAATAGTCCCTTTTCTATATATGCTTCCATATACGTGTAATTTTCTGCTATACAATTGTTGAAAAATTGAAGCGCTTTTTCTTTGTTACCAGTCCGTGCATAGTAAACTCCACTGATAAAATTGCAATGCGCATCATATTCGCGACCTAAAGACAATTCATTGATCCTCACACATATTACAAGGCATTCATTATTTTTTTGTTCAGCATAAATATTGGCCAGCGCCAATAATGCATCCGGGGAATTATAAATAGAAATTGCTTTTTTATAACTCTGAATTGCCTTTGCAGTATCGGGAATATCTTCTGCAATTTGGCCATGCGTAAACCATAAGCCATAATTCAAACTGTCTGCGTGTAAAAGTGTATCCACTTGTGCAATTGCAACCATAGGCTGGCCAATACTATCCAGTAACATGGCCAATTTTAATCGTAAACCTGCACTGTCCGGGTGCGTAATCAACAAATCCTGCAGGCTTGAAACTTGAGGAGAAAATCTTTCCCTGGCTGAATTGGTGACAGAATCATCAGGTTCGTTTTTGCCATCATTCTTGCAGGAAAAATATAGAGCCGGGATACATAATAATAGTAAGATCCATTTTTTCATACTGCGAAGGTAAACTGTACTATGGAATATGACGAACATTTGACAATAGATACATTCGGATAAATCTATTTTTGCAAAAATTAAACAAACGCGTTTTCTTCATACACACAGAATTTATTCAATGAAAAATAAAATCATAATTACGTTTCGGAAAAGTTTTCTGCTCCCGGCAATCATCCTTTTCTCGATGTTGGCCATGCAGCAAACGGTCTCCGCTCAAACTGCAAAAGATAGTCTGCGTTATAATGATGAGAAACATTTTAAAAATATTCAGCAACTAACATTCGGCGGTGACAACGCAGAAGCTTACTGGAGTTTTGATGATAAAAAAATAATTTTTCAGCGTAAAAATCCTGTTGAAGGACTGGAATGCGATCACATGTTTGTGGGAGATGTGCCGGCTTTTGGCCAGCCATTTTCTTATAAAATGGTAAGTAATGGACTTGGTAGAACTACCTGTGGCTATTTTACCAAAGATGGCAAACACATTATTTATGCTTCCACGTACCTCGGCGGAGATAGTTGCCCACCAGTTCCTGACAGGAGTAAATTTGGAAATAAATATATCTGGCCGGTTTATGAATCATTTGATATTTTCATGGCAGATGTAGATGGTAAAAATATTCAGCGCTTAACGGATACACCTGGTTATGACGCAGAAGGAACAATTTCTCCAGATGGTAAGACAATGATTTTCACATCAATGCGTGATGGTGACTTAGATTTATATTTAATGGATTTAAAAACCAAAAAAGTAAAACGCATTACATCGGATCTCGGTTATGATGGCGGCGCATGGTTTAGCCCGGATGGTAAAAAAATTGTTTGGCGAGCGAGCCGGCCAAAAACGCCGGAGGCAATCAAAGAATATAAAGACCTTTTAGCCCAGGGCATGGTAATGCCAATTCAAATGGAGGTATTTATTGCCAATGCAGATGGTTCCGATGCCAGGCAAATCACTCATTTGGGAAATGCCAACTGGGCGCCGAATTTTACACCCGACAGCAAGCATATTATTTTTTGCAGCAATCATGAATATGCGTATGGTTTTCCATTCAATATGTATTTGATAAACCTTGATGGAACTGGTTTGGAAAAAGTCAGTCACGATAAAGGTTTCGATGCATTCCCCATGTTTAGTTATGATGGTAAAAAAATTCTTTTTTCTTCCAATAGAAATAATGGTGGCGGGCATGATACCAATATGTTCATTGCAGAATGGGTAAATTAGTAATTACATTTTTTCTATTGAAGCCAATCGTTTAGATTTGGCAAAATGAACAATCATGGGAAAAGGAATTTTAGACTTGCATAATTTTTTGCGTTGGGTAATTTTAATTTTGTTGTTGATATCTATTATTAAAAGTTATAAGGCCTGGCGCAGTAAAAGAGCCTTCACAAAAGGTGATGGAAAATTGTGGTTATTCACCATGATTTGCGCGCATATTACTTTGCTGGCCGGCTTATATTTATTGGTTTGGGGGCCGCTCGGAATTGTGAATACAACTATTCCAGAAGGCCAGTCAATCCTGAATTCGCCTGTTTACCGTTTTCAATGGTTATTCCATCCCATAGCTATGATCATTGCCATTACGATGATCACACTCGGCAGAGGGATGGCTAAAAAAGGAATTCCTGATGAAGCAAAATTCCGGAAAGCATTCACTTATTTTTTATTGGCATTAATATTAATACTTGCTGCCATTCCATGGAATGCCCCAATGATTCCGGGTATGCCGGCATAAAAGTTTTTTGCAAAAAAGATATTATTTTTTTCCCAACTCAATTACAGCACAGTTTTTTATATCTGCACTATCAATGTCAAAGCGCACGAGTGTGCGTACTTTTTGCCAGCCCTGTTTCCCTGCCGCACCCGGATTAATATGAAGGCAATTCAATTTTTCATCATAAATGATTTTTAAAATGTGCGAATGCCCGCTGATAAAAATTGCAGGTTTTTCCAATTGAATAACATCACGAATGCCCGGTGCATATTTTCCCGGGTAACCACCAATATGTTGCATGAAAACTTTTACTTCTTCTATTGAAAATATATTTCTTAATGGAAATTCTGCGCGTATTTCCCAGCCATCAATATTTCCATAAACGCCACGCAATGGTTTAAAAGCTTTTAATTTTTCCACTAATTCAGGTGATCCAAAATCGCCCGCATGCCATATTTCATCACATGCAGCGAAATGTTGAAAAATTGCGTCATCCAGGAATCCATGCGTATCTGAAAGTAAACCGATCTTCTTGCTGATAATATATTTATTTAAAATTCAGTGTAAAAATAACCTGAAAAAAGTTGGCCAATTTATTTTAAGAATAAATTTTACCTAAACGCATAAATTTTAATTATTTTTGAGGATGCTGTTCAACAGAAATTTTATTTACTGGATTGATAAAAGAAAATGGAAATATGTTTTCCTGCTAAACAGTGAACAGGGTGCATAACATTTCCCCGGAATTATTTCCAACTATTTAATTTCTTCACAGGCTTCTGAAAATCTTATTCATTTTTCAATTAAAATTTTAACCATGTCACATTATTATACATTGGGAGAAATACCCCATAAACGCCACACACAATTTCGCCGTAAAGATGGTTCGTTGTATGCAGAACAACTTTTTAGTACGGAAGGTTTCAGCAGTGATTATTCTTTGTTGTATCATCATCATGCCCCAACTTTTATAACACAAACAGAAGAGCCTTATGATGTGATGCCGAAAATAGCAGAAGAGAAAATGCTGAAGCATCGCAGTTTTGAAGGCTTCAACTTAAAACCGGAAGATGATTTCCTGGACAGCCGTAAAGCTATTTTAGTCAATAACGATTGCCACGTGGTATTGGCTGCGCCACGAAAAAGCATGCAGGCTTATTTTTATAAAAATGCGGATGCAGATGAAATGATCTTTGTGCATGAAGGCACCGGCAAATTGCTGACACAATATGGTGAATTACCGTTTTCTTATGGTGATTATATAATGATTCCGCGCGGAACGATTTATCAAATTCATTTTGACAATGAAAAGAACCGCTTGTTTATTGTTGAAAGTTTTAGTCCTATTCGTTATCCGAAAAAATATATGAGTAAGGAAGGCCAGTTGCTTGAACATTCTCCTTTTTGTGAAAGAGATATTCGCCCGCCACAAAATTTGCACGCCATAGATGAAGCCGGCGATTTCACAGTAAGGACAAAAAAGAAAGGCCGCATGTATCACATACATTATGGGTATCATCCGTTTGATGTAGTTGGCTGGGATGGATGTTGTTATCCATACATATTTAGCATTCATGATTTTGAACCGATCACCGGCAGAATACACCAGCCACCACCGGTACACCAGACATTTGAAGCAAATAATTTCGTGGTTTGCAGTTTTGTGCCACGCTTATATGATTATCATCCGCAGGGAATTCCTGCACCTTATAACCACAGCAATATTGATAGTGATGAATTACTGTATTATGTTGATGGAGATTTTATGAGTCGTAAACATGTTACCCGCGGGATGATTACACTACATCCCGGCGGTATCCCGCATGGCCCGCAGCCGGGCGCGGTGGAAAAAAGTATTGGTGCCAAGGAAACAAATGAACTTGCCGTGATGGTGGATACTTTTCATCCTTTGCAGTTAACAGTAGAAGCTTTGGAAATTGAAAATCCCAATTATGTTATGAGCTGGGCAGAATAATTTTTTTATAAAAAAAATTATGTATTAATTTGGCGTGTATTATTCATCCAAAATTTAAAAAATTATGATTCCGATCCATGAATTAAAACAAGGTGATTATGTGATCACTGATTATGCAGGTGTAAAACGTGCGGGTGCTGTTATGCGCGTAAACCCTGATGAAAAGCAAGCCCTTGTAGAAACAGAAGTGCAGGAATTTTGGTATGAGGAGGATCAGTTGTTTGGAATTCCCCTTGATGAAGCACAGTTGATGGCTTTAAATTTTACAAAACAAGTGATGGATGATGGCAGTGTCAAATATATGAAAGGTTCATTCCGTATGGTATTGCCTAAAGAAGGTGATTTTAATAACCTGGATATTTGGTATCGGGAAGATTTCAGGCATCACCCGGATATTCATTCTGTTCATCAATTGCAAAATCATTACCTGCAAATGACCAAAATACATCTTACGGATGAAGTGTTGGCGAAAAATTAAAGATCAATTTATTTTTAAAACCGGGTTTTTTCAACCCGGTTTTTTTGTGCCGGACAAAAAAAGAATGAGGTCGCTTATCAAAACCTAAAGTGTAAGTTTGCAGATATTATTTTACCTTATAAAATTTTTTCATAATGGATATACAGCAATCCCGTGATTTGCGGCTTGCCGTTTTAATAGATGCGGACAATGTGCCTTATTCCAATATCCGCGAGATGCTGGAAGAAATTGCGAAATATGGCACGCCTACATTTAAACGCATATATGCAGACTGGACAAAGCCCACTGTATCCGGCTGGAAAAATGTATTGCTTGAACATTCCATTACGCCCATACATCAATACAGTTATACTTCCGGAAAAAATGCAACTGATTCATCTATGATCATTGATGCCATGGACATTTTATATACAGGTCGCGTGGATGGCTTTTGTATAGTGTCCAGCGATAGTGATTTTACGAGGCTGGCTACACGACTGCGTGAAGCGGGTATGAAAGTATTTGGTATGGGAGAAAAGAAAACGCCGAATGCGTTTATTTCTGCCTGTGATAAATTTATTTATATCGAAATCTTACGCAATCATGATGAAGAGGAAAAACAAGGGAATAAGGTTTCAAAAAACAGGCAAGGTGCCAATAAAATAATTGATAATAAAAAGGAAACTGTTCGCACAGTAAATGATCAATTGATCAAATTGATTGCCGACAGCATTAATGATATTGCGGATGAAGATGGCTGGGCATTTTTGGGTGAAGTAGGAAATCTTGTTTTGAAAAAACAACCCGATTTTGATCCACGCAATTATGGGTTTAAAAAACTCGCTCCTTTTATTAAAAGCATAAACAGGTTTGAATCCGATGAAAGAAACACGGGGAAGAAAAATGTTACCCATGTGTTTGTGCGCAACAAATAATTTTTATTGATTTTAAATTTGTTCGTTTTTTAATACGCGAATTCCCAGTCCCGGATTATTTGAAATTAAAACCTGTCCATTTTCATATCGCAGTCCCGAAGCATTTTCACTTTCCTGTAGTAATGGTCCATCAATATCCGCAACATGAACCTGTGGTAAAAAATGTGCGACTGCTGCTGACCCGATCACAGATTCATTCATACTGCCCATCATCACTTTTAAATTCAGGCTCTTCGCTTGTTTGATCATGCGTAATGCCGGTGTAATACCGCTGCATTTTGTGAGTTTGATATTGATGCCATGAAAATGGCCTTCGCATTTTGGCACATCTTCTTCTGCAATACAACTTTCATCCGCGTATAATGGGAGAGGAGATTCCGCGTATAATAATTTCATGTCTTTCCAGGCCTCTTTTGGAAGTGGCTGTTCTACCAGTTCTACGCCCAATGCTTTCAGGTGTGGGATTTTTTTCCGTGCTTCATTGAGTGACCACCCACCATTCACATCCACGCGGAATGTGGCTTCTGTTTCCTTTCGCAGGGCCTCAATGATCCCGAGATCGTTTTCGTGGCCAAGTTTAATTTTATATACCGGCCAGGGTTTTTCTTTCATTTTTTGAACCATATCTGTGATTGGTGCAAGGCCAATTGTAAAATCGGTGGGAGGCGTTTTTTTCCATTCTGTTTCCCATATTTTATACAGTGGCAGGCCTTTCATTTGCCCGAACAAGTCCCAGGCAGCCATATCCAGCGCACAAACCAGGAAAGGATTTTTGGGATAAAGATGGTGCAGGTAATGCCAGTAACGCGCCGGGTCTATCAGTGCGAATTTCTCTACAAAATCTTTTCTTCTTTCCAGGTCATGGATCATTTCTTCCACGGAAATATTATAGTAACTAATTTCAGGCGCTTCTCCGTAGCCCGTGAATTTTCCCAGTGTTAAACCCACTACCAGCGCCCGCTGCGAGGTTTTGCTTCTCCCGCCTGAAATGGTAAATGGGTGTTTAAAGGTGGTATCACTTGTGAAATATTCTAACTGCATGTGGTTTCATATTTTGATAAAGGTAGTTTCAATTGTTTACATACAATTCAACTTGAACGCTAATCTCTCCCTTTCTTTAAATATAGTACTACAGTACTATATTGAGTGTTTATAGTGCCTGGATACTATATTTTATATTTATAGTATTGCAGTACTATATTTGGTATTTATAGTATTACAGTACTATATTTGCCTTTTATAGTATTACAGTACTATATTTTTAAAATGAATACACTATGGCAAAAAAATCTGCTGCCGCTGTTGTCCTTACCGGCGATGTCGTTGCTTCTGCGGGAATGTCTGCAGCCCGGAGAAAAAAATTAAGGCTTCAACTGGAAAAATTCAGTAGCAGGATTAAGCAGCAATACTCGGATTTTCAATGGCAGCAATACCGCGGAGATAGCCTGCAGGCAATACTTACAAAAAACAGGGCGGTTGCACTTTCTGTAGCGTTGCAGTTGCAATGCCTGCTTATTTCAAATGAATATCATATACGCCTCGCGCTCGGTATCGGGAATATCAGTTATCATGGTAATGATATTATTACTTCCGATGGCTCTGCATTCCGCCAATCGGGGCCAATGGTTGATTTACTGAAAGTAAATAATCAGCTCATTGGCATCAGCGCAGAAAATATTATTTTTACTGAAGAGTGGCAGGTGCATAATGAATCCCTGAATTTTTTGCTGCAAAAGCTAAGCGCCGCGCAGGCGCAGGCATTATATCTTTACCTGCAAAATATGAAACAGGAAAATATAGCTGCCACATTGAAGATCTCGCAACCTTCCGTGCATCAAAGGTTGCAAGCTGCCGGCACGCCTGTTTTTATGAGTATTTTGAAACGTTTTGAAAAAACTGTCGCGATCATTTAATATTTTTATCGCATGCTAATTCTCTATCAATGGTTATTTGCGCATTTGCTGGGCGATTTTGTTTTTCAAACCAAAAAAATGGTTTTACATAAACGCCGACTGAAAGAAAGGTCATGGGTTTTATATGCGCATTGTTTACTGCATGCAGGACTTATTTATATTTTTTCACCGGATAAAACCATTTGGCTGATCCCCGCAATTATTTTTGTCACGCACTATTTTATAGACCTTTGGAAACTGAATCAAAAAAATACTGCGCTTCATTTTATTATTGACCAGGCACTTCATATAATCGTTCTGGTAATACTTTGGATGGTATTTTACCAGCCGGAAGGTTGGTTGAAAAATATCATACCTTCCATCATTGCAGAAAAAAGTATCTGGATCATTGGTGCCGGCTATTTAATCATTATTTATCCACTTTCTTTTTTACTTGGCTATGCTACAGCAAAATGGCGTCAACAGGTGGACACGGATTTCACCCGCTCGGCTGTTAGCCTGAGTGAAGCGGGGAGATGGATTGGTATTTTTGAAAGAATACTTGTCTTTACATTTGTTATAACAGGCCATTATGAAGGGATTGGTTTTTTGATCGCTGCGAAATCAATTCTGCGCTTCAGTGATCCAAAAGGTAATTTGGTAAGAAAAGAATCTGAGTATATTCTCATTGGTACATTGATGAGTTTCGCATCATCAATTATCGTTGGTTTAATCGCCCAGGTTTTAATTAATAAATAGAAACTATGTCAACAAAACTGAGTGTGAACCTTAATAAATTTGCAACGCTTAGAAATAGCCGTGGTGGAAATAATCCGGATATAGTGCGTGCTGCCATTGATGCACAGTCTTTTGGTGCGGATGGAATTACATTGCATCCGCGGCCGGATGAGCGGCATATCCGCTATGATGATGTACGTGCCATCAAACAGGTTATTTATACAGAACTGAATATTGAAGGCAATTGCAGGGAACAAAAATTCATTGACCTTGTATTGGAAATAAAACCACAACAAGTGACCCTGGTGCCCGATGAAATTAATCAGCTAACCAGTAATCATGGCTGGGATACGGTTAAAAACAAATCGTATCTCCGGGAAATTATTGCAGGGTTTCATGCTGCCGGCATTCGCACGAGTATTTTTGTGGATCCGGAAATTACAATGATTAAAGCTGCTGCTGAAACAGGTACAGACAGGGTAGAACTTTATACGGAAGCCTATGCTGCGAATTTTGTAAACGGCCCCGACACAGCGATTGCGCCTTATATTCATGCAGCAGAGAAAGCTATTGAGTATGATTTGGATTTAAATGCCGGTCATGATTTGGATCTTTTTAATTTGGCATTCTTTACTGAAAATATACCGCAACTGAAAGAAGTTTCTATTGGACATGCGCTTGTTTGTGATGCCTTGTATTTTGGTTTTCAAAATGCCATTCAATTGTATAAAAGACAATTGCAATAGATTTTTAAAATAAAGTTTGAATGCCATGCGTAATGCGAAACTCGTGTTGCAATAACCATTTTTTTCGCCACAAGCCACCTGAATATCCCACCAAACTTTTATCACTTCCGATCACCCTGTGACAGGGTACAATGATGGCAATTTTATTTTTTCCGTTGGTAGATGCAGCGGCACGGATCACTTTGGCATCACCAAGCCTTTTTGCCAAATCCAAATAGCTGATCGTTTTTCCAAAAGGTATATTCAGTAATTCACCCCACACTTTTTGCTGAAATGCTGTGCCTTCCTGCAATACAGGAAGATCAAACGCAGTACGTTTGCAATTGAAAAATTCAATCAGTTCTTCCGTGCACTGGTGTATAATATCACTCACGCCCGGTTCTCCATGGATCACCTGGTCCTGGTTGTCAACAAAACTAAGTTCTGTTATGCAATGATCTGTACCACCAATTTTTAGCAGGCCGACAGGGCTTTCATAATAGGTGTAATAAATTTTTTCCATATTAATTTACAAACGTGCCATTTTGCACTTCACCGCAAACGGACAATAATACAATTTCACCTGATGCAGCCGGTGCGCCAAGTACAAGGCATTCACTAAAAAAATTTCCAATTTGTTTTACCGGCAGGTTTGTTACGGCAATGATTTTTTTATTCAATAATTCATTCATAGCATAGTGCTCCGTAATTCTTGCCGATGATTTTTTTATACCATATTTTCCAAAATCAATATATAACTGGTATGCAGGTACCCGGGCCGCAGGAAAAGGTTTGACATCAATGATTGTTCCCGCCTGGATCATCAGTTTATAAAAATCTTCAACACCAGTCATATATGTTTAAGCCTTAATTTTGTGTCTTTAAAAAAATGTAATTTACAAACATAAAATATAAAAAATGAAAAGACATGCAACAGCCGTTTGGAGCGGCAGTGGAAAAACAGGTACAGGGTCCCTTACTACAGAAAGTAAAATTCTCGACCATACTCCATATTCATTCCATTCAAGATTTGAAGATGGTAAAGATACCAATCCCGAAGAATTACTGGCTGCAGCACATGCAGGTTGTTTTACAATGAAATTGAGTTTTGTTTTAGGAGAAGCCGGTTTTACACCTGACTCTCTTGAAACTACATCCTACATTACTTTAGCAGATGGCGTTATTACTGCAAGCCATTTAAAAGTGAAGGGAAAAGTGACGGGTATTACCGAAGAAAATTTCCAGGAATGTGTAAAAAATGCTGAACAAAATTGCCCTGTAAGTAAAGCATTGAATATGGCAATTAGCTCCGAAGCAATTTTAGAAAGATAAGATTTTGAAAAAAAATTTGAATCCTGCAGCCATATTTTGACTGCAGGATTTTTTACTTAGACTTACTCTACCGATATTCGCAACATGAAAGTTTATTTTATATGAATTTATCCTTTGATGATACCCAAACGGCATTTGCATATAAGTCTGATAAAGATTTGAAAAATGCCCGGTTCCTTTTTAAGACAATGCATTATTCCTGGTTTGTAGCGATTGGTACGCGGCTTACACCTATTATCCTGAAGTTAGGCTTACCAATTCATGGAATTATTCGCAGGACAATTTTTAAACAATTTGTTGGTGGAGAAACGCTGGATGAAACTTCAACTGTTGCTAAAAAACTGGAGGAGTATCAAGTGCAGGTCATTTTGGATTATGGTGTGGAAGGTAAAGAGGGGGAAGAAAATTTTGAAAAAGCTACGGAGGAATTTATACGTGTCATACAATATGCAGCCACGCAAAAAAATATTCCTTTCATGAGTATTAAAGTTACCGGTCTTGCACGATTTGGTTTACTTGAAACACTGAATGAAGCGCCACGCCTGCGCAGCGGAGTGCATGATCATGAAATAGAAGATGCTGAATGGCAACGCGTAAAAAGCCGCATGTACAGGATTTGTGAAACTGCCGCAGCAAATAATGTTGGCGTTTTAATTGATGCAGAAGAAACCTGGATCCAGGATCCGGTGGACCGGCTGACGATGGAAATGATGCAAATTTTTAATAAAGAAAAAGCAGTCATTTATAACACGATACAACTTTACAGGCATGACAGGCTTCATTTTTTGAAAATGAGTTTTGATATCGCCAATCAACAGGGATTTATTTTAGGAGAAAAATTGGTACGCGGTGCGTATATGGAAAAAGAACGCGCACGTGCTGTGCAAAAAGGCTACCCTTCACCCATTCAACCGGACAAAGATGCAACAGATAAAGATTATAATGCTGCCGTTGATTTTTGCCTGGATCATATAGATAAAATATCTGTGCTCATAGGATCGCATAATGAAGAAAGTAATATGCTTGCAGCCAATAGAATGGCGGCTATGAATGTACCACTGAATCACCCGCATATTCATTTTTCCCAATTGTATGGCATGAGTGATAACATCACGTTCAACGTGGCAAAGGAAGGATTTTCCGTGAGTAAATATTTACCATTCGGCCCGATCAATGATGTCATTCCTTACCTTATGCGCCGTGCCCAGGAAAATACAAGTGTGAGTGGCCAGACGGGGCGCGAACTTGGACTCATTGAAGTTGAATTAAAAAGAAGAAAAATTAAAAATTAATTTTTTAAAAAAATTCACAGGTTTCCCACATCTGCAAAGCCACGCATTTTTCCAAACTGTTTGTCTTAAATTGCAGGCATGCAACAATACCTCGATTTACTCGATCATATTTTATTAAAAGGCAATTCAAAAGAAGACCGCACCGGCACCGGCACACGCAGTTGTTTTGGTTACCAGTTGCGGTTCGATCTTCAAAAAGGATTTCCACTTGTCACCACGAAAAAGCTGCACTTAAAAAGTATCATCTATGAATTGCTTTGGTTTATAAAAGGTGATACAAATATTAAATACTTGAATGATCATGGGGTAAATATCTGGAATGAATGGGCAGATGAAAATGGAGACCTCGGTCCTGTGTATGGAAAACAATGGCGTAATTGGGAAGGAGCAGATGGTAAAAAAATTGATCAGTTATTTGAAGCCATTGCGCAAATAAAAAATAACCCGGACAGCAGGCGAATTCTCGTGAACGCCTGGAATGTAGCCGATTTGCCACGCATGGCTTTAATGCCCTGTCATGTGATGTACCAGTTTTATGTAGAGGGTGGTAAACTCAGTTGCCAGCTTTATCAGCGAAGTGCGGATGTGTTTTTAGGTGTGCCGTTTAATATTGCATCTTATGCCTTACTTACTTTAATGATTGCACAGGTTTGTGATTTAGAACCGGGAGAATTTATTCATAGTTTTGGAGATGTGCATTTATACAACAATCATATTGAGCAGGCAAAATTGCAACTTTCCCGAAAGCCATTTCCAATGCCTTCCATGAAATTAAATCCGGCAATTAAAAATATTGAGGATTTTGATTTTGAAGATTTCACTTTAGAAAACTATCAATTTCATCCTGCCATCAAAGCGCCAGTTGCAGTATAAAAAATTAAAAATGATAGACGGAATAAAAATAAGTTTTGTTGTTGCAGCATCCACGAATAATGCTATTGGAAAAAATAATAAATTGCTCTGGCATTTGCCCAATGACCTCGCATTTTTCAAAAATACAACCTGGGGAATGCCGGTTTTAATGGGAAGAAAAACTTTCGAATCTATTAACGCAAAACCCCTGAAAGGCAGGCGCAATCTTATTCTTACACATGACAAGAATTTTTCTGCAGATGGCGTAAAAATAATTCATACGATTCAAGAAGGTGTGCAGGATACACTTGCAAATGATTATCGTGAACTTATGATACTGGGTGGCGCTGCTGTTTACAAACAAACGATAGGGCTTACGCAAAAAATTTATCTCACGCGTGTACATGCAGTTTTTGATGACGCTGATGCATTTATTCCGGAGATAAAAAAAGAAGAATGGCAATTGGTTTCCAATGAAGATTTTTATAAGGATCAAAAGCATGCGTATGATTACAGCTTCCAGGTTTGGGAAAGAAAATAAAATCCATTCAGCATCTTCCTGTTAAGAAAATATTTACATGTATTCCAAAACAAAACTTGCTTTAAAATATTTTCAATATTTGTTACGCGCTTCAAATGGCAAAGGCCATGGCGTGCATCCGCCGTTTGTGTATGATTTTATCAGGCATGTTTTAAATTCAAAAGAACAACCTGCATATTTTTCAGAAATTGAACAAGTAAGAAAAGCGTTAATGGTAAATGATGAGATCATTACTATTGAAGATTTTGGTGCAGGCTCCAGGATTTTTTCCGGCCTGCAAAGAAAGATTTCCGGCATCGCGCAGACTTCATTAAAGCCTGCTAAATACAGCCGTTTATTGCATCATATCATTGCTTATTATAAGCCACAAATATCACTTGAATTGGGTACTTCATTAGGCATCACTACTTCTTATTTAGCAAAAGCAAATCCTGCAGGCAAAGTGATTACATTGGAAGGCTCGGGCGCAATAGCTGCCATTGCAAAACATAATTTTAAAAAATTAGCCATCGAAAATATTGAGATCGTGCAAGGAAATTTTAGTGATACACTCCAGGGAGTTTTACAGAAAAATTCAGTGATTGATTTTGCATTTATAGACGGGAATCACAGCAAAAAACCAACCCTGGATTATTTTCATGCGTTGTTGCCACACACAGGCAACGATAGTATTTTGGTATTTGATGATATTCACTGGAGTGAAGAAATGGAAGCCGCATGGGCTGAAATCCAGGCCAGTCAAGAAGTGCGGCTTAGTATTGACCTGTTTTTTGTGGGGATTGTTTTTTTTAAAAAAGAACTATTAACCAAAACTGATTTTATGATTCGATATTAAAAGGATTAATTTTTTATGTAGAAATGAATTTAAATTTTTGGGTATAAAATATAAAACATAATTTCATCCGCGTCCTAAAAACCAGCTATGATAATCGGCATATTGAAAGAACCTGGAAATGAAAACAGGGTTTCCCTTTTACCAGAACAGGCTCATTTGCTCGTAGAGCAAAAGAATGATTTAATGATTGAAAATGGTGCGGGCGCCGCGGCATTCGCTTCGGATGCTTTGTATGCAGAAAAAAATATTACTTGCGCAACAAGAGATGAAGTGCTTACTAAAAGCGAAATCCTTTTGTCCATTCACCCGTTAGCAAAAAATGATATTGAAAAACTGAAAAAAAATTGTGTATTCATCGGCATGTATCAGCCTTTGATGCATGTGGATGACATGCAATTTTTAGCAGAAAAAAATATTACCTGTTTCAGCCAGGATATGTTGCCCCGAACTACACGCGCGCAAACAATGGACATTCTCAGCAGCCAGGCAAATATTGCAGGCTATAAAGCTGTGGTACTTGCAGCAAGTATTTATACAAGATATTTTCCCATGCTTATGACAGCGGCGGGAAGCATTGCCCCGGCAAAAGTGTTGATACTTGGCGCCGGTGTTGCAGGCTTACAGGCGATCGCAACTGCAAAAAGGTTAGGTGCAGTTGTGGAAGTATTTGATACAAGGCCTGCAGTTAAAGAAGAAGTAAAAAGCCTCGGTGCAAAATTTGTGGAAGTGGAAGGCGCTGCAGATGCAACGCAAGCTGGTGGTTATGCAGTGGAGCAAACCGAAGCGTTCAAGCAAAAGCAACAGGAGCGTATTGCTCAGGCTGCTATCAAAGCCGACATCATTATTTCTACTGCACAAATTCCCGGTAAAAAAGCGCCGATACTGGTGACAGATGATACGTTGGATAAAATGAAACCGGGTTCTGTAATCATTGATCTTGCGGCAGCAACGGGTGGAAATACATTACAAACAAAAAATGATGAAACCATTGTTTATAAAAATATAACGATCGTTGGCAACAGCAATTTGGCGTCCACGCTTCCGGCTGATGCAAGTAAATTGTATGGAAAAAATATTTTCAATTTTCTTCAACTCATTAATTCAAAAGAAGGGCAGTTAACAATCAATTTTGAAGATGATATTGTGAAAGGTGCCTGCATTACTTTCGAAGGGAAAGTTGTGAATGAGCGAATGCCAAAACCATAAAACTTTTTATCAATAAATTATTTTAGTATGGACAATTTTCTGAACTGGTTCTACATTCACCAGGAATATATTTATATCGTTATACTCATGATTTTCCTGGGCATTGAAATTATTGGCCGCGTGCCTTCGGTATTGCATACACCACTGATGAGTGGTGCCAATGCCATTCATGGCGTAGTAATTATCGGCGCTATAATCGTGATTGGAGAAGCAGATCCCGAAAATTATATCGCGCTGATCTTAGGTTTTATTGCAGTAATTCTCGGCACTTTGAACGTGGTAGGAGGTTTCGTCGTAACGGACAGGATGCTGGAAATGTTTCGTAGCAAAAAAAATAAGTAAAAGTTTATTTAAAATAAAAATATGGCGAATTCTTTACTCACCATTTGTTATCTCATCGGATCGGTAAGTTTTATTATCGGCCTGAAAATGTTGTCCAACCCGGCCACGGCAAGAAAAGGAAATCTGATAGCCGCCGCGGGTATGACCATTGCAATATTAGCAACACTTATTTTATATAAAGATTCCACCGGCGCAGGTCTTCATAATTATACATGGATTTTCGCAGGACTTATTATTGGTAGCATTATTGGAACACTTGCCGCGAAAAAAGTGAAGATGACGGCTATGCCGGAAATGGTGAGTATGTTCAATGGTATGGGCGGTGCATGTGCGGCTTTGATTTCGATAGTTGAGTTTCAGCACGTGATGGAAAATGGACATACCGGAAACCTGCCCATTATTTTTGCAGGCTTAATTATTGGTTCCGTTTCATTTGCCGGAAGTATGATCGCCTGGGGAAAATTAAATGGCAGCATCAAAGATTTTTCTTTCAACGGGCAACATATTTTCAACCTGGTTTTATTTGCATTGATTGTAATACTTGCCATCTTTTTAGTGATTAAAATTAATCCTGAAAACTATTTTTTATTTTATGTAGTTTTTGCAGGGGCTATTTTATATGGTGTCATGTTTGTACTTCCAATAGGTGGAGCAGATATGCCGGTAGTGATTTCTTTACTCAATTCTTTTACAGGAGTTGCCGCCGCCTGCGGTGGTTTTTTATATGATAATAAAGTGATGCTCACAGGTGGAATTCTTGTGGGTGCCGCGGGAACTTTACTTACGATTTTGATGTGCAAAGCCATGAACAGATCATTGCTGAATGTCCTGATCGGATCCTTTGGAAGTAGCGCTGCGCCTGCACAAGCCAAAAGTGCATCGGGTGGAATTTATAAAGAAATTTCTTTGTATGATGCGGCGATAGCCATGAGTTATGCACGAAAAGTGATCATCGTTCCGGGCTATGGTTTAGCGGTTGCACAGGCGCAGCACGTTTGCCATGAATTGGAAAAAACATTGGAAGAAAAAGATGTGACTGTTTTATATGCCATTCATCCGGTTGCAGGTAGAATGCCCGGTCACATGAATGTTTTGTTGGCAGAAGCAGATGTGGATTACGATAAATTATTGGAAATGGAGCAAGCCAATAATGAATTTAAAAGTACTGATGTAGTATTGGTTCTTGGCGCAAATGATGTCGTAAATCCTGCCGCGAAAAATGACCCGGCTTCACCCATTTATGGGATGCCAGTGCTGGAAGTGGAAGATGCAAAAATGGTCATCGTAAATAAACGCAGTATGAAACCCGGTTATGCCGGTATCGAAAACGAATTATTTTATCAACCCAAAACTTCGATGCTTTTTGGCGATGCAAAAGCTGTTTTGCAAAAATTAGTTGCTGAAATAAAAAGCGTTTAATTTTTTTAAAAAAATACATATCATTTTAAAAAGATCGAACTACGCTTTAATTATATAGAACCTTTAACAGGACATTTAAAACACGCACTGCAATAATCCGTTTCATTTTTTAATTAAATGAAAATGCATTTATGCAAAAATTATTTTTGTGTTTTTTATTTGTTTCTTTTTTCTCAATTGCTTATTCACAAGCCCCATATAACCGGGCAATTGGCGTGAAATTACCCGGCGGTTTTTCTGTTACGTATAAAAAATTTATTGCAGATACAAAGAACCTGGAGTTCCAGGCAACGGGCTGGAATAAAGGCTTCCGCGTGAGTGGATTGTATGAATTTAATTTTTATGCATTTCCCAAAATCCCAACCCTGTCCTGGTTTGTAGGGCCTGGTGCGCATGTTGGTTTTTGGAAAGACCGCTTTAAAGAATCTTATGGAAGCAGGGCTGATATTGGTATTGATGGCATTATTGGTTTGGATTATAAGATCCCGGATCTGCCTTTGAATTTCAGTGTTGACTGGCAACCGGCTGTTACATTAATTGGCAATGCATCATTTGCGCCAGCTACCGGCGGCGTAGCTGCGCGATTTACTTTTTAAAAAATATTTTAACTTTTTTATTATGTTTAAAAAACTTCTATTATTTTTTGTCAGTGCATTTTTATTTTCTCAAATCAATGCACAAAATACAAGTAGCGAATATCAAACAGCAGTCGGTTTAAAATTTTATCCCGGGGCAATTTCCGTTAAACATTTTATCAAAAATGACGTGGCATTAGAAGGCCTGGGATATTTTTGGAATGATGGATTCCGCGTAACCGGTCTGTACGAATTTCATGGCGATATTAGTGGTGTGAATGGTTTAAAATGGTATGCAGGTCCGGGTGCGCATATCGGCGGATGGAGTAATAATTGGAAAAAAGATCATCCTGTAAATGATGGTGGAATAGCTATCGGAATTGATGGTGTTTTAGGACTTGATTATAAATTTACCGGTGCGCCTATTAATATCAGTCTCGACTGGCAGCCTTCATTTAATTTTGTTGGCTATAATTATTTTGAAGGTGGCTGGGGCGGCATTGGTATTCGTTATACAATCAAATAATTTTCTGCTGCATAATTTCGATTGATTTTCTGCAAATAATACTGCACAATTTCCGGCATCTTTTCATCTCCTTCAGAAATTGTACATTTGCCCCAAAACCAACAATATGTGGCTGAATAATATTCTTGAAACGATTGGAAATACTCCGCTCATCCGACTTAATAAAATAACAAAAAATCTTCCCTGCACAGTGCTTGCAAAAGTAGATTATTTTAATCCCGGCAACTCTATCAAAGACCGCATGGCTGTGAAAATGCTGGAAGTAGCAGAACAGGAAGGAAAATTAAAACCCGGTGGTACGATCATAGAATGTACTTCCGGTAATACGGGTATGGGGCTTGCGCTTGCGGCGATCGTGAAAGGCTATAAATGCATTTTTGCCACAACAGATAAACAAAGCAAAGAAAAAAGTGACATCTTAAAAGCTGTTGGTGCGGAAGTAATTGTTTGCCCCACGAATGTAGAACCCGAAGATCCGGCAAGTTATTATTCCGTGGCAAAACGTTTAGCAAAAGAAATTCCAAACAGCTTTCATTTTGACCAGTATAATAATCTCGCAAACAGGCTGGCACATTATGAAACAACCGGCCCCGAAATTTGGGAACAAACGGAAGGAAAAATTACACACCTTGTTTGCACTGCAGGAACAGGAGGAACCGTTACCGGTACAGCTATGTTTTTAAAAGAAAAAAATCCGGACATACAAATTTGGGCGATTGATGTGGAAGGTTCATTGCTCACAAAATATTTTCGCACGGGTGAAGTGGATATGAATGAAGTGCATCCCTATATTTCAGAAGGTTTCGGTGAAGACTTTGTGCCGGATAATTATGATATGTCGGTGATAGATTATTTTGAACAGGTGAGTGATAAAAATGGCGCGGTGATGGCAAGGCGGCTTGCGAAGGAAGAAGGTTTATTTTGCGGATACAGTGCAGGCAGTTGCATACAGGGTTTAATGCAATTGAGTGGTTCATTGAAAAAAGACGATGTGGTTGTTTGTATTTTTCATGACCATGGAAGCAGGTATGTGGGAAAAATTTATAATGACCAATGGATGATGGAACGTGGTTTCCTGGATGTGAAAACATTTAAGGATATTGTATCTGCACGTGGCCAAAAAAAATTGATCACTATTGATTCATCCGAAAATATTTCAGCGGCTGTCGCACTGATGAAAAAATATAGTATCGAAAATATTCCGGTGATGCAAGACGGCCAATTGGCCGGCAGTATCAGTGAGAGCGGGCTTTTTCAAAAAGTTTTTGAAAACAGTGACCTGCAAAATGAAACTATTAAAAATATATTGGAAGCGCCATATCCAATTGTTGATTTTACAACACCTGTAGAAAAACTGGGTAAATTAATTACAAAAGAAAATGGCGCGGTGCTCGCTAAAGATGAAACAGGCGCATTGCATATCGTCACCAAATATGATATTATTCAAAGCATGGGAAATTAAATTGATTTTTCTCAAAACAAACACGGTATGAAGTCATTGATCAGAATACTTCAACTCATATATTGTGTGTATGCGCTAATCATGTTTTGTTTGATCATGTTTCTTGTGCTGCCTTTTGTTTTGCTGGCTTTATTATTTGGTAAGATCAAAGGTGGAAATATCATTTATAAAATTTGCACGGCCTGGGCGATGATCTGGTATTTTTTTGTCAGTATCCGCTACAAAGAAATATATGAAGCGCCTTTGAACAAAAAGCGCCAATACATTTTTATTGCGAACCATATTTCTTATTTAGATATTCCCGCGCTCGTGCGTTCCGTACGGCAACCTGTACGCGCACTGGGAAAAAAAGAAATGGTGCATTGGCCTGTGTTTGGTTGGATATACAGGTCTGCAGCGGTTTTGGTAGATAGAAGCAGCCCTGAAAAACGTGCGAAAAGTGTGCGTGCTTTAAAGTCCGCCATTGACCATGGCGTGTCAATTTTTATTTTTCCGGAAGGCACATTTAATGAAACCGGCAAACCACTGAAAGATTTTTTTGACGGCGCTTTTCGTATTGCTATTGAAACACAAACACCCATCCTGCCAATGATCTTCCCGGATACAATCAGGCGAATGCATTACCGAGGTTTTTTTGAACTTACGCCGGGTATTTGCAGGACAATTTTTTTAAAAGAAATTCCTGTTGAAGGCTTGCACCTCAAAGACTTGCCCGTTTTAAAAGAACAAGCTTTTCAGCAAATGGAAGCAGCTCTTTTGAAATACCGTTAATTCATTTAATTAAAGCGTATTCCTGTTTATATTCGCGTGTGACGATGCAAATAAAAAATAGCAAAGAAGAAACAAAAAATGCAACCGGTTTTGGAGATACGTTGGCTTTCGCACAAGATGCTTTATTCGCTGAAGTGATCATCCCGCTTGCCTTACCGATGAATTATACCTGGAGCATTCCCATAGAATTTGCAGATGCTGCTATGCCTGGCATGCGTGTAGAAGTGTCTTTAAAAAATAAAAGATACGCGGGTATTATCAAAAATATTTCGCAAAAAGCGCCCACTAATTTCAAACCAAAACCCATCCTGAATATTTTGGATGAGGAACCATTGGTTTTCCCCGGGCAATTAAAATTTTGGGAATGGATGGCGCATTATTATATGTGCAGTGAAGGAGAAGTGATGCAGGCTGCTATCCCGGCGAATTTTAAGTTATCAGGTGAAAGTATTTTGCAATTAAATGAAGCTTATGAAGGAGATGCAGCCGAATTAAGTAATGATGAATTCATGCTCTTTGAAGCGTTGGAAATAAAAAAGGAAATCCGCATGGGAGAAGTGCAGCAAATTTTAGATAAAGCACATGTATATCCCGTAGTGAAAAAACTAATTGAAAAAAATGTTTGTTTTATTCGCGAAAACTTAAAAGAAAAATACAAACCCAAAACAGAATTGCATATTCGGTTGCACCCGGAATTCCAGGATGAAAAAAAATTGGAAATCTTATTGAATGAATGGGGCAAAGCACCGAAGCAATTAGCGTTGCTGCTTGCATTTTTACATTTATCAAGAGATACACCAGAAGTGCAACAGGCAGAATTATTAAAAAAATCAAATGCCAGCGCTGCGCAATTAAAATCATTGATAGATAAAAATATTTTGGTTTCCATCAAGACAAATGTGGACAGGATTCGACTGCTTCCACCACAAATGAATATTGATTTTACATTGTCTGCCGCACAGGAAAATGCACTCACTGAAATCAAAAATAATTTTGAAGAAAAAGAAGTTTGTTTATTACAGGGTGTAACGTCAAGCGGTAAAACAGAAATTTATACAAAGCTGATGGAATCTTATATCCGGCAGGGCAAACAAGTTTTATACATGTTGCCGGAGATCGCATTGACTTCCCAATTGATTCGCAGGTTGCAAAAAAGTTTTGGCGGGCATATAATAGTTTACCATTCAAAATTTAATCCGCAGGAAAGAGTGGAAATATGGAACCGTGTCAAAAGTGGCCATGCGCATATTATTGTTGGTGCAAGGTCTGCATTATTTCTGCCTTTTAAAAATCTTGCAATGGTGATTGTAGATGAAGAACATGATGCTTCCTATAAACAACAGGATCCTGCACCGCGTTATCATGCACGTGATGCAGCAATTTATTTAGCATCACAATGCGACGCAAAAGTTTTGTTGGGTAGCGCTACGCCTTCATTGGAAAGTTTATACAATGCTGAAAAAGGGAAGTATGGAAAAGTGATTTTGACTGAACGTTTTGGCCGGGTAAATATGCCTGCCATTGAAATAATTGATGTAAAAAAAATTATTCAAAAAGAAAAAGGCAAGATCATTATTTCACCACAACTCAAAGCAGCAATAGCTGCAGCGATGCTGGAAAAAAAGCAAGTGATTGTTTTTCAAAACAGGCGCGGATACTCACCTTATTTTATTTGTGGTTCATGTGGATGGATACCGCAATGCACTGATTGCGCGGTTACACTCACGTTCCATAAATCGAAAAACCAGTTGTGTTGCCATTATTGCGGAAAGGTTTATCCGGTGATTTATACCTGCGCCGCATGTGGCAGCCATACATTTATTAAGAAAAATTTTGGTACAGAAAAAATTGAAGAAATACTGGCGGAAGCTTTTCCCGGCGTGCATATCGCGCGAATGGATTATGACAGTGTGAAAGGAAAATACGATCACGATAACCTCATCAAATTATTTGAACAAAAGAAGATTGATATTTTAGTAGGTACACAAATGGTGGTAAAAGGCCTTGATTTTGAAAATGTAAATCTCGTGGGTATTTTGGATGCGGACAGTCTTTTGCACTTTGCAGATTTTAGAGTGAATGAACGTGCATTTCAAATGATGCAGCAGGTGAGCGGTCGTGCCGGAAGAAAAGACGGGCAGGGAAAAGTAATGATCCAGGTTAGCAATACACATCATCCGGTGATTGGATTTTTATTGCAACATGATTATGAAAAATTTTACAGGTTTGAAATTTCTGCAAGAGAACAATTTCATTATCCACCATTTTCAAGGATGATAAAAATTTCTGTAAAACATAAAATGAATGAAATTGCTTCGGAGGCTGCAAGTCGCATGGCGGTTGGTTTACAGAAAAATTATAAAGCATATATCAGTGGCCCGGCAGAAGCTATTATTCCACGTATTCGAAACAGGTATATTTGGGAACTTGTATTAAAACTGCCACGCGACCTCGCCCTAATAGAACAGTGTAAAAAAGAAATTTTTCAACAGGCCGCAATTTTATATTCTTATAAAAGGTATGCTTCAGTAACTATTCAACCGGATGTGGATCCTGTATAATTCAAAATATATTGTATGCAAGTGAGGGAAAATATTTCATTAAAAAGATTCAACACATTTGGTATTGATGCAATTGCAAAATATTTTATATCCTTCGATTCTGCTGATGCACTTCAGGAAATTGTAGAGAGTGATTTATATAATAATGAAAAAAATAATTTGATCCTGGGTGGCGGAAGTAATATTCTTTTTACAAAAGATTACGATGGCATTATTTTAAAAAATGAATTGAAAGGAATTGAATGTATTGATGAAGATGATACGAATTATTACGTGAAAGCTGCGGCAGGAGCTGGTTGGCATCAGTTTGTTTTACATTGTATAAAAAATAATTATGCCGGTGTTGAAAATTTAAGTTTGATTCCCGGAAATGTAGGCGCTTCTCCTATGCAGAATATTGGTGCGTATGGCGTGGAAATAAAAGATGTGTTTCATTCTTTGCAGGCATTTCATAAAAAAGAAAAAACCCCTGTTGAATTTAAGAATGACGATTGTAAATTTGGTTACAGGGATAGTGTTTTTAAAAATAAATTTAAAGATGAGTTTGTCATTTTGAGTGTTACATATAAACTTGATAAGCGGCCTGTTTTTCATACACAATATGGTGCCATAGAAACTGAATTGAAAAACATGGGTGTTCTGGAATTAAGTATTCAAAATATTTCACAGGCTGTTATTAATATTCGAAGTGCAAAATTACCTGATCCCGGAGTTATAGGAAATGCCGGTAGTTTTTTTAAAAATCCTGTGATACCATCTACGCAAATGAAAAATTTAAAAAAAGAATTTCCTTCTATTGTTGCATATCCGTTCAATGATTCCATAAAACTTGCTGCAGCCTGGTTGATAGAGTCTTGCGCCTGGAAAGGCTACAGGCAGGGCGATGCAGGCTGTCATGAAAATCAGGCATTAGTACTTGTAAATTATGGTCACGCTAAAGGCAATGATATTTTTGAGCTCTCGCAAAAGATTGTTGATTCCGTGAAAATGAAATTTGGAATTTTATTAGAGAGGGAAGTGAATATTTATTAAGAGGGTTTTGTGTTTGGTGTTTGTTTGATGTTGAATATTAAATTCACGATATTATAAGTATCTTAAAATCGATTAATCAAAAGTTTAATTTCAAATTATCGCCTACTCACTTACCTGCTTGATGAGATTTTTAAATAATCAATTGCAAATGCAAAATAAAATTGCATTAGCAATTTTCCAGCGCCTGTTCAATATCATAAATAATATCATCTGCATTCTCCACACCAACGGAAAGTCGAATCATTTTTTCTGTTATGGAAAATTCTTTTTTTGATGCAGGATCCACATCTGCATGCGTCATCGTCGCCGGATGTTGTGCTAAACTTTCCGTACTTCCCAGGCTCACCGCGAGTTTGATGAGTTTTAAATGATTTAAAAAAGCAAATGCTTCTTTTTCTTTTCCTTTGATATCAAAAGAAATCATGCCACCATCTGTGAGACACTGACGCTTTTTAATAGCATATTTTTCTCCATCCTTTTCTGTAATATTTCCGGGGAAATATACTTTTTCAATTTTCGGATGCGTGTTTAAAAATGCAGCCACTTTCGATGCATTTTCTGCGTGTTTATCCATACGAAGTTTTAAAGTTTCCAGGCTGCGCATGAGTAACCAACCTGTATTCGGACTGGCCATATTTCCCAGAAATGTGCGCAATGTTTTTACACGCTTAATTAATTCATTCGAACCAAGACAGGCGCCGGCAATAACATCACTATGACCGCCAATATATTTTGTTGCAGAATATAAAACCAGGTCAGCGCCATTTTTTAAAGGATGCTGCCACACAGGTCCCATGTACGTATTATCCACTGCTAAGAAAACTTCTTTTTCTTTAGTGGAAAAATGTTGTGCTACCTTTTTACTGCCTTCAATATCAATTAAATCATTCGTTGGATTCGCCGGTGTTTCAATATAAACCATTGCCAGTTTATCTGCCTTTCCTGTTGCTTCTACGATTTTAATAATTTCATCAACGGATTGTCCAACTTTGAATGAAGCAATTGCAATATTGAATTTTGGTAAAATTTTATTGATAAAATGATCACTGCCACCATATATTGGATTGCTGAAAAGCAGCAAGTCACCGGGTTTCAGGAATTCAAGCAACACGGTTGTGATTGCGGACATACCGCTTTCAAAAACGGCACATGCTTCAGCTTCATCCCAGAGTGTCAGCCGGTTTTCAAGAATTTCAAGAATCGGGTTATTGATGCGGCTATAAATTAATCCTGTTTCTTCACCTTCATTTTTTTCGCGTAAGCCATAAGCCACTTCGAAAAATGCTTTACCTTCTTCAGCAGTTTTAAAAACAAATGTGGATGTTTGAAAGATTGGACATTTTACAGAACCTTCAGATAATTCTGGTTTATAACCATACGACATCATCTCGCTCTCGGGCTTTCTTTTTAGGGGCATGATAAATTTTATTTTTCTATTTTAGAGAAAAGGAAATACAATTTTTGCTGCAAAGGTAAGCAATAGTATTTTGTGAAAAGTTACACCTGGAAAACGCCTATTTTGAAATCTTCAAAATGAGGATTATGATTGGCAGCAGCAATTCCTTCACTGATCAATTTTCTTGTATCTGCCGGATTGATAATAGCATCCACCCAAAGCCTTGATGCCGCATAATAAGGCGTAGTCTGCGTTTCATAACTTCCGGTTATTTTATCTAATAATTTTTTCTCATCTTCCTCACTCACTTCTTTATGCTTTGCTTTCATGGAAGACACTTGTATCTGCAATAAAGTTTTTGCCGCCTGTTCTCCGCCCATCACGGCAATTTTTGCAGAAGGCCATGCATAAATAAAACGCGGGTCATACGCTTTTCCGCACATGGCATAATTTCCTGCACCATAACTATTTCCAATAATGATCGTGATTTTTGGAACAATGGAATTCGCTACTGCATTCACCAGTTTTGCGCCATCTTTAATAATACCGCCATGCTCACTGCGACTGCCCACCATAAAGCCAGTTACGTCTTGTAAAAAAACAAGCGGTATCTTTTTTTGATTACAATTCATAATAAAACGCGCAGCTTTATCAGCACTGTCATTATATATTACACCGCCTAATTGCATTTCACCTTTCCTGCTTTTTGTAATTAATCTTTGATTCGCCACGATACCAACTGCCCAACCATCAATGCGCGCATAGCCACACAAAATTGTTTTGCCATAATCCTGTTTGAACTGATCGAACTCCGAATCATCTACCATTCTTTCAATAATATCAAGCATGTCATAAGGCTTCGAATTATTTTCATGCATGATGCCAAAAATTTCTTCCGGGTTTTCCTTTGGTAAAACAGGAGTTGCTCTATTGAAGCCTGCGAGTGGAGCGGGTCCCAGCTTATCCATGATTTTTTTTACTTCATCCAAACATTCCTGTTCTGTTTTAAATTTATAATCTGCAATACCGCTGATCTCTGTATGTGTAACTGCACCGCCCAAGGTTTCTGAATCAATATCTTCACCCACTGCAGCTTTTACCAAATAAGGACCGGCAAGATAAATGCTGCCATTCCCTTCCACCATCAGCGTTTCATCACTCATAATTGGAAGGTATGCGCCACCTGCTACACAAGCGCCCATGACCGCAGCGATTTGAGTAATTCCCATCGCACTCATCTTTGCATTGTTGCGAAAGATGCGGCCAAAATGTTCTTTGTCCGGGAAAATTTCATCTTGCATGGGAAGAAAAACTCCGGCACTATCTACTAAATAAATAATTGGTAAATGATTTTCCATCGAGATCTCCTGCATGCGTAAATTCTTTTTACAGGCAATAGGAAACCAGGCACCTGCCTTCACAGTTTGATCATTTGCCACGATAATACATTGCCTTCCACTGACATACCCAATGCCTGAAACCGTTCCTGCTGCCGGGCTTCCGCCATATTCTTCATACATTCCATAACCCGCAAAAGCACCTATTTCTGTAAAAGTTGAATCTTTGTCAATCAAATAAGAAACCCTTTCTCTTGCGGTGAGTTTATTACGCGAATGTTGTTTTTCAATTGATTTTTTCCCGCCACCTAATTTGATTTTATCAAAACGTTGTTTTGCTTCGCTCCATAAAAGCTTCATCCAGTCTTCATTCCGATTGAAAGTGATATTCATATTATATATTTCGTTGCTTACAAATATAAGAGAGTTGTTGTAAAAAAAATTATGCGATCTGCCCGCATATTTTCTGAATGTCGGCACTTATTTTTTCTATTAAATAAAATTGCTCATTTACCGGCTGTAATTTTTTAAATTCTATATTTTCGGGCAGTACAATTTTTTTATCTGAATCTCCTTTGATTTCTAAATTCTCTGAGTTTTTTAAATGATCAGCATCATTTTTCTTATGTATTAAAACCGGTGAAATAATTTCTGCTGCATCTTGCAGTTGTTTATTAATAACATCAATTATTTTTGTAAAATTATCTCCTGCTGCAGCAGGCGCTTCTAACGTTTTTGAGAAATAGGAAAGCGAAGCAATATGTGAAGAAAGCATGTGACAAAGGACTACTAATTCCTGGTATTTATTTAAATTCACCCGCTTATTTTTTGGCTCTGCGAGCATTTGACTAAATGCTTCAGAAAGATTAGCCAATGTTACAAAAGCATCTTTCCTGCTTTTTTGCATATTTTTTTCTCCACTCATTTTTTGCTGAAACGCACTTGCACAAATTGTAAAATAGACAATTGATTTTTCTAAAAAATCATTGATATATTTTTTAAAAAAGCGATGCGACCAGGCCGGAAATAAAACAAGATTGGCAATAAAAGCGATGACAGAACCAATCGCAGTATCAATTACACGATCAGCAATAACAGTACTGAAATCCTGCATATTCAATAAATGAAATAGCACAAGAATATAAGGTGTCATTAAAATAACACTATAAATATATTTAGTTTTTAAAAGACTGTAAGTACCTGTCATCAAAAAGAGCATGATGATAAATAATGCAGTTTTATCTTTTATAAAATACAATATTATGATGCCGAGAAAAGCACCTGCTACTGTACCGGCGAGCCTGTCTACATTTCGCTTGCGCGTGAGACTGTAAGCGGGTTTCAAAATAACGATGATCGTCAATAAAATCCAGTAACTATGGCCGAGTGGAAAAAGAAATGAAATGCCGTAACCTGCAATGGTAGCAATGCTTACACGCAATGCATGGCGGAACGTATTGGAACGTAAAGTGAAACTGTCTGCCAGTAAACCGGGATTATATTTCTGTCGCGGAATGGCTGCATCATATTCTTTTTGAATACGGAATTGCCGGATTTTTTTTCGGTCATAACTGGTATATAAATGCAGCGTATGCAACCTGGAAAGTATGTCTTCCATGCTTTGTATAATGTGGCGAAAACTGGAAAAGCCTTCAATGTTTTCTGCGGTTAAATTTTCTTTCCGGTATTGTTTTAAAAAGTCAGCATTGTTTTCTACTATTGTTTTCAGGTAGGCATTTTCCCGGGAAGGTTTGTCACTCAAAACGGCTATACCAATTTCATCCAATTCATCTGCCAGCAATAAAATAGTTGGCTGGGTTTTCTCAAATAGTTTGCTTCCGGGGAAAATATTATGCAATACCCTGTAATCCTGGAAAGACGCAGACAAGCGTTCAAACAATTCTGTGATATCTAAATAAATTAATAATAAAGTTTTTCCTTCAACGGTGGACTCGCGTGAAATTTTTCGACTTTTAAAAATAAGTTCACGTACTAAATTTTGTTTTTGCAACAAGACAGATTGCATGTCCATCATTTTTTGATACGTCGCATTATAGTTCAGTGGTGTCTGATAAAATTCAGCACGAATTCGCAGGTACGCTGCAGTAGAACTGATCAGGTCACCCAACGCTTGTTGTGTTAGCCGATAAGGTTTGATCGCTTGAATGGCTAAACTTAAAAGTATATACCATGCACCGCCTGCTAAAATCCAAATTGCATTCAACACTATATGAACACCCATTACCCGGTGATTTAAACTGATTACCATGATGATGAGCGCGGAAACTCCAATCGCATTCGCACGTGAACCATATACACCTGCCATGGAAAATAAAAAACAAGAAACCAGGATAATAGAGCCTGTAATAAAAGGGCTGCCCAGCGAATAGCCAATAATAACAGTTACAATAAAATTTATGAGGAGGCAAGCCAACATACCATTCCGCCGGTGATGAACAGGCCCGGGGTTATCTGTGATGCTGATGCACAATGCGCCCAGTGAGGCGAGAATGCCTGCAGGTAAAAGCCCGGCATAACTTAAAATAATAGATGGCAAAGCCACACCGGCCGTGATGCGCAGGCCATCGGCAAAATTATAGCTGTATAAAAAACTTTTATAATCCCTGCTTAATTCCATGGAAACAAAAAGATAATTCAAACAAAGATAGTAAGGAAAAAAGGCATGTTTAAAAAGTTGACTTGTAGTTTAATTCTTGCGCCATGTCTTTCACTTATTTATTTTGAAAAAATATTTTCCCAACTACATTAACTTAGCACCTTTAATTATAGAAAATGACATTAACGGATATACTTTTATTGATTTTAATAGTGCTCGTCCTTGCCGGTATTTTAATACAACTTTTTCGAAAACAGGATAGCCAGGGAATGCATGAAATAAAGCGGATCAATGATTCGCTTGCACAAACTGACCAACTTATCCGCAGTGAGTTTTCAGCCAGCCGCAATGAAATTCAAAAAGGCGCAAAGGAAACCAGGGAAGAACTAATGAATTTATTTACCAGTTTTTCCACCACGATTGCCAAAAATTTTTCTGACCTGTCTCAGATACAGCAAAAAGAACTGAAATCATTTTCGGAATTATTGCAGACACTTACAAGAAGTAACGAAGACAAAATTGAAAAATTAATTACATCCAATGAAGGAAAGCAAAATGATTTCAAAACACAATTATCAACTTCATTAAAATCCTTTGAAGAAAATTTTACTTTAGGTGTCAAAGATTTCAACGAATTGCAGCGGCAAAAGTTTTATGATCTCACGGAAAAGCAGGAAAAAATGCGCAATGATTCCATGCAATCTTTGGATAAAATTCGGGAAACACTGGAACAAAAGATCCGTTTTTTGCAGGAAGAAAATACGAAGAAGCTGGAAGAAATGCGCAATACAGTGGATGAAAAATTGCAGGCCACTTTGGAAAAAAGATTCAATGATTCTTTCACTCTTATCAGCGACCGGCTCGAGCAAGTGCATAAAGGTTTGGGTGAAATGCAAAGTCTCGCAGTGAATGTGGGTGATTTGCGCAAAGTGATGACGAATGTAAAATCTCGCGGTGTGTTGGGTGAATATCAACTGGCTAATATTTTAGAAGATTTACTGACGAATGAACAGTATGGAAAAAATATCAAGACCAAGCGTGGAAGTGGCGCTATGGTTGAGTTTGCGATACGAATGCCAAATAATTCAACAGAGCATAAAGTTTTGTGGTTGCCCATTGATTCCAAATTTCCCAAAGAGGATTATGAGTCTTTGGTAGATGCGTATGAAGCCGGTGATGTAGAAAAAATAGAAACGTTGCGGAAATCATTTCGATTGGGCATTCTTAAAAACGCACGTGATATAAAAGAAAAATATATTGATCCGCCAAATACGACTGAATATGGTATTATGTTTTTACCATTTGAAAGTTTGTATGCAGAAGTATTGCGTACGCCGGGCTTATTTGAAACATTGCAAAAAGAATATAAGATCACTGTTACCGGACCGGCCACACTCAGTGCTTTATTAAATGCATTGCAAATGGGTTTCCGCACTTTAGCTATTGAAAAACGTAGCAGTGAAGTATGGGATCTGTTGAGTAAAGTGAAAAATGAATTCAACTTATTTGGAAATATTTTGGATAAAACCAAGAAAAAATTACTCGAAGCAACCAATACCATTGACCAGGCCGGAACCCGGAGCAGGGCAATTGAAAGGCAATTAAAAAAAGTACAGGAATTGCCCAATGCAGAACCGGTTCTTCATATCGCCGAGCCGGAAAGTTTAGACGAAGATGAAACTGAATCCGAAAGTTCCAATTTACTTTTTGATGATATAGAAAGTGATGAATAGGCGTTCTCAATTTTTTCACAAAAATATATTTTATAAATATTTGGTTTATAATATAAACTACTTTACATTTGTTTTTTAATTCAATAAAAAAATGATCAGAAATCTCTTAATTATAATATCCCTGTTTTGGTTTCAGTCAGCTTTTTCACAAGTAACCATAAAAGGAAAAGTGACGGACAATAAAGGGAAAGCCTTGCCCGGCGCGAGTGTTACGCTTAAAAATACGTATGATGGTGCGTTGGTGGACAGCATGGGTAATTATGCTTTTCAAACTAAAGATCAAGGTGAGCAGACTTTAATATTTTCAATTATAGGATATACTTCTGTGGAGCAATCAATAAATATAGGATCTGAAAATATTACACAAAGTGTATCCCTGAAAGAGGAATTAAATGAACTAAAAGCAGTGATGATTACTGCTGGATCTTTTGCTGCAGGTGACAATAAACGCGGCACAGTTTTAAACTCCATTGATATCGCCACCACGGCCGGATCCAACGCAGATATTACTGCTGCATTGAAAACTTTGCCCGGTGCGCAACAAGTAGGAGAGAAGGAAGGTTTATTTGTACGCGGTGGTGAAGGTTATGAAACAAAACAATTTATTGATGGCACGGTAGTGAATAATCCATATTACTCAAGTGCGCCGGACATCACATCCCGCGGGCGTTTCTCACCATTTTTATTTAAAGGCACTGTCTTCAGCACTGGCGGTTATTCTGCTTTGTATGGCCAGGCTTTATCTTCCGCAGTTATTCTTGAGTCTATTGATCTGCCTGAAAAATCTGCCGCGAATGCTTCCATTTCTCCATTATTTGTGGGTGGTGGTTTCCAGGATTTATCAAAAAATAAAAAGTCGTCCTGGGGTGCAAATTATGGTTATGTGAATGTGAATCTTTATTTCAATATTGTAAAACAAACGCCGGATTATTTTAAGATTCCGGAGTTCCATACGGCCGATGCAAATTTTCGTATTAAAACAAAATCCGGTGGCATTATAAAATATTATACAACTTTTGCCTACAGCGAACTTGGCCTGCGCAGGCCGGACATTGACAGCGCTTATTTAAAAGATGCTTTTTCATTGACCAATCATAACTGGTACAACAATCTAAGCTGGCGTGAAAACCTGGGTAGAGGCTGGGAAATGAACCTGGGCTCAAGTTACAGCACCAACCGCGATGATATTGGCCAGCAAATCCAGGACGCAAATAATCAACCGAAAATATTTGATACTGCTTCCTGGTGGATGCAATCGAAAAATTTTAATTTGAGTAACAGGCAGGATTTGTCGCAGGTAAAACTGGTACTGAAAAAGAAATTGGGCGGCATCAGCACATTAAGATTTGGCGGTGAATACTGGTATAATTATAACACCACTAAATTCAATGACACTTTGCATACGCTTGAAGGAAATTACCAGGCATTATTTGCTGAATCAGATATTTATATAACGAATGGAATTGTTGCACAAGTCGGCGCGCGTTTCGAGCGCTCATCCATTATAAATAAATTAAATATTGCGCCACGAATTTCATTGGCATACCGCACAGGTCCGGCTGCACAAATTTCTATGGCTTATGGAATTTTTTACCAGACACCTGAAAATCAGCAATTGTTTTTTTCTACGCAATTAGGATTTATTAAAGCGACACATTATATTATTAATTACCAGAAGATCACCAATGAAAGAATATTTCGCACAGAAGTTTTTTATAAAAAATATGAAGACCTCATAAAAACTTACCCGGCTTATAACAACAGCGGATACGGTTATGCAAAAGGTGTTGAAGTTTTTTTCCGCGACAAAAAAACATTTAAAAATATTGATTACTGGATCAGTTATTCCTACCTGGATACCAAGCGTGATTATTTGAATTTTCCCTTGGAAATGCAACCCAATTTTGCAGCGCACCACACGGCTTCTTTAGTAATGAAAAAATTTTATACAAGTATCAAAACCGGTTTTAATTTCACCTATACATTTGCCACGGGCAGGCCATATTATAATTTTCAATTGAATAACGGTAAATATGAAATTGCAGATGAAGGAACTACGAAACCCTATAATAGCCTTGGTTTCAGCGTAAATTATTTGCCGAATTTAGGTAAACAAAATGCACGTACATCCATCGTTTTATTTGCCAGTGTAAATAATGTATTGGGGGCAGACCAGGTATATGGTTATAATTATTCCTATAATGGTTCCATCAAAGATGCTATCAGGCCGCCGGCAAAAAGATTTTATTTTATCGGATGTTTCCTAAGCTGGGGTGTGGATCGCAGCCAGGATGCTATTAATAATAATTTGTAAAATTTTAAATCAATAATAAAAACAACAACAACATGAAAAAGTTCCTTTTTTCCATCGCGCTTTTTGCAACAATTGCCGTGCAGGCGCAGTCAGATAAATATGTTCCGGCAATGAAAGAAAATTTCAAAATGCAGGACAATGCAAAAACGACTGAAGATTTTCAAAAAGTATCTGCAACTTTTGAAAGAATTGGTGATGCAGAAAAAACACAATGGTTACCGTATTACTATGCTGCGCTTGCATTGACAACACCGGCCTGGTCAGATGCCAATCTTGACAAAGATGAGAATGCACAAAAAATCATTGCATTATGTGATAAAGCAGATGCGCTCACAACAGCCAATGAGGACAAAGCAGAAATCTTTTCAGTCCGCAATATGGCTGCTACACAGCAAATGCTGGTAGATCCGCAAAGCAGGTTTATGAGTTATGGCCAGGAAGCGGCGGCTGACTTACAAAAAGGCATGCAACTTGATCCAAATAATCCCCGCTTATATTATCTACAAGGTATGAGTGTTAATGGCACGCCTCCACAATTTGGCGGCGGCGCAGATAAAGCAAAACCTATTTTTGAAAAAGCTCTGGAATTGTTTAAGGCTGCCAATCCAAAGCCATTATATCCTGATTGGGGAATGAAACAAACGGAGGAGATGTTGAATCAGATTAAATAAAATTAACGCCCGCTTTATTTCAAAAAAAATAAAGCGGGCATAAATATTTTTTATGGAAAATAAGCCTGAACTCACGCCATCAGAAAGTTTGCAACTCATTAGTGGCATGATCAATAGCGTGCAAAAAAAATATTCTGACAATGGATTCTTATATCTTTTCTGGGGCTGGCTTGTATTTTTTTGTGGCATCACACAATTTATTTTATTACATTTCTTTGACTATCCTTATCATTATATGGTATGGATGCTTACATGGGCGGGACTGATTTTTCAAATATTTTATTTACGGAAAAAAAGAGCCGTATCCCGTGTCAGAACTTATGCCGATACGATCATCGGTTATGTATGGCTGACTTTTGTAATTTTAATGTTCGTCATATTTTACCAGCTTTCTCATTTGGATCCCAAAATAATGGAACTACTTGTGATGCCTGTCATGCTTGTATTGTACGGTTTACCTGTTTTTTTATGTGGTATTATTTTGCGTTTCCGGCCTTTAATAGTGGGCGGAATTAGTTGCTGGATACTGAGTGTCATAGCAAGTTTTGTTCCGTATGAATATCAATTGTTACTCATTCCGGCAGCTATGGTTGTAGCCTGGATATTGCCGGGATATATTTTAAGAAAAAAGTTTAGTGATCAAATGCGTAACACGCACAGTTTTCAAAATGTGTAATACAATTCAATTAAAATTTTCATTGATCCTTCATTTTATTTTCCCTGATGTTTAAAGACCTTGACCCCATATTACATTCTCAATTGCGCCTGGCAATCATGAGCCTGCTAATCGGTGTGAAGGAAGCAGAATTTACCTATATCAAAGAAAAAACAAATGCGACTGCCGGGAACCTGAGCGTGCAAATTCAAAAATTGAAAGAGGTTGGTTATGTGGAAGTCAATAAAAAGTTTAAAGATAATTATCCCCTGACTACTTGTAAAATCACACACGCAGGCATCAATGCGTTTGAATCGTATGTAAAAGCATTGCAACAATACCTGAAAGTTTCTTCAAAGAACTAACCTGTTTTTTTCATAACTTTTTTCGGAATAAATTTTTCAAATCATTTCACCTTTATCTTCGTTACATAAATATGACGGAGGAAATTATCCAGGTAAGAAATGTCAGCAAATTTTTTAAAAATGTCAAAGCTGTAGATGATCTTTCATTCAGTGTGCAAAAGGGCGATGTATATGGATTTCTCGGGCAAAATGGCGCCGGGAAATCTACGATGATCCGCATGCTGCTGACCCTGGTAAAGCCTACGAATGGAAGTATTAAAATCTTTGGAAATGAATTATCCGCATACCGTATTGACATTCTGAAAAGAGTAGGTGCGATTATTGAGAAACCGGATGTTTATAAATATTTATCCGCGTATCAAAACCTCGCACTTTTTGCAAAGTTATCGGGCATTAATCCAACGCGTTCGTTGTTGATGGATGAATTAAAACGTGTTGGTCTCACCGGCCGTGAACATGATAAAGTAAAAACATTTTCACAGGGTATGAAGCAAAGGCTCGGTATTGCCATCGCCTTGGTGCATGAGCCTGACATTATTATTCTGGATGAACCAACGAATGGTCTTGATCCGCAGGGCATTGCTGATATGCGAAATTTAATTTTGCATTTGAGGCATGAAAGAAAAAAGACGGTATTGGTTTCTTCGCACTTACTTACTGAAATAGAACAAGTAGCTACACGTATATTAATTATAGATAAGGGAAAAAAATTAGTAGAAGGCGAAGCGGCAACTTTGTTTGATCCGGCAAAAACCATCATTGCAATTAAAACAGAAGATAATGAGGATACTTTATTAAAAATGCGGGAAAGTCAATGGGGGCAATATGTTCAGCCGGGATATGAAAATTCACTGAAATTAAAAATGCATAAAAAATTACTACCATCATTGCATCAATGGCTGGTAGAAAATGGAGTTGAAATTATTTCTATCATTCCACGGCATTCGTTGGAAGATCTATTTTTACAGGTAACCTCCGGGAAAAATTATGTGGAAACTATTTAATATAGAAGTTTATAAAATATTCAGGCGGCCACGCACCTATATTGCGTTTGCAGCGATCACTGCATTAATCGTGATCATACAACTTGGCTTATATGTGGATGGTGATTCTTATGTGGATTTTTTAATGAGCGGATTAAAAGACAGTTTTGATTTCCAGGGAAAAATATTGAACGGCTACCTTGTTTGCTACATCCTGCTGCAACTTTTATTAGTTCACGTTCCATTATTGATCGCTTTGGTTTCCGCGGATATGATCTCTGGCGAAGCCAATATGGGCACACTTCGTTTACTTATCACAAAACCGGTAAGTAAAACTTCATTCATGCTGGGAAAATTTCTTGCAGCATCTTTTTACACATTACTATTATTAATTTGGATTGCCTTCCTGGCCTTGGCGGTGAGTACCTGGCTTTTCGGAACGGGCGATTTGATCATTCAAAAAAATGCGTATGTAGTGCAAATGTCGCAGGATGATGTGTTCTGGCGGTATGCTGGTGCTTTTGCATTTGCTTTCCTGGCGATGCTGGCTGTAACTGCATTGGGATTTTTCCTGTCAGTTTTTTCTGAAAATTCAATCGGCCCGATTGTAGCAACGATCAGTATCATTATTTTTTTTACGATCATGAGTACAATGAGCATTCCACTTTTTCAACATATACAGCCCTATTTATTTACTTCGCACATGGTCAACTGGAAAGAATTTTTTGATGAAAAATTGGATGCTTCGGATAATGTAATTAAAGGGAGTATTCAGAATGTAGAGCAATTGTACAATTCCGCAATCGTTTTAGGCGTCTATATTGTAGTGTTTGTTTCAGGTGCAATTATTATTTTTAAAAGAAAAGATATATTGAGCTAATAAAAATATTTTTATGAAATTATTATTTCCATTTTTAGTTTTCATATTTTCTTTAAACACAGTGCAGGCGCAGGATGCAGCCACATTGGTCAGTAAGCTGAAAGAAAAATTACAAAAGGTGCATGATTATGAAGCAACAGGAATTTTAAAAACAGATGTTGCTTTTATTAAATCACCGGCAGGGAAAATTATTGTGTATTATAAAAACCCGGATAAGTTTACTTTGAAACGGCAGGGCGGAATTTCCATTTTACCCAAAGGTGGCATGAATGTAAATATGGCTTCCATGATGTCTTTTGACTACCTCGCAATAGATGCTGGTGAAGCAATTGTAAATGGTGTAAATACCCGCGTGATCAAGCTTTTACCCAATGATGAAAAAAGCGAACTGATTCTTTCCACTTTATATATTGATCCGGTGAATATGCTGCTTCAAAAAGCGATTACAACTACCAGGTCAAATGGTACGTATGAAATGCTGATGTCTTATGGGAAATATGCAGCTTATGGTTTGCCAGATAAAGTTGTTTTTAGTTTTAATACTAAAGATTATAAAATCCCAAAAGGTGTTACATTAGAGTTTAATGATGCAAATAAAGCTGATATGGAAAAGATGAAAAATAAAAAAGGAAAAGTGGAAATATCTTATTCATCTTATATCATTAATAAAGGCGTTCCGGATTCGATTTTTAAATAAGTAAATTCAATTAAATATGGCTGTAGTATTGATTTCCGGCGGAACTGGTTTGGTAGGGACACAGCTATCATCCATGCTGAAGCAGAAAGGTTATGAAGTGATTATTTTATCACGTGAAGCTGGCGAAGGGCGTGCGATTTGGGATATTAAAGAAGGAAAGATAGATAAGGAAGCAGTCGCACGTGCTGATTATATTATTCATTTAGCCGGCGCTTCCGTTGCGGAAAAAAGATGGACTGAAAAAAGAAAAAAGGAAATTGTCAGCAGCAGAACAGATAGCAGTGCTTTACTAATTCGTGCTTTGAAAGAAACAAACCATCATGTAAAAACTTTTATCAGTGCATCCGCAATTGGCTGGTATGGCCCGGATACGGAATATTCCAGGAAAAATGGTTTTGTGGAAAGCGATTCATCTTCAACTGATTTTTTAGGAGAAACTTGTAAATTGTGGGAAGCTTCTGTTGACCCTGTAATTGCAATGGGAATACGACTTGTTAAGTTGCGCACAGGAATTGTTTTCAGTGAAGAAGGCGGTGCACTGGAATCATTTAAGAAACCTGTATATGCAGGCATAGCGCCGATCCTGGGAAATGGGAAACAAATTATTAGCTGGATCCATATCGAAGATCTTTGCAGAATGTATATCTATGCAATGGAAAATGAAAATCTCAATGGTGTATATAATGCAGTGTCCCCTGCACCTGTAACCAATGAAAAGCTTGAACTCTCCATTGCCAAAAAATTGAAAGGGAAATTTTTTATTTCCATCAATGTCCCGGCATTTCTTTTGAAAATAGTTTTAGGCCAGATGAGTGTGGAAGTTTTAAAAAGTGCAACCGTTTCCTGTGCCAAAATAAAGGCGGAAAATTTTCATTTTATATTTCCCTCTGTTGAAGCTGCACTTGCAGATGTCATCAAATAATCATAGAGAATTTTTAATTTCTTTCTTTTGGCGGAATTTTACAATTCACCCCTTTTTGTGGGCCGCCACCTTCTTCCGTTCTTTTGCAAATTGGCGGCAACATTTTATAGCTATCTTCTTCCGCCTTAGTGCTGTCTGCATCGTAGCCGGCATTGTTGATGGCAGTGCGTATATAATCCAGCGTCATTCTATCCGGAACATATTGAATGCGCAGTGTGGCATTATTCATATTAATCGTCCATTTTAAAATACCGGCATCATCATTCGGTCCTTTTTCGCGAAGCAAATAATTATCAAGCCGTTCTTTACATTCCCAGCATTTCATTTGCGGCACGCTGATCGTTGCCCATACTTGTTTTGCCTGCATCACTTGTGCATGTGCGCTGTTACAAACAAGGAGAATCAGAATAATTGAAACATATTTTTTCATGCTGGTAAATTTTTATTTTAATGTATAATCAAAAAGCGTTGCGGTAAATTCCCCGCGTTCTCTTTTTTTAAATGCTGCGCTGAAATTTCCCTTGTATCGCATTACCTGCGGCACGAGTAAATTTCCAATATTCGTCATTTCCACTTCCATAGTTACATCAAAATCATATACGCCGGCTTTATAACTCAAAGAATAATTTCTTGCAAGTACATCAAACGTTTTATAATCAAACCAGGTGGTCATATTATCCACGACAATATCATTTTTTTTAAAGTAGCCAATATCTTCTTTTGGGGTGATGGTAAACACATAAGCGAAACTTCCTTTGTATGACACAAAATCCAGTTGGTAATTATACAATTCGTGTGCATGATCATCATAGAGATCCAATTTATTTCCAATAAAAGGAATGCCCGGGATTTTTTTACCGGGGTTAAAAAAAAGCATTTTCAATTGTTCCTTATGTTTATCAATGCCTGATTTTCCAGACGTAGAAAATTCCCTGCCGGCGACGATATTATTTTCACCACAAACTTTTCCTTTGGTAAAAAATAGAGAGGCATACATTTCTCCTGTTATATAATTATAGGCGCTGTCTTTATCAAAAAAATCACCTGTACTTTTTTGGGAAATGATTGTTGTACTTCGGCAACCATTATTTCTCACTTGCTTTGTCTGGCTATTATATGTCGCTTGCTCAGCGCCCTTTTTATTAAACATGCGAATGGAATTATACGCGGAAAAGCCAATGATATGCAGGTTCCTGAAGGCTTTATAAAAACTCGTATCGTTTTCTATTTGTTTTAAAATAGTAACGTAATCAAGTTTATTTCGTACGATCACTTCACGCAGTGTCACCGATTGATTTTCCAATATAACTGTAGTATCCTGCGCAAAAATAGTATTGGAGAAAAAAAGAAAAATGGGTATTATTATTTTGAAAAATTTCATTTAGGGAACATCATTTTATAATCAACTTTGACTTTGCCTTTACTGATATCGTTTAATTTTCCACGCAACATTTTTTTCTTTAATGGTTTCAGGTAATCAATAAATAATTTACCTTCTATATGATCGTATTCGTGTTGTATGATCCTTGCTGTAAGTCCGTAAAAAGTTTCCGTATGCGGTTGAAATTTTTCGTCCAAATATTCAACAGTCACAGATTCAGGGCGCAGCACATCTTCCCGGATTTTTGGAATACTCAGGCAACCTTCATTATAATTCCAGTCATTGCCATCCAGGTTTTTGATTTGAGCATTGATGAAAACTTTTTTGATTCCGGGTTCATCGGCGTATTTGCCTTTATCTTCTTCGTCCTGGTGCTCAAATATTTGTTGACTGTCCACCAAAAAAAGGCGGATGGGCTTGTTAATCTGTGGTGCAGCCAAACCTACACCACTGCTGGCATAGAGCGTTTCCTCCATGTCAGACAACAATTTTTCCAGGTTTGGAAAATCTGCAGAAATATTGGCACTTTTGCTCCTTAAAATTTCTGCGCCATAAGCTACGATCGGTAAAACCATATTAAATGCCACTTTGTTTAAAAAAAATTATTTGCAAAGATAAAATAATGCCTGTTAATACACTCGTTAAACTATTGATCCCAGGTATTCCTTGAGTAAAAGTGTGGCAGCGATCACATCTACATTTTCTTTTTCCCGTCGTTGCTTTTTTTTCATGCCCATTTCCAGCATGGCGGCTTTTGCCATTTTAGAAGAAAATCGTTCATCAACTGGAATCACTGGAATATGCGGAAAAGTTTTTTTTAATAAAGCAATGGCTTTTTTCACAAGCGGCGTGGCATGTGTATCAGAATTATCCAGGTTTTTCGGATCGCCAATGATGATATGTTCTACTTGTTCTTTTAAAAAATAATTTTTTAAAAATGTGATTAATTCACTTGAAGGAATGGTTGTTAGGCCGGTTGCAATTATTTTCATAGGATCTGAAACTGCAATACCGGTGCGCTTTCCACCATAATCTATACTAATGATCCGGGCCATTTATACAATTTAAAATAATAAAATATCCAGGCACACACAAATGCCAAACACGATACTTGCTATTCCGTTTGCTGTCATGAATGCAATATTTACTTTACTCAGGTCATTGGGTTTTACCAATGATTGCTGGTAAATGAGCATACTGCAAAATACAATAATTCCAAGCCAATACAAAAATGAAAAACCACCAGACAAACCAGCAACAATTACAAATAATGCACTTAGGAAATGCAGCCCGCGGGAAAACCATAAAGCCTTTTTTTTACCCAAAATAACCGGCATGGAATACAATTGATTTTCCTTATCAAAAGTTTCGTCCTGCAATGCATAAATAATGTCAAACCCGCTCACCCAGCAAATTACAGCGAATGAAAAAAGAATAGGTATCAATGCAAAATTTCCCGTTACCGCGAGGTAAGCGCCAATTGGTGCCAATGATAATCCAATTCCTAAAACAAGGTGACAGAGCGCGGTGAATCTTTTTGTATAACTATAAAATAATATTACAAACAATGCTACGGGTGATAATAAAAGGCAAATTGTATTAATAAAATAACAGGTCAATATAAAAAGCAGGCAGGAAATAAGTGTGAAGATTAAAGCTTGTTTGGATGAAATAATTCCTGCAGGAATTTCCCTGTTTGCAGTTCTTGGATTTATGGCATCAAAGCGCCTGTCTAAATATCGGTTGAATGCCATGGCGGCGCTTCGTGCTGTAACCATACAAGCCAGTACCAGCAATAGTTTTATCAACATTTCATTCAATGTCATACTTGATTCTGTGCCTTTCGAATCAAAAAAATGTACGGCTTTCAGCCCGAGAAAAAAACCAATGATTGCAAATGGTAAAGCAAAAATTGTGTGAGAGAATTTTACCAGGCTGAAATAATTTTTAATGACCGCCATGTAGCAAATTATATTTTATTTTTTTTGTGCAATGAAGTTTTCAAAAATGCCTCTGAAATTTTCCACAAAACAATTCCTGCAGCCACGGAAATATTGAAGGAATGTTTCGTACCCGCCTGTGGTATTTCTATACAGCCATCACAATACGGCAACACATCGTTCTGCACACCATCTACTTCATTTCCAAAAATAAATGCATTTTCCACTTCGGTATTCATATTAAAATCACTCAAAGAAATACTTTGATCCGCTTGTTCTACGGCAAAAATTTTATAACCCGCATCTTTCAAATATAAAACCGCTTCAAGCAATGTCTCGAAATACATCCAGTCAACAGATTCCGTAGCGCCTAATGCCGTTTTTTGAATATCCCTGTGGGGAGGTTGTGGTGTATAGCCGCATAGAAAAATGGCTTCTGTAAGAAATGCATCTGCGGTGCGGAAAATGCTACCCACATTGTGCATACTGCGCACATTGTCCAATACAATGATCACGGGATTCTTTTCAGAATTTTTAAATTGGGTAAGTGATTTCCTGCCCAGTTCATCCATTTTTAATTTGCGCATAAGTATGCAAGTTGCAAGTTTTTTTTTGCAAAAATAATTGATCGCACACAGAAAGTTATTTTAAAATCCTGCGCTATATTTTTTCAATCAGCATGCAGGCAGTAACTTGCAGCCTCTTAATTAAATGAAAGAATGGACTTAACAAATTTTGACGCGAATTCAGCGGGGAATCCCCATAATAATATTTTCGGAATGCCCAGTAATGAAGCGGATTCCAGGCTTATTCTCCTGCCTGTGCCGTGGGAAGTAACGGTGAGTTATGGTGCAGGAACGGCGCGCAGCCCGGAACATATTTTATCTGCAAGCCTTCAAATAGATTTATTTGATGCAGATATGCGCGGCGTTTGGGAAAATGGTTATTATATGCGGCCTGTAGATAAAAAGATTTTATTGAAGAGTGATTACCTGCGCAAAGAAGCGGAGTTGTATATAGATTATCATTCGAAAGGTGGATTGCTGGAGAATAATAAATTCATGCAAAAAAGCCTGAAAGAAATAAATGAGGGCAGCAAGTTTTTAAATAACTGGGTATATATAGAAACGAAAGCTTTACTGGATAATGGAAAATTAGTTGGTCTTATTGGTGGCGATCATAGTACGCCAATCGGTTTTTATAAAGCGCTTGCAGAAAAGCATGGCAATTTTGGGATATTGCAAATAGATGCGCATGCAGACCTGAGAAAAGATTATGAAGGATTCAAATATTCGCACGCATCCACCATGTACAATAGTTTGAATGAAATTGATGCCATTGAAAAACTGGTACAGGTTGGTGTTCGTGATTATTGCGAAGAAGAATACACGTACATCCATGAAAATACAAACAGGGTGGTTACTTTTTTTGACCAGAATATAAAAGAAAGATCTTTTTCCGGTAAAAACTGGGATGAAGAAGTTCAGGATATTCTCAACTGCCTGCCTGAAAAAGTGCATATTAGTTTTGATATAGATGGCCTGGATCCAAAATTATGCCCGCACACCGGAACGCCCGTCCCCGGCGGGTTGCAGGAGCAACAGGTGTTATATTTATTTAAAAAATTATTGGAGAGCGGCCGGAAATTAATTGGTTTTGATTTGGTTGAAGTTGTATCCGCAGAAGATGACTGGGATACAAATGTAGCGGCGCATCTACTTTGGAAAATGTGTAATTTTTTAATGAAAAATAATATTGATGATAAATGAATTTACACTGGTGCTCCAGAATGAACGTTTTCGCAGGTTGCATATTTTCAGGATCATTTTTTTATGGCTAAATGTCATCCTGCTTTGCTGGTTTGCTTATTCTTTTAATAATATATATACAGGCATTTTTGCATTGCTCGCTGCGATGTATGCTTTATATGATTTGTTTTTTTCTAAAAAAAATATTTACCACAGTACCATCGAAAAATTCTTTTTGCATGGTATTCTTTTTGCGATCATGGGCTGGCTCTCCCTGCAATTTTTCCTGCTCGCTTTATTCCTGGCTGCCTGGGCATTTATGGGCTTAAAAATAAAAGAACATTTTTGGCTAAAACTGGATAGTTCCGGCCTTTCACTCCATACTTTTTATATAAAAACCTATACCTGGAATGAGCTGCAAAATATTATTCTTCGGGACGGCCTGGTCACATTAGATTTTAAAACAAATAAAATTTTCCAGGCAACTGTTATTGAGCAAACTCCTGGTAATGGCGAAGAAAATTTTAATGCATTTTGCATAGAACAAATAAAAAATGCGCCCGTTACAGGCGCATGAATGTATAAAACATCGTTGAAAAAAGTAGTTGAATTTCCTGTTTTCTAAATTCAGTAATTCCTCTTTTTAGGAAGCCACCAACCCAACCAAATTCCACATATACCAAAAGAAATGATGGCATCATAAAAATATGCCATCATATCAAATGTCTGATAAAAAATATGGTAGGTATATGGCACATTAAAAAATATAATTAAGCCGACACATAAACAAGCAATGAAGATGTTGCCGAATCTGGCTCTATGAAACTTTGATAAGACCCAGCAAAGCAGGAAAACCATCACGATATCAGTGGCCAGGCTACGGCCAATTTCCATACCCATTTGGGCTTTATAAGATTGATGATAGGAAACAACAGCCCAGGGTGTTCCATTCGGCATGGCTTTTTCCATTTCTTCAGAACTCGCGCCAGGTACGGCTCTTGGTAGAAAGTACTGGCCTTCTTTTAAATGCTCGCCCAGGTATTGCAATACACTGTCCTGGTTGGGCGTATAAGAATTTGCATTGCCATGCATATCTAAAACTGTAAAAGAAAGAAATTGCCAAAAAAATATGATCATGCCACCCACAATGGCACCAATGATGTTCTTTTTCATAAAAAGGGTTTTGGTTTTGAAGTTCAAGTTAGGGTTTTTTTTGTATTTGCAAAATATTATACAATCAATTGTTTTCCTTTGTAACCAAAATAAATTTTATGGAAGCTTATAATTATACTGTCACTGAAAGGTTTTTGCGCTATGTTCAAATAGATACAGAAGCTGATCCACAAAGCGGTACGCATCCTTCTTCTGAAAAACAAAAAGATTTAAGTAAAATCCTGCTTGCTGAATTATTGGAAATGGGTGTGACTGATGCAAACACGGATGAGTTTGGTTATGTATATGGAACCATCGCATCCAATGTTTCAAAAAAAGTTCCGGTGATTTGTTTTTGCAGTCACGTGGACACAGCGCCGGATTGCAGTGGTAAAAATGTACAGCCCATTTTGCATAAAAATTATAATGGAGCAGATATTATTTTACCCGATGATCCATCTCAAATAATTTCCATAAAAGATTATCCTTATCTCGCGGAAAAAAAAGGCAGCGATATTATTACAGCAAGTGGAAAAACGTTGTTAGGCGCGGATGATAAAAGTGGCGTGGCTATTATTATGGACATGGCAAATTTTTTGGTAAAAAATCCCAACGTAAAACATGGCGATATAAAAATTTTATTTACACCCGATGAAGAGATTGGTGAAGGCACAGCAAAAGTAGATTTGAAAAAATTAGCCGCGGATTTTGCATATACATTAGATGGCGGTGAATTAGGCACTTTTGAAGATGAAACATTCAGTGCGAATAGTGTGCAAATTATTTTTCATGGCGTAAGCGCACATCCTGGTTATGCAAAAGGAAAATTGGTAAATGCTTTAAAGATCGCGGGAGAATTGCTGGCGCAACTTCCTAAAGAAAACTGGAGCCCGGAAACAACTTCGCACAAAGAAGGTTTTGTGCATCCATTACGCACAGAAGGCAATGCAGAAAAAGTAGTTGTTGAATTTATTGTCCGTGATTTTGATACAGAAAAAATGCTGGCACATTCAGCAAAATTAAAATCAATTGCGGAATCTGTCGTGAAGAATTTTCCCAAAGCGAGGATGGAATTTATTGTGAAAGAACAATACCGGAATATGAAAGAAGTGCTGGATAAATTTCCACATGTTTCTGCGTATGCCGCCGAAGCCTACCGGCGCGCAGGCCTTGAAGTGATAAATGAACCGATTCGCGGCGGGACAGATGGCAGTAAATTAAGTTTCATGGGATTACCTTGTCCGAATATTTTTACAGGTATGCAGGCCATTCACAGCAAACATGAATGGATCGCGGTGAGTGATATGGAAAAAGCTGTGGAAGTATTGGTAGAACTGGTGAAAGTGTGGGAAGAAAAAAGTTGATTTCATATTTAATTGCATGTACATTTGATGCAATCAAAACTATAGAAAAATGGATTCGATATTGGGTTATTGGTGGATCATCATCCTCATTTTTATTTTCTTCAGCGGACTTGTTTCCGTCAACCAGGGTACAATTGCCGTGGTTACGATGTTTGGAAAATACCGCCGGATGCTGCGCCCCGGATTGAATTTTAAAATACCTGTTTTAGAACAAATTTATAAACGCATCAGTATTCAAAATCGAAGCGTGGAATTAGAATTCCAGGCGGTGACCGTGGACCAGGCCAATGTGTATTTTAAAAGTATGTTGTTGTATTCCGTGATCAACCAAGATGAAGAATCCATCAAAAATGTTGCCTTTAAATTTATCAGTGATAAAGATTTGATGCAGGCGCTGATACGCACGGTGGAAGGCTCTATCCGCGCGTTCGTAGCAACAAAAAGACAGGCTGAAATATTATTATTACGCCGTGAAATTGTTGAATTTGTAAAAGAGCAAATTGATAAATCCCTGGAAGAATGGGGCTATCATTTACAGGATCTGCAAATCAATGACATCACTTTTGACCAGGTGATCATGGAAAGTATGAGCCGCGTTGTGGCGAGTAATAATTTAAAAGCTGCTGCGGAAAATGAAGGCCAGGCATTGCTCATTACAAAAACCAAAGGCGCTGAGGCGGAAGGAAATGCTATCAAAATTGCAGCAGAAGCAGAACGTGAAGCAGCAAGATTGCGCGGACAAGGTGTAGCTTTATTTCGTGAAGAAGTGGCAAAGGGTATGAGCCAGGCGGCGGAACAAATGAAGCAGGCAAACCTCGATACCAATGTGATTCTTTTCAGTATGTGGACAGAAAGCATCAAAAATTTTGCAGAAGTGAGTAAGGGAAATATCATTTTCCTGGATGGCAGCCCGGAAGGCATGGAAAAAAATATGCGGCAAATAGTTGCCATGACGAAAATGGGTCTTGGCTCCGGAAGCCACTGATAGCAATCATTTGAGCTATATTTTTTGTATAAAATATTTTTCTGCATTTTATAGAAAATATCATTTTCGCGGATAAATTATAGCATTCTTATTGCTGTAAAATCTTTCATAAAAAAAGATTCCCGAAAAATTTATTCACATACTTGCCGTTGTCTTGTGTTAACGCATAATTTTAGCCAAAATAAAAACCAATACGAATGGGAATTCTTTTGCAGGTACCTGACACTTCCGTTTTACTTCATACCGCTGCGAATACATTGCAGCAGGGTGAAAAAATGAATCTATGGGGTTTACTAAATAAAGGTGGCGTACTCATGTATCCTTTGTATGCATTATTTGCCATTGCCATTTATGTTTTTTTTGAAAGGCTGATAGCCATTCGCAAAGCCTCCCGCATAGATCCTAATTTTATGAATATCATACGCGATAATGTCATGAGCGGGAATCTGAGTGCAGCAAGAAGTTTATCAAAGAACACCCCAAATCCTGTAGCGCGCATGATTGATAAAGGTATTCAGCGCATTGGTAAACCCATTGATTCCATTGAAAAAAGCATGGAGAATGTGGGAAAATTAGAGATGTATAAAATGGAAAAAAATCTGTCTATTTTATCTATCATCGCGGGTATCGCGCCTATGTTTGGCTTTCTCGGAACCATTGCCGGGATGATCCAGCTTTTTTATGATATCAACAGCACAGGTAATTTTGAACTCAGTGTTATTGCCGGTGGTATTTATGTAAAAATGGTAACATCTGCAACCGGTCTCATCATTGGTTTGCTGGCGTATGTAGCGTTTCAATTTTTATCCACACAAATAGATAAGACCGCGAATAAAATGGAAGGATCCAGTGCGGAATTTATAGACATTTTACAAGAACCAACAAAATAAGCCGGGCTCATGAATATTCGAAAAAGATTAAAGTCACATCCTGAAGTCTATACCGGCTCACTGAATGATATTTTATTTATACTGCTGTTGTTTTTTCTCATTGTTTCTACACTGGCCAATCCGAACATTATAAAAGTGAATAATCCGCGTGGTGAAAAGGATACAAAGACAAAACAAAACATCGTTGTATCTATTGATAAAGATCAAAAAATTTATATTGGCCAGTCACAGGTTGACATGGCAAATATTGACAGCCTGCTAATGTTTGAAGTAAATAAAATGCGCCCGCTTGTGGATACACCTTCCGTTGTCATCAATGCCGATACATCTTCATATTATGGCGAAGTTTTCCGCATCATGCAAGCTGCAAAAAGAGCAGGTGCAAAAGTGGTGGCGAATGTGAAATAATTTTGGCCTCTTTATTTTTTTCTTCAAAAAAATAGAACGCTTTATTCAAAGTCGTAATTTTATCTTGCAAAAAAAGGAATGATGAAAATAAATACAAGCTTATTCGTTTTCATCCTATTTATTATTGCTTCCTGCCATTCCAATAAGCAGAAGAATACAAATAATATGCAAGATTCTTCAAAAAATAATATTGCTGAAATGCCTGTTCCTGCTGCATTTGATACAATGATTGACGGGAAAGCTGTGCATTTATTTATTCTGAAAAATGAACATATATCTGTTGCCATTACCAACTATGGCGCAAGGGTGGTGAGTTTAATTGTTCCGGATAAAAATGGAAAATTAATTGATATCGCTATTGGGTATGATTCTATAAAACCTTATACAGAAGGCAATGATACATATTTCGGCGCGATTGCGGGCAGGTATGCCAACAGGATTGCTAAAGGAAAATTCTCTTTGGAAGGAAATCAATATACTCTGGCCACGAATAATGGTTTAAATCATTTGCATGGCGGTAACAAAGGATTTTCCCGCGTTGTTTGGGATGCTAAAAAAGAAAATGACAGCACACTTATTTTAAAATATTTTTCTAAAGATGGGGAAGAAGGTTACCCGGGGAATTTGCAGGTAAGCGTGACTTATACAGTGACTAAAAGTTCTTTGGAAATAAATTATGAAGCCACAACGGATAAGAACACAATTATCAATTTGACCAATCATACATACTTCAATTTAAATGGCGCAGGCAGTGGGAAAATTGATGGCCATTTACTGATGATAAATGCGAATGAATTTACACCTATTGATTCAACATTGATTCCAACAGGTGAATTAAAAAATGTAAGAGGAACACCATTTGATTTTCATACATTAACTGCAATCGGTACACATATAAATGATAGCGCTAATCAGCAAATTCTATATGGAAAAGGGTTTGATCATAATTTTGTTTTGGCAAAATCTGCCAACAGTTTTGATAAATGCGCTGAGGTAATTGGTGATCAATCCGGAATTAAAATGGACGTCTGGACCACAGAACCCGGGCTACAATTTTATAGCGGCAATTTTATGGATGGAACGCATGTTTTGAAAAATGGATTTAAAGATCAACATCGTACAGCTTTTTGTTTGGAGACACAACATTTCCCGGATTCGCCGAATGAAACAAAATTTCCTTCTACAGTTTTAAAACCAGGTGAAGTTTTTCGTTCAAAGACTGAGTATGTTTTTGGGATAAAAAATTGAAAGCTTATATCCTGGTAAGCTCATGAATTTGCCTAGCTCATTTAATAAGATGTCAGATTGAAGATGGATATGAAACTGAAAGGATGATTTTGATAATGTAAAAAGGATTTGAGAAACAAAAAAATTGATTAATTAATATCAACAATAGACGGTTTTGCCCAAATAGGATTCTGGTCAATGATCGTACATGCTCCACAATACGAAGTATATCTAAAATTCTCTTTTGCTATGTATTCATTTGTAAAATGGAACCAAAAGTCTGATTCGTATTCATTAGGTAGTCTTGATGCCCTAAATTGAAACCCAATAGACATATCTTCCCAAGGCAGATAATTTTCTACAATGCACATTATAACTTCTGAGCGAACTTTAAGTTGCAAAACTCTATAACCTTCTTTTTTATCAATAAGATCACTATGGCGAATAATTTTGAAAATTCCTAAGCTAAAGTCAGCGAAAATTATCTCCCCAATACAATTCATAAAGCTATCATCAGTGGGAATAATTTGTATTATCTGGTTCGCCCGGTATTGAGATTTTTTTAAATAGTCTAATATTTTTTCGGAATTGAATGGGTAGTCTTGTTTTAAGTTGTGTATGTAGAATTCAGTATCTTCTTTTTGTAGGTAGTCAATAGAACCTAAAGAATGCAATTGAATTTGTCCATCTTCGAAACGGATTGATTTGTTTGATTCCGGTTGAATTGTTTTAACATTAAGTTGAGAGGCTATTTTTTGAAACTCCTGGAAAGAATTTTTGACATTTCTTTCATTAATATATTGATCTCTTTTTGAATATTCAGAAAACATACCAGCATATGGCATGTAGTATTTCGGAGAAGTTGATTTTATGTAGTTTATAACATTATATTTAATCGAGTTCAGATTTCTTCTAATGACATTATTTTTTTCTAATTCTGTATAGTTCTCATAGCATAGTGGGAAACCACTTGCACCACCAGCAAAAGAAGTCATCAATAGGTCTACATTCTTTGGTAGGATATGGCTATTTAAAAAGTTTGCATCTACTGTGAATACAAATTCATGACCATTAGCGCAGATATAGATTCCTGAATCATCTCGAAAATCACCTGACTTCCAAATTCCAAATTGGAAATTTTCTGCAATTTCCACAATCTCCAAAAAGTCAGGTGTTATAATATTTTCAAACCCCAATCCCTTTAAAAACTTTGCAGATGAAGCTGATGTGAAATTTGGAGTGATTATGGGTTTGCTTTTATCTAAAACAGCTAGTGTTTCTGCATGTAGGTGATCGGGATGATTATGGGAAATGAAAATAAAATCAGCTTGCTTTAAAAGATGCACAGAGTCAGAAGGAGAAGGAGAATAAAGCCACCACCCTGTAAGAAAAGCAGGCCCAAATAACCATGGATCGGTGATTAAGGATTTACCATTACATTCGATATAAATAGTTGCATGATTTAGCCATCTAATATTGACACCTCCCTTTTTTGAAGGTCGAAAGGGATTTTTAAGGCTCTTCTGGGAGTCATCGATTATAAGGTGTCCAGATTCATTCTGAATGAAGTTTATTGGTTCTTTGAGATGGCCCAATTTGTACGGACAGTAAATTCCAATAAATTTACAAAAGTTTATGGAAAAGAAAACTGTCAAAACAAATCGTCGCAAGTACGACGCAGACTTCAAAAAAGAAGTAATTAAAATGATCGAATCGGGACG